>ONCI01000068.1 GCA_900316255.1 uncultured Eubacteriales bacterium | reverse complement strand
CTTATTCATCATTATGCACGCAAGTAAGCGCAGGTCCGTAGCAAATCGATAAATCCGCGATAGCAGCGGTCACTGAGGGTGTGGTCTTTACGGCATTTCAATCTTGCCGTGCTGCTTTTCAAAATCTTCAATGGCTTTGCGGATCAGATAAATCACTTCTCCATTGGCGGATCGACCTTCATACTGCGAAATATAATGCAGCTTATAGTGTAATTCACTGTCAATGCGCAAGCCAAGATGCTTGTCCTTTTCTCTTTTCGGCATATCCATATCTCTAACCTCTTTGTACTTGATAAAAGATAATTTGAGTTTATTTCAAGTACATGTTAGAATGTGCAAAGTGTACTTAATTTAAGTACATAATACTTGCGCAGGAGAGATAGAGATGGATATGCACGGCTATGCCTACTTCGTGGAGCGTCCTCGTAGAACGGGAACGGCCATACAGCATCGTGACTGCAGTGCAGCTTCCGAAGATCGACTATGAAAACTTTGTTACCGATATGCTGGCAGACAGAAAATTCATTGAGGACTACGGAAGGCGATGCAGGGCCGGGGATGTATGGGACTGCCTGCTGGTGCAGCAGCGGGGCCGCACAGACGGTGTGCTGGTGCTGCCGGAACAGGGCTGTTTCGTCTCATGGGCAGCATATGTCCCAGGGGTTTAATAAGGGATGACCCGGATATATGCGAAACGCCTGTACTTGCAGCGGTGATCCGTGCGGTACAGGCGTTTTGTATTTCTATTGGTGTCATGGCGGGCTTGGTGTGTTGATACAAAAGGTGTAAAACTTACGGTGGGTCTTTGAAGGAATAGAAAAAAGACAGGTTTCTTCGATAACTTCAACGGCTTTGTGGAAGTTGCAGAGTATAAAAATGGGGAGCTCATCACAAAAGGCGACAAGCTCCCCGCATGGGTTATGGAATTGAAGGAGTATTTGCAGAAGGTCTAAGCTGGTGGAATCGGCCAGGACAGCACCGGGGGGATGGGTTTCCATCACGAACGCAGCGCAGTGTTACGGAATGGCCGGTATGAGTTGTTCATCACCCACACAAAAACCATCGAAATAACAAAGAGAAAAGAGAGGGACAAAAAATGGCTTTGATTAATTGCCCAGAATGCGGAAAAGAAATAAGCGATAAAGCAGAGAGATGTCCTGGCTGCGGAAAAGACTTGAAAGAATTACTTCGCGTAAATGCGGATAAACCATCTGCTTTATGTGAAGAGTGCGGTGCAGAAATATCGGAAGGAAGCAGCACTTGTCCAAATTGTGGTTGCCCAGTCCCTTCCTCGTCTTCTGATGTTGCGCCACAAAAAGTTGAAATCACAGGCGTCAATTTGCCAAAAGCGAAGAAATCAACAAAGAAAGTTATAATTGCGATTGCTATAGTATTAGCATTAGCTGTCATTGGTACTATAACTGGCATTCAGATTCATAACAAAAAGCTTGCAGAACAGGCAAAGCTTGCAGAACAGGCGCAGCTTGAGAAAGAAGAATATGAAGCGAGTCTTGTAACATATCAAGGAAATCTAACTCTCGCGTCATATTCGATGCTCCTTGGTGCAGCCAAAGCAGAAGAATGTTGTTCTTTGATTCATGATGTTTGGTACAACACCATTTTCGAGGTAGATAGCAAAAGTACAAACTATTATACGAAACGAGTTGTAAATGGTAAGTGGTATAACACATTGTTTAATGAAGATTTTAATACATCTCTACATCGTCTATGTTGTCGGCGGCGATAACCCCTTCGCCCTGATCTCCCCGACCTTCACCACCATGACCGTCGCCGCCCTGATCGGCGTGGCCATCCTGCCCTGGACCACCAAGTGGTTCGGCAAACGCAACTGGATGCTGATCCTGAACGCTGTCATGGTCGCCGGCTTCATCCTGATGTTCCTGTTCCCGACCAAGACGCTCCTGTTCCCCCTGTCCTTCATCTGCGGCGTTGCCAACTCCGGCGCCAACATCTGCCCGGGCATGATCGGCGACTCCCTCGAGTACGGCGACTGGAAACTGGGCAAGCGCCAGGAAGGCCTGGTCGCCTCCTTCCTCAGCTTCGGCGTGAAGCTGGCCACCGCCTTCGTCGGCTCTGTGGGCGTGCTGCTGCTCTCCGCTGTCGGCTACGTTCCCAACGCCGTCCAGACTCCCGCTGCCTGCACCGGCATCAACGTCGTTGTCAACATCATCCCCGCCGTGATCGGCGTTCTCTCCATGGTTCCTCTGTTCTGGTACAAGCTCGATGACAAGCGCGTCGCCGAGATCCGTGCCGACCTGGAAGCCGGCAAGCACGCCTGGGACAAGTAATACGCTCTGATTAACCGCGATATGACCGGATCACCTGTGATCCGGTCATATCCATACAAGGAGATTCCAATGGAATACAAAAAGATCGTACTGAACAAAGAGCGAAACGTCAGCCTCACCGCCATGATCCTGGATGTGGGCGGGGAGTACCGGGGCATCGACGCCCGTCCCGCGGTACTGGTGATCCCCGGCGGCGGATACATGTTCTGTTCCGACCGGGAGGCCGATCCGGTGGCGGCGGCCTATCTCCGCGCGGGCTACCACGCCTTCATCCTGCGCTATTCCGTGGGCGCGGACGCTCTCTGGCCCAGGCCCCTGCAGGACTATGAGGAGGCCATGGCGCTGATCGACGAGCACGCGGCGGACTGGCACGTGCTCCGGGACAAGATCGCCGTGGTGGGCTTTTCCGCCGGCGGCCATCTGGCCGGGGCCGCGGCTACCCTGGCAAAGCGCCGCCCGGCGGCCGCCGTGCTGGGCTATGCCGTGCTGCGGGAGGACACCGCCCACGAGCTGGGGGAGGACAAGCCCTCCATCGTGGCGGCGGTGGACGAGAACACCTGCCCCTGCTTCCTCTTTGCCACCCGCACCGACAGTGTGGTGCCCATCCAGAACACGCTGGATATGATGAGCGCCCTGAACCGCTGTCAGACCAGCTTTGAGTGCCACATCTATCCCTACGGGCCCCACGGCTTTTCCACCGGCGACCCCTCCATCCAGGGGCTGGAGACCGTCTTCCCCCGCCGCGGCGAAAACTGGGTGAACGACAGCATCGCCTTCCTGCGGGACCTCTTCGGGGACTTCGGATCCCAGGGCATGAGCGAGCCGGTGCTCCGTTCCCATGTAAACGACGACGCCATGGCCTGGCTGAGCCTGGACTGCAGCATCGCCCGCATCTTCGGCAATCCCGAGGCCCGGCGGGCCCTGGCCCCCACCATCCAGGTCATGCGGGAGCGCATTCAGCCCTTCACGCCGGAAATGAGCTTTGAGGACATGATGCAGGCCCTCGGCAAGATGGCCCTGCGGGAGCTCCTCACGGAGCGGGGCATCCACACCGAGCGCTTCGATGCGCTGAACGCGGCCCTGCAAAAGATCCCCAATATTTGACGCAGGAGGCATTTCATGGAACACAAGCTGCACAACCCCATCATCCCCGGTTTTTATCCGGACCCCTCCATCTGCCGGGTGGGGGAGGATTTCTACCTTGTCTGCTCCAGCTTTGAGCTCTGCCCCGGCATCCCCCTCTTCCACAGCCGGGACCTGCAGCACTGGGAGCAGCTCTGCTATGTGATGACGCCGGAAAACGGCTTCCATGTGGAGAAGAACACCGGCAACGGCGGCGTCATGGCCCCCACCATCCGCTATCATGACGGCACCTTCTATCTCATCAACTGCAACTTCGGCGACAGGGGCAACTTCATCGTCACCGCCAAGGACCCCGCGGGCCCCTGGTCCGAGCCCCACTGGCTGGACGACGTGCCCGGCATCGACGCTTCCATCTTCTTTGATGCGGACGGCGCCTGCTACATCATGGGCACGGCCCAGAACTGGCCCAATGAGACCGGGGGTCTGCGCCAGGGCATCTGGGCGGCAAAGTACGACATCGAAAACTTCCGCCTGGCCTCCGAGCCGGTAGCCCTCTGGGGCGGCGCCATGGCGGGCGTGGCCTCTCCCGAATCGCCCCATATCTACCACATCGGCAAGTATTACTATCTGCTCATCGCCGAGGGCGGCACCGAGCAGTATCACGCCGCCACCGTGGCCCGCAGCGAGTCCGTCTTCGGCCCCTACGAGGGCTGCAAGGCAAACCCGGTGCTGACCATGCGCCATATGGGTCAGAAGGCCGCCATCCAGAACGCCGGCCACGCGGACCTCGTTGACTTGCCCGACGGAAGCTGGTATGCTGTATTTCTGGCATCCCGCCTCATCGGGGGCGAGAGCAAGAACCTGGGCCGGGAGACCTTCCTCGTCCCGGTGCGCTGGGAGCTGGACTGGCCCCTCTTCACCCCGGATACCGGCAAGGTGGAGTGGGACTATGCCTTCCCGGCGAGCCTGCCCTGGAGCCCCCTGCCCCCAAAGCCTGTGCGGGACGATTTCCGCGCCGGCCTTGGCCTGGACTGGAGCTTCTGGGGCAGACCCTATGAGCGCTTCTGGGAGACGGGGGAGGACGGCCTTTCCCTCCGCTGCCTGAAGCAGGCCCTGGCGGATCCGCTGCTGCCCATGACCCTGGAGGTCAGCCACGCGGAGGACGCCTTTGTGTCCTGCCTGGCCCGCCGCCGCCTCCAGCCAAACTGCCGCTTTGCCTGTAAGCTGCGCTTTGCCCCGAAGGGGCAGGAGAGCGCCGGCATCGCGGTGTTCCAGGCCATGAACCATCAGATCCACTTCCAGCTGGCGCGGAAAGACGGGCAGACGGTGCTGCAGCTGCTGCTCTTCACCGCGGACTACGAGCTGCCGCCCTATATCCCGGGCTTTTCCTCCGTCACCAACCGACAGCTGCTTGCCGAGAGGCCCTGGACCGGGGAGGAGATCCTGCTGGAGATGGAGCTGAAGGAGAACGAATACAGCTTCCGCTACGGTGCGGAGGAGGGACAGCTGAAGGAGCTGGCCCGGGCCGACGGCGCCGCCATCAACCCGGAAAAGGTGGGCTGCATGGTAGGCGAGATGCTGGGGCTTTTTGCCACCGGCAACGGCGCCGACAGCGAAAACCGCGCCCTCTTTGCCTGGGCGGAATACGAAGATCGCTAAGGAGGCGCCATGGAACGTCCGATTTTTCCCTTCCTCTGGATGCGCGGCGAGGAGGAGAGCATCCTGCGCCACGAGATCGAAAAAATCGCGGAATGCGGTATCAAAGCCATCTGCGTGGAGGCCCGGCCCCACGACGACTTCTGCGGCCCCGGCTGGTGGCACGACATGGACATCGTGCTGGATGAGGCGAAGAAGCGGGACATGCGCATCTGGATCCTGGACGACAAGCATTTTCCCACCGGCTACGCCAACGGCCTGATCGAGAGCAAGTATCCCGAGCGGAAAAAGCAGTATCTGGCCTGCACCGTGGCGGACGTCTTCGGCTCCGCCTGCGAGCGCAGCCTGAACGTACAGCGCATGCTCAAGCCCTCCATCGGCTTCTGGGAGATCGGAAACCCGGTGGACTACGCCGAGCGGGCCAACAACCGCCTCCTGGCGCTGACGGCCCTGCGCTTTGAGGAGGACGGGCGCTTTCACGAGGACGCCATCGACCTGACAGACTGCGTGGATACCGAGGGCTTTGCCCGCTTCACGCTGCCGGAGGGGGCCTGGCGCGTCCACGCCCTCTACTTGACGCGCACCGACGGGGGAAACCCCGCCTACATCAATATGCTGGACGCCGCCTCCGCCCACACCCAGATCGAGGGCGTGTACGAGGCGCACTTTGCCCGGTACGGCCGGGACTTCGGCAAGACCATCGCGGGCTTTTTCTCCGACGAGCCCCAGTTCGGCAACATCAGCGACCAGGTCTTTGACACGAAGCTGGGCCGGCCGAAAATGCCCCTGCCCTGGAGCGAAGAGATGGCCTCCCTGCTCCGGGAGCGCCACGGCGATGAGCTCAACGCCCGCCTGCCCTTCCTCTTCGCCGAGAGCGCGGACAGGGAGCAGGGTCCCCAGATCCGCTATGACTACATGGACTGCGCCACCAGGCTCTATGCCAAAAACTTCTCCCGCCCCATCGGCGACTGGTGTAGGGCCCACGGGGTGGAGTACATCGGCCATGTGGTGGAGGATAACGGCGTGCACAGCCGCCTGGGCCTCGGCGCGGGCCACTGGTTCCGGGCCATGGAGGGCCAGGACATGGCCGGCGTGGACGTGATCGGCAGCCAGTACTGCTTCGGCGCCCCGGCCCAGACCCGCAAGGGCATGACCGAGGTGGATGGGGAGTTCTTCCACTATGTGCTGGGCAAGCTGGGGGCCTCCGGCGGCCATTTGGACCCGAAAAAGCAGGGCCGGACCATGTGCGAGCTCTTCGGCGCTTACGGCTGGGGCTTCGGTGTGCGGGACATGAAGCGCCTGCTGGACCATCTGCTCTGCTGCGGCGTGAACCGCCTGGTGCCCCACGCCTTCTCCATGGCGGAGTACCCGGACTACGACTGCCCGCCCCACTTCTACGCCCGGGGCCGCAACCCGGAGTTTCCGTATTTTGCGAAACTGATGCGCTACGCCGACGGGATGTGCAAGACCCTCAGCGGCGGACAGCACGCGGCCTCCGTGGCCGTGCTGTATGATGGGGAGCTGGACTGGAGCGGCGAGCATCTGCCCATGCAGAAGCTCACCCGGGTGCTCACCGAGCATCAGATCGAATTTGACATCGTGTGCCTGGATATGCTGCGGGACCTGCCGGCCTGGCAGGGCTCGGTTTCCGGCGGCTGCCTCACCATCAACGGCGTCTCCTTCGGAGCTCTGCTGGTACCCTGGGCGGAGAACATCCCCGGGTGCCTCCTGGCCTTTGCCGGGGAGCACCCGGAATTTCCGGTGCTCTTCTGCGGCGGGCGGCCCGCCCGGGTCCTGCGCGACGGGAGCGGCGAGACAGAGGCTGTGCCTTTGGAAACGCTGCCGGTCTGCGCCCTTTCCCGGCTGCCGGAGCGGCTTGACGCCATGGGCATGCGGCCCATGCGGACAAGTCCGGAATTTGCGTCCCTGCGGGTCTATCATTACCGCAAAAACGGCAAGGCCCTCTTCCTTGTGATGAACGAATCGGCCAGCGAGCGCTTCGCCGGCGAGCTTCGCCTGCCCGCCGGGGAGCCCCTGGTCTGGGCGGATCCCCTGCGGGGCTATCGCTCCGTGCTGCGCACCCGCCCGGACGCGGATGGCGTCTGGGCCGAGCTGGAGCTCTTCCCCGGGGAGTGCTGCCTCCTGACGGAGGAGGACGGGGAAGGCCTGCCGCCTTGGCGCGGTCTCAGCGAGCATCTGGCCGACTGCGGGGAGCGGATCGATCTCTCGAAGGACTGGCGTCTCTCCCTGGCGCCGGCCGCGGATCCCCCGGTCTTCGGGGCAGAGGAGAGGGTGGAGACCCTCCGGCCCGTGAGCGACGAGCATCCGTCCTTCTCCGGCCTGATGCGCTATGAAAAGACCGTTACCCTTCCCGAAAAGCCGGAGGAGGCCTGGTTTACGGCACAGCAGGTCTTTGACGTGCTGCGCCTGACCGTGAACGGAGAGGAGGCCGGCGTTTGCCTCACGCCGCCCTGGGCCATGCAGATCGCCCAGTACCTGCGCCCCGGGGAGAATACGATCACGGTGGAGGTGGCCTCCACCCCGGCTCGGGATCAGCTCAACATCCCCCAGCCGCCCTTCGACTTCTTCCATGAGGCGCTGGAACCCACCGGCATGTTCGGCAGCGTGGCGCTGCAATACCGATAAACAGGAGGAAAGCCATGAAACTGACGCAGGAACAGAAAGCATTTGTGGAAGATCTGCTCTCCCGCATGACCCTGGAGGAGAAGATCGGCCAGATGAACCAGGAGTCTCCCTCCATTGTGGGCGGCTTCGACGTGCCCTTTGGAGAACTCATCGAGATGATGACCGATGGGCGCATCTCCCAGGAGGAATTCGGCCGCATCATGGCCACCGCCACCCAGGACTTCCATGAGGAGGACATTCGCGCAGGGCGTGTAGGCAGCATGATGGTCAATGATCCGCGCAAGAATAACGAACTGCAGAAGATCGCCGTGGAGGAGAGCCGCCTGGGCATCCCCCTCATCATCGGCTTTGACGTGATCCACGGTTTCCGCAGCGTGTTTCCCATCGCCATCGGCGAGGCATGCAGCTTTGACGACGCCCTGTTTGAAGAGACTGCCCGCATGGCGGCCAGAGAATCCCGCGCCCACGGCATCAACTGGAACTTTGCTCCCATGATCGACGCCGCCCGGGACAGCCGCTGGGGCCGGGTCTCCGAGGGCCCCGGCGAGGATCCCCGCCTGGGCAGCCGTTTTGCCCGGGCCAAGATCCGCGGCCTGCAGAACGACCGGAGCAGCCTGAAAAACTACGTCGCCGCCTGCACCAAGCACTACGTGGCCTACGGCGCCTGCGAAAGCGGCCGGGACTACAACACCACCTCCATGTCCGTCTCCAATCTCTATAACGTGTATCTGCCCGCCTTCCGGGCCGCCATGGAGGAGGGCGCGGCCACGGTCATGGCCGCCTTCAATGACCTCAACGGCATCCCCTGCACGGTGAACAAGTGGCTCCTGCGGGAGGTGCTCAAGGACGAATTCGGCCTGGAGGGCTTTGTGGTCAGCGACGCCAACGCCATCCGGGAGTGCGTGGCCCACGGCATCGCCGAGGACGACCGGGATGCGGGCGTCAAGGCCGCCCTGGCCGGCATGGACATGGATATGGGCACCCATATCTACAAGGACTTCCTCCGGGAAGCGGTGGAGAAGGGGACGGTGCCCATGTCCGTCATCGACGAGGCGGTGCGCCGCATCCTCTCCGTGAAGGTCTGGCTGGGACTCTTTGAGGACCCCTATGTGCCCGAGGCGGACATCGAAGCCTATGAAGCGGGCCTCCCGGCGGAGCATATCGCCCTTTGCCGCAGGGCCGCCGAGGAGTCCATGGTGCTGCTGAAAAACGAGGGGAACCTGCTGCCCCTGAGCCGGAAGCAGAAGATCAGCCTGGTTGGCACTCTGGCGGACGCGGCGGACGAGGTCTGCGGCGCCTGGGCCATGGCCTGGAAGAAGGAGGACTGCGTGTCCGTCCGCGCCGGTCTGGAAGCTGCCGGGGCCGATCTGCGCTACTATCCCTGCGGCGGCCCGGCGGGCGAGCTGAACGAGGAAGAGATCGCCCGGGCCTGCTCCGAGGGCGACGTGATCGTGGCCGTGGTGGGCGAGACCGACGCCATGTCCGGCGAGGCCAGCTCCAAGGCGGACATCACCCTCCCCGGCAAACAGCGGGAGCTGCTGGAAAAGCTGCTGGCCTCCGGAAAGCCGGTGGTCACCGTGCTGATGAACGGCCGGCCTCTGGCCCTGCAGTGGGAGGCGGAACATCTCCCCGCCATCCTGGAGGCCTGGCACCTGGGCATCCGCATGGGCGACGCGGTGGCGGCGGCTCTGCTGGGGGATGTGAACCCCTCCGGCAAGCTCTCCTCCTCCTTCCCGGCGGTGACCGGCCAGTGCCCCGTCTACTACAACCACCCCAGCACCGGCCGCCCCGGCAGCAAGAGCAAGTTCACCTCCCGCTACCTGGACGCCCCCTGGGACGCCCTCTATCCCTTCGGCCACGGCCTGAGCTACACCGGCTTTGCCTATGACGATCTGCGCGTGGAGGAGAGGGGAGAGAACCTGGAAATCTCGGTGCGCCTGAAGAACACCGGCGAACGCGCCGGCACCGAGGTGGCACAGCTCTATATCCGGGATGTGGCCGCCAGCCTGGTGCGCCCTGTGAAGGAGCTGAAGGACTACTGCCGTGTTGCCCTGGCCCCCGGCGAGGAGCGGGAGCTCCGCTTCACCCTGCCGAAGAAGGACCTGGGCTTCTATGACAACGCGGGCCAATACCGCCTGGAGGACGGACTCTTCCGCATCTTCGTGGGCGGCAGCTCCCGCGATGTGCTGGAGCGGGAGCTTCGGGTCAGCTTCGCCTGAGCGTTTTTTAAAAACAGCAAGCCGCCGGCGGGAAGATTTTCCGCCGGCGGTTCCTGTCATCCCGGGACGTCCTGCGCCGTTGCCCGCAGTGCTTCCAGCGCTGGGGGAGGAACGTATCCCCCAGTCACCGGCGGAAGCCCTTCCGTCAGCTTCGCTGACAGCTCCCCCGGAGGGGGAGCCAGGGGTGACAGCCCCCTTTGGGCAAGGGGGCCATTGCGGGCCGTTCGTGAACGGGCCCTACGGCACAGTCTTTGGTTCAGCACCGTAGGGGCGACCCTTGCGGTCGCCCGTCTTTGCCTCCCCTGAAAGGGGAGCTGTCGCCGGAGCCTGCGACGGCGACGGAGGGGTCTTCCCCGCAGCTTTCTCATCCGCATCAAAAAAAACACCCCGGGGGCTTAGGGCGTGCAAGTTAGGGATACGACAGCCGCAAACAGGATCTTTTCGTGCCAGGCATCGTTGCCTGTGCTCGGAATACATATCCAGTATTCCTGCGC
>ONCI01000064.1 GCA_900316255.1 uncultured Eubacteriales bacterium | reverse complement strand
CGGTTTCACCTCCTCAGGATGACAGCGCGGGAGGCGCGGCACGATGCTCGTCTCTGTCGTAATGGCGGCTGTCAGCCGCCCGCATTCTCCCATCCCGCGAAGACGCGATTCAAGAATCGCCCGCCCCTTCGCCTTCCCCTTGAGGGGAAGGTGGCATCCGCCGATCCCCCGCGAGGCGGATGACGGATGAGGTGTCGTCTATTTGAGAGCATCTGTAGGGGCCGACGCCCTCGGCGGCCCGCAGTTGGACTCCGTCCGTTCCGTATTGGCGGCTGTCAGCCGCCCGCTTCGTAATGGCCCTCTTGCCTAAAGGGGGCTGTCAGCCGAAAGGCTGACTGGGGGATACGTCTACCCCGTCAATTCCGAACTCAGAATTCCGAATTGATAATTGAACAAAGCCGTGAGGCGGATCCGTACCTTGATACGGATCCGCCTCACGGCTTTGTTATCGACTATTACGTTGTTCTCACTCAAACCTGCTGCTTTTCTCTCTCCTTCTCCCGCTTTTTCAGCAGCAGTACCGGGATCGCCGTCAGCAGCAGCACCGCCGCCGCGGCCAGATAGATCCCCGGCGTGGGCACCGTCTTCACCTGGCCCAGTTCTTCATAGGTCTGCGCGTTGGAGCGGATCACCGCCGCCCCGATCCAGGGCCCGATGATCATGGGCAGCAGCACCTGGAAGATCATCCGGATCCCCTGGAAATGCCCCACCTTTCCCTCCGGGGTCCAGTCCCGGATATTGGCGGAGAGGGCCGCCGTCAGCATCATATATCCGCTCATCATCACTGTCCCGGCGATCATGACCCCAAGCTGGCTGCGGACGAAGAACATCCCCACCAGGCCAAGCAGCATCACCGCCGCCGCGGGCAGGGCAAAGCGCAGCTTGCCAACCCTATCGATCCAGCGTCCGGACACTACGCTCACCAAGGATGCCAGGATCAGCACCACACCCAGGACGATGGCATAGTCCCGGATGCCGAGAAAGTACTGGATATAGATGATCAGGAAGGGAAAGAACACCTGCACCGCCACGGAAAACAGGCAGAAGGCGCAAAGGGAGAGATACAGGTCCTGATTCTCCCGGATCACAGCGGGGCGCAGCCCGTAGAGCAGATTCCGGAAATTGCTTTCCTTCCTGGGCCGCAGCCCGGGCTCATCCTTCACCAGGAAGAGGGCAATCACGCCAACGCCACTCACCGCCAGGCCGAAGATGTTGAAAAACTCCCGCCATCTCCCCTGCTGGGTCAGCCCGTCGAAGGCGCCGAAGATGATGAGCATGGAGATCAGCGGCAGGATCGCCAGCACGCTCTCCGCTCTGCCACGGTTCTCCGCGGTGGTCCCGTCGGTGACCCAGGCGTTGAAGGCGGCGTCATTGGCCGTGGAGCCGAAGAAGGTCATTACGCAGTCCAGCACCACCACCATCGTGGCCGCGGCCGCCGCGGCAGAAGCTCCCGGAAACAGTCTGCCCGCGTTTTCCCTCGTGATGTAGCCGAAGGCCGCCGTGGAAAGGCCCCAAAGGATATAGCCCACCGCGATAAAGACCTTCCGCTTCCCCACCCGGTCCGAAACTGCGCCCATCACCAGCGTGGTCACCGTGGCCGCCGCTGCGGACCAGCCCACCATGGCGGCGATATAACCCGGGTCGCTGCTGATGGTCTTATAGAGGAAGACGTTGAAATACATATTTTCAATGGTCCAGGCAAACTGACCGAACAGTCCGATCAGCAGCAGACTGAGCCATTTTCTCGCTCCAAGCCCGTTTTTCATGACTTACTCCACATTCAGCCGCAGGATGCCCAACAGCACATTGGTCACCCGGTCCATTTCCTGGGCGCTGGCGTGCTCATGGGGCCCGTGACAGCAGTAGCCGCCGGTGCCCAGGTTCGGGCACAGCAGCCCACGGAAGGAGAGCTGCGCCCCGTCGGTGCCGCCGCGAACGGGAACCCGCATCGGCTCCAGCCCTGCATCCCGCATGGCCTGCTCCGCCAGCTCCACCACATGCATGTTCTCCCGCAGCTTTTCGATCATGTTGCGGTACTGCTCCCGGATCGTGAGCTTGACCGTCCCGGCGCCGTATTTCTCGTTGATGAACTTCTCGATCTGCCGGAGGGTCTTTTCCCGAGCCTCAAAAGTGGCCGCGTCATGGTCCCGCACGATGTAGCGCAGCTCCGCCTTCTCCACCGTGCCGCTGATCGACGTCAGATGGAAGAAGCCCTCGTGCCCCTCCGTGTGCTCCGGCCGCTCTGCCGAAGGAAGCATGGCATTGATCTCCATGGCCACCAGCGCCGCGTTGATCATCTGGTCCTTGGCGGAGCCCGGGTGGATGTTGAAGCCCTTCACCTCAAAAAGCGCGCCTGCGGCGTTGAAAGTCTCGCAGTTGACCTCGTTGGCCTCTCCCCCGTCCACAGTGTAGGCAAAATCCGCGCCGAAGCGCTCCAGATCCAGCAGTCTTGCGCCGTGCCCCACCTCTTCATCCGGGGTGAAGCACACGGCGATCCGCCCGTGGGGGATCCTCTCCGCGATCACCCGCTCGCAGGCGGTCATGATCTCCGCGATCCCGGCCTTGTCGTCCGCGCCCAGCACCGTGGTCCCGTCGGTAGTGATGATGGTGTGACCGATCAGGCCCTTCAAATGGGGGAACTGCTCCGGGTCCAGCACTCTCCCGCTCTCGCCCAGGGGGATGATGCCGCCGTCGTAGTTTTCCACCAGCGCGGGCTTCACGTTCTCTCCGGAAAAGTCCGGGATGGTGTCCAGATGGGCGATCAGACCGATGCAGGGCTTGTCCTCCATCCCGGGCGTCGCTGGCAGAAAGCCGTAGGTATAGGCGTGCTCGTCCACAAACACGCCCTCCATCCCCAGCTCCTCCATCTCCTTTGCGAGCAGCCTGCTCAGATCGAATTGCCGCTGCGTGGTCGGTGTCACGCTGGTATCCTCGGCACTTGCCGTGTGCACCTGCACATACCGGACCAGTCTCTCATAGGCTCTCATGTTGCAAATCCTCCATATATAATAATGATAAGATGCTCTTGATCTGTTTTGATCGCTCTCCGTAAAGAATGGGCCGTCGCTCTCGGCCCGTAATGTCTCCCTTACAAAGGGAACAATATCGGCGGCTTGTCGCCGAGCCTGAGGGTCTTTCCGCCGTAGGGACGACCATTGGTCGTCCGTTCTTGCTCCCCCCTCTTGGGGGAAGTCCCCAGTGCGCACACTGGGGAATAGGGGTCCCATTCTCTTGATACGCCCGTAGGGACGACCATTGGTCGTCCGCTCTTGCTTCCCCCTCTGGGGGAAGTCCCCAGTGCGCACACTGGGGAATAGGGGTCCCATTCTCTTGATACGCCCGTAGGGACGACCATTGGTCGTCCGCTTTCTCGCCTTCCCATTGAGGAGAAGGTGGCATCCGCCGTCTCACGCAAGGCGGATGACGGATGAGGTGTCCTCATTCCCGCGCTCCCCTATTGATACACTTCCGCGTATACAAAGAGCCGTCCCTTCCGGCTGGTGCCGCCGGTGCCCAGGATCTTTCCCTTCCCCGCGCCCCGCAGGGAGAGGATGTCCCCCTCCTGCACGCTCTTGTCGGTCTTCAGGCACTCCTCGTAATTCAGGCTCAGGGCCCCGGCCTCGATCTGCCGCGCCGCCTCCGTCCGGGACAGGTGGAACATCCCCGCCGCAACGGCGTCCAGCCGCATGCTCATCACCGAAAAGCTCAGCTCCTTCACCTGCCGCTTCGGCGCCGGGATGGCGCTGAGGGGCACTTCCTCCGCCTTCACGCTGACCCGTCCCACCTTCTCGATGCCCAGCAGATGCCGCAGCACGCTCGGCATGCAGAACACATAGGCCTTGCTTCCTTCCACCCGGATATCGCCCAGCCATTCCCGGCCGATGCCCATACCCAGGATCGCCCCCATGTAGTCCCGGTGTCCCGGCTCCCCGAAATAGGCGGTGAGGATCATGGCCTTCAGGTATTCCTCCGGCTGGAAGTAGTCCTCCTCCAACCAGTCCGGCAGGAAGAAAGCAGCCGTCCGCTCGCAGTCGACGCCGCCGCCGTGAAACACGATGCGGCAGTCCGCCCGGTGCTTTGCCCAGTTTTCAAGTTTATATCGCTCCGCCGGGGTCAGAAAGCTCGTGTGGGTCACGCTGCCGCTTTTGCCGCAGCGTTCCAGCAGGTCCTCCGCCCGGCGGAATAATTCATTGTTTTCCATCTTTCAGTTTCGTCTTGTGCGCGCCAAGATTGCTCCTGTTCGTAAGCTCCCGGATCTGCTCCAGCACCCACTCCGCCTCCAGGGAAAACTCCTTGGAGGAAGTGCGCAGCACCCCGGAGCGCAGGGCCGACAGGCGGATCAGGTTGTCGCTGGTCACCACGCGCACGTCATAATTCCTTCCGATCTCATCCACCAGCCGCTCGATATAGGCGTCCGCCGTCTCTCCGTCCTTGGTATAGGCTACGTGGATGTTATGATATGCCGTCCTGGACCCGGGATTCCCCGGCGTCCGGAAGCCGTCGAACACCAGCACCAGTTCGCTTTTGGTAAACCCGGCGTAGTTGGACAGAATGTCCATCAGCCGACCTCTTGCCAGGTCCAACTGCTTCTCTGCCAGCTTTTTCAGTTCCTCCCAGGCGAAGATCAGGTTATAGCCGTCCACGATCAGGTATTCCCGCTTCCTGGGGGCCGCTCGCTGCATCGGTGCCTCGTTTCGAATCCCCTGGTTGTACTGGGGCCTCCGGATCGGGCCGAACTCCCGCTCCATGATGGCCTCCAGCTCCCGCTCGTCAATGGTAATATTTGGTAGTCTCCTGCTCTCTACCGGATCGGAACCGCTTTTCAGGACGCTCTCCAAGTGCATATTTGGTTCCACTTGGTTCCATTTTACCGTAAACCCGTCCCCATGGGCGCAGAAGACCGAGTCCGGCGTGTTCTCCAGATCCGCCTCCGGGTCGTATCCCAGTTCCCGCACGATCTTCTCCTGCTCCCTGCAGGGTTGATATCCCGCCGGCCGTAAGAACAGCCTTCCCCGTCCCCGGGTATAGCTCATCAGCTCCTCCTGATAGCCATTCATGGCCGCCACCGGCGCCTCTCCCCGCAGGATCTGCATCTCTCCCTCATTTTCCGGCGATTCAAAGCTCCCGTTCATGGCCCGGATATCGCTGATGGCCCTTCCGATCTGCTCACTCGGCACCTCAAGGCTGTAGGCATATACCGGCTCAAGCAGCACACTTTTGGCCTTCATCAGCCCCTGCCGCACCGCCCGGTAGGTCGCCTGCCGGAAGTCTCCTCCCTCCGTGTGTTTGAGATGGGCCCTCCCGGCCGCCAGCGTGA
Organism: uncultured Eubacteriales bacterium; assembly: GCA_900316255.1. Classification (GTDB taxonomy): domain Bacteria; phylum Bacillota; class Clostridia; order Oscillospirales; family Oscillospiraceae; genus Limivicinus. The sequence goes on along the minus strand of ONCI01000064.1, from coordinate 5,266 downwards.
TCTTCACATCCGTGATAGGCGATCCCGTCAACACGCCAAGATGCTGTTTTTCCATTAGATGCGTCAGGATCAGCCTTTGCCAGTTCCGATCCAGCACGTCCTCGGAGACGATGCTTTCCAGCTCGATCCCGCTCCCACGCGGCAGCGGCTCCAGGAGCAGATGCACCTCCGCATAATGGCGCAGCGGCTCAAAGTGTCCCACGCCCTCCACGCTATCCGCGATGGTCTCCCGATAAAGGATCCTTCCTTTATCCAGTTCCAGATCCACATCGAAGCGTTCCTTCACCAAGCTTTTGAAGACCTCCGCCTGGATCTTGCCCATGAGCTGCAGCTCGATGCTTCTGTCCCGTTCATTCCAGCCCAGATGCAGCTGGGGATCTTCTTCTCCCAAAAGCTGCAGCTTCGGCAGTAAAACCATGGGATCCATTCTGTCCTGCAGCAGAAGCCTGTAGCTCATCACCGGCTCCAAAATCGGTTCAGGTCCGGCAGGTTCCGCGCCCAGACATTGCCCGGGCCAGCTGTGCTCCAGGCCCAAAACCGCACAGACATCTCCCGCTTCGGCCTGCTCGAGCGATTCAAATTTAAGCCCAGAGTAGCACCGTATCTGGGTGACTTTTTCTTCGCAGAGCGTGTCTGTCCTGTCCGTGTAAGAAACAAGACCACGTACTTTAAGCTGCCCGCCCGTTACCTTCATCAGAGTCATCCGGTTTCCCTGGGCGTCATGCTCAATCTTATAGACCCGCGCGGCGAAAGCCCCGCGGTCTTCAGTTGTGGGGGCATAACGATCCATGGCGTCCAGCAGCAGCTCCACGCCCTCCAGCTTCAGGCCTGATCCGAAAAAGCAGGGAAAAAGCTCTCGTGCGGCGACCATGTCCGCAAGCAGTTCGTCCGGGAGCTGCTCTCCCGACAGGACGCAGTTCATAGCGGCTTCGCTGCAAAGAGCCATGCGCTCTTCCCATTCCGCATCGCGAGCACTGAAGTCCACACAGTTATCGTCCAGGCGATGGCGCAGTTCGTCCAAGATCTCATCCTTGGATTTCCCAGGCAGATCCCGCTTGGTGACGAAGATAAAGACGGGAACCTTGTATTCGCGCAGAAGCCTCCATAAGGTCTCCGTATGTGCCTGGATCCCATCCGTGCCGCTGATCACAAGCACGGCACAGTCCAGCACCTGGAGGCAGCGCTCCGTCTCCGCGGAAAAATCCGCATGTCCGGGCGTGTCAAGCAGTGTCACGGACAAATCCGGCAGTTCGAAGACCGCCTGTTTGGAGAAGATCGTGATGCCGCGCTGGCGCTCCAGACTGTGGGTATCCAGGAAACTGTCCCGGTGATCCACACGTCCAAGTTTCTTCAATATTCCGGCATGATAGAGCATGGCCTCGGCAAGGGTCGTTTTCCCCGCGTCAACATGGGCCAATATGCCGATCACAGTTTTTTTCTTCGTATTCATGCTGTAGATTTTATCAGGTGGCGGATGATTTCGCAACACAATTCGATATTTATGGGCAATTCCCGTTGTGATTGTCATTACTATGCAAAATCTTGTGGAGATTTTTAAAACTTTGGCTACCATTTTTGTAAGATGTATGCTACAATAAGGTGTCTGAATGTGCCTTAACGAGGAGGAGATCCTATGAAAAAAATACTTGTTCTGGAAGACGAAGCCAATATCCGCAGCTTTGTGGTGATCAACCTGCGGCGCAGCGGCTATGAACCCATTGAGGCTGAGACCGGCGCAGAGGCCCTGGAAAAGTGGCGCGTGAACCCCGATATCTGCCTGGCGCTTCTGGACGTTATGCTCCCTGATATTGACGGATTTGAGGTCTGCCGCCGCATTCGTGCATCCGGTTCCAAGATCGGCATCATCATGCTGACTGCCAAGAGCCAGGAGATCGACAAGGTCACCGGCCTGATGACCGGCGCGGACGACTATGTCACCAAGCCCTTCTCCCCTGCGGAGCTGACCGCGCGTGTGGACGCGCTGATCCGCCGTCTCGGCGCAGGCGAAGACGAAAAGGCCAGTGTTGAGATCTCCAGCGGGCCCTTCCTGCTGAATACTCGGAACCGCACCCTGGAGAAAAACGGGCAGCGTCTGAAACTGACGCAGATCGAGTATCTGCTGATGAAGCTCTTCATGGAAAACCCCGGCAAGGCCATGAGCCGTGAGGATATCCTTTCCACGGTTTGGGGCAGTGATTTTTCCGGCGAGCTGAAGACTGTTGATGTCAACATCCGCCGTCTTCGCATCAAGATCGAGTCGGATCCCACGGAGCCAGAGTTCTTGACCACTGTTTGGGGCTACGGATATAAGTGGGGCTACTGAGCTGAAAATGCTGAAAAGTTTAAGGATCAAGCTGATGCTGGCCGGCATCGCGACGCTGGTCCTCCTACTCATCGGCGTATGGGGGATCGCATGGCGGCGCTATGTCGTGGCCGGCGGAATGATCGTACTCACCTCCTTCGCCGTGATCGCGCTGCTGCTTTGGTTCTGGCGTCATGTCACCGATCCCATCGAAAGACTCACAGATTTTGCGGACACCATTGCGTCCGGCAGCTACGGCAGCCAGATGGAAGTGAGCTCTGACGATGAGATCGGCAGACTCACCCAGGCAATCAATCATATTTCCGAGCAGACCGCTATGGCAGAGAAGACCAGGACAGAATTTATCTCCCAGGTCTCCCATGAGCTGCGTACGCCTTTGACGGCCATCACCGGATGGGCGGAGACCATCGCCTATGACGAGGCCGTACAGGGAGACAGCCTGCGCGGCATCCAGATCATTTCCCGGGAAGCCGAACGTCTCACCGGTATGGTGATGGAGCTTCTGGAGTTCACCAGGATCCAGGACGGGCGCTTCAACCTGCGCATCGAGCTGCTCGACATTTCCTCCGAGCTGGAAGACGCGCTCTTTACTTACGGGGAGCTGATGCGGCAGGCAGGCGTCGAGCTGGATTACACCCCCGCTCCCGCGGAGATCCCGCTGATCCCCGGTGACCCGGAGCGGCTGAAGCAGGTGTTTCTGAACCTGCTGGACAACGCCTCCAAGCACGGCGGAGAAGGGAAAAAAGTCGACGTCGCCATCTTTGAAAAGGATGGCAGTGTGTGGATCACGGTGCGGGACCACGGGCGAGGGATCCCGGAGGCAGAACTGCCCCACGTAAAAGAGAAATTCTACAAGGGAAGCTCCAAGAATCGCGGCACCGGGATCGGGCTGGCTGTGTGCGATGAGATCGTGACACGGCACGGCGGCGAGCTGCGGGTGGAAAACGCCGAGGGCGGCGGATGCCGGGTTACGGTGATCCTGCCCATGGAAAACAAGCAGTCCCAGCGGTTTTGACTTGGCAAATCCAATTCATTAGCAAGTTCAGGAGTATCATATGGCAAAGCATTTCAAAGAATCCTGCGCGTTTCGGACCTCCATCGGCGGTCAGGCCCTGATGGAGGGGATCCTCATGCGGGGGCCGAAAAAGCAGGCGATCGTGTGTCGGACCAAGGACGGTCTGGTGGAAAAAACAGAGATTTTGGAACCGTGGAGGAACTTATATCCGGTACTTGCGGTTCCTTTTATCCGGGGGATCCCGGTGTTTTTGGAGTCCCTGGTGAAGGGCATGAAAGCGCTTACATATTCTGCCAGTTTGCTGCCGGAGGAAGAACAGGGTGAGCCGGACAAGCTGGACCAGTGGATCGAAGCGCACTTCAGTGAAGAGAAGGCCCAGAAGCTGATCATCGGCGTGGCCGTGGTGCTGGGTCTGGCCCTTTCCATCGGGCTCTTTGTGTTTCTGCCGGCGCTGATCGTGCGGCTGATCAATTTCCACAAGAGTTTTTCCATGCCTCTGGTGAATCTGCTGGAGGGCATTTTCCGTGTTGGGATCCTGCTTGTTTACATGGCGCTGGTGAGCAGGGTAAAGGACATCAAGCGGGTCTTCTCCTATCACGGAGCGGAGCACAAGAGCATCTTCTGCTATGAGCACGGGCTGCCGCTGACGGTGGAGAACGTGCGAAAGGAGAGACGCTTCCACCCCCGCTGCGGCACCAGCTTCCTGCTGGTGGTGGTGCTGGTGAGCATTCTGGTGAATCTGCTCTTTAACTTTATCTTCCCCATGAGCAACGTGTTTGCCCGGATCGGCTGCCACATTCTGCTGATCCCCCTGGTGGTGGGCATCAGCTATGAGATCAACCGCTGGTGCGGCGGACATGACAACTGGCTTTCCGCGGTGCTCTCCGCGCCGGGAAAATGGCTGCAGCACATCACCACCAACGAGCCGGATGACGGCATGATCGAATGCGCCATCCGGGCCCTGGAGCTGGTGATCCCCGAGGAAAAGGGCTCCGACATCTGGGGAAGCTGAGGATTTGAGGTGAACGGGATTTGAAAACCTATAACGAACTGTATCTGACCGCAAGGAACGTGCTGCGTCAGTACGGCGTGGAGGGCTGCAACCTGGAGGCAAGGCTTCTGGTGGCCCAGGCCGCCGGCAAGAGCACGGCGGATCTGCTGCGGGACATGAACCTTTACACCACGCCCGCCATCGAGGCCAAGGTGACGGATTATCTGGCCCGAAGGCTGCGGGGTGAGCCTGTTGCCTACATCACCGGGGCCTGGGAGTTTTACGGGCTGCCCATGACGGTGACGCCGGACGTACTGATCCCCCGGATGGACACGGAGGTCCTGGTAGACGCGGCGAAGGAGATCCTGGTGGGACGGAAGATGGACGCAAGGATCCTGGACCTCTGCTGCGGCAGCGGCTGCATCGCCTGCGCCCTGGGACACGAGCTGCCCGCCAGCAAGCTGGTGGCCGTGGACATCAGCGCAAGCGCCCTGGAGATCTGCCGGAAGAACCTGGCAGCAAACCGGCTTTCCTCCCGCTGCATCACCCTGCAGGCGGACGCTACCGCCGCTCCCCCGCTGAGCATCGGTACCTTTGATCTGATCGTTTCCAATCCCCCGTACATCGCCAGCGACGAGATCATCGAGCTGGATAGCTCTGTGCGGGACTATGAGCCCATCTGGGCGCTGGACGGCGGCAAGGACGGACTGCGCTTCTACAAGGGCATCCTGAAATACTGGAAGAGCCTGCTGCGTCCGGGCGGATTCATCCTCTTCGAGGTGGGCGAGGACCAGGCGCAGACCGTGAAGGACATGGTTCTGGCCGCGGGCTTTGCCGCCGCCGACACCCGGAAGGACAGCCAGGGGACCGAGCGGGTCGTGATCGGCCGGATGTACGATTTGGACAACAAGTTTTGAAAGTCCTGTTTATGGGACAG
>ONCI01000020.1 GCA_900316255.1 uncultured Eubacteriales bacterium | reverse complement strand
GGGGGCGGTGGGGGGATACAGGCAGATGCCGCCGGTGGCGTCCTGAATGTACACGTTACGGCCATCCAGCATCGTCACAACGCCCTTGACGGTGAACTCGCCTTCAGTGGCTGCCAGCACATCCGCAATGGGCGTAACGGTGACTGCAGGAGGCTCCGTTGGTTCAGGCGTTGCCGTGGGGGTGGGAGGCTCTGTGGGCTCCGGTGTCCCGGAGTCGTCATTGAGCTTCCAAAAGTCGATTGTCTCGTCTTTGATGTTGTTGTTGATGCTGGTATAGCAACGCCAGTCAACAGCGGCTCCTTCCGCAGCATAAACGCCCAGATACCTGGCAGTTCCCTTTGTATCCTTCGCGGTAAGATGCGTTCCTTCGGGAACGAGGTTCCACAAATCGTCTCCGCCGTTGGTGCCGATGCGTACGCCTCGGTTATCCGCGGTACAATACAGCTTCTCGCCTTTCGCGTTGACGATATTGTATCCGTCGTTCCCCGCCGTGATGGTCCAGCCAACAGCGGAGGCATCAGCCGTTGTCGTCAGCGTTGTCCCGCTGACGGTTCCTGTCTCATCCGCAGTCGGCCAGTCCTTAGAACTGACAGCGGTAGGCAGAACCTGATACGTATCTTCCACTTTCATGGTGATCGCGATCGTGTCCTCGGGCTTGATGTCCGCGAACGCGATCTGCGTCCAGGTCGTAGCAGTATCCTCGGCCAGGGCTGCAGTCGGCATGAGCGTAAGCACCATGGCGATCAGCAGGACGATGGATAGGAATCTGCTTGTCCTCCTATTCTTCATGTGGTGACCTCCTTCTACTCTTTCTGCGCGCCTGCGCGCAACATTACAGCGTAATTATAGCACAGGGCATCGTCCGCGGAAAAGCGGTTTTTTAGAAAAGCCATTCGGTATTTTTCACGCATTTTTGCTCCAGCTTTTGTGCGTTTTTCCTATCATTCCCATTATGTAAACCGCAGTTTGCCCGTCTGCTTGACACTCCGAAAAAATCTTGCTATTCTTGACCCAACGAATCGGATCAAAGGAGTGTGCAAGATGAAGACTGCACCCTCATTCTCTGTCGGGGCCTGGCTGAAGAATAACCAGGCTTCCCTGCTGGTACTGCTGGCGGCGGTGCTGCTGTTTGCAGGATTCCGCTTTTCTCTGCGGGAGCCCCCTGCCCCGCAGCTCCAGGCCGGCGACTACGCCGAATATGAAAAAGGCACGGTGGTAAGCGTGCTCTCCGACTCCACCTTTTCGGACGAGGCCTCCGACGGGGGCTACCGGGGCGAGCAGCAGCTGCTGGTGGACGTGAAGAGCGGCCAGTATACCGGAAAACAGCTGCTGGTACAGAATTTCGTGGGTCCCCTCTACGGCGTGCCCGTCAAAGAAGGCGACGGGGTGGCCCTCATCATCTCCACCTATGCCGACGGCAAGATCATGGCCACGGTGTTCGAGTATAACCGGATCCCGGGGCTTGTGACCGTGCTTCTGCTCTTCTTTGCGGTGACGCTGCTGGTGGGCCGCAAGACCGGCGCCAAGAGTTTACTCGCCCTGGTGATCACGGTGCTGTGCCTCTTCTACGTCCTGCTGCCCCTGCTGCTGCGGGGCGCGCCCACCCTGCCCACGGTGTTCCTGGTCTGCGTCTATATCACGGTGGTGAGCTTTGTGATCCTGGGCGGCACGGCGCGGAAAAGCCTCTGCGCTATGCTGGGCACCGTCGCGGGGACGGGGCTTGCCCTGCTCTTCGCCCTGCTGGCCCAGGCTCTCTGCCGGGTGGACGGCCTGCGCATCACCGAGGTGGAGCCGCTGCTGCAGCTTCGGCAGACCGGAACGCCCATCGGCCTCCGCGGCCTGCTGGTGGCCGGGGTGGTCATCAGCGCCCTGGGCGCGGTGATGGACGTGGCCATGAGCATCTCCTCCGCCCTGGAGGAAGTCTACGAGGCCAACCCCGAGCTGGGCTTCGGGCGGCTCTTCCGCTCGGGCATGAATATCGGGCAAGACCTGGTGGGCACCATGACCAACACCCTGATCCTGGCCTTTCTGGGAAGCTCCTTCACCCTGATCCTCTATCTCTATTCTCTGGGGCTCTCCCGCTATCAGCTGCTGCCCTCGGCCTATCTGGCGATGGAGGTGATCAGCGGCGTCTCCAGCAGCATCGGCATGATCCTGGCGATCCCGCTGACGGCGGCGGTCAGCGCCCTGTGGCTGGACCGGAGGAAAAAGGCATGAGAAACACGACCCTCTGTTACCTGGAGCGGGGCCGGGACTACCTGATGCTCCACCGGGTGAAAAAGGAAGTTGACGAAAACAAAGATAAGTGGATCGGCATCGGCGGCAAGTTTGAGGAGGGCGAGAGCCCGGAGGACTGTCTTCTGCGGGAGGTCCGGGAGGAAACGGGACTCACCCTCACCAGCTGGCGCTACCGGGGCATCGTGACCTTCGTCTCCGATGAATGGGGCACGGAGTACATGCACCTCTTCACCGCCAACGCCTGGGAAGGCGCCCTGCGGCAGGACTGCGACGAGGGCGTGCTGGAATGGATCGACCGGGAGAAGCTCCTGTCTCTGCCCATTTGGGAGGGGGACAAGATCTTCCTCCGCCTGTTGGATCAGGACGCGCCGTTTTTCTCCCTGAAGCTGCGCTACGAGGGTGATCGTCTGGCGGAGGCCGTGCTGAACGGAAAAAGAATATTGGTAGGTGCATGAAATGATCCCGATCCCAACACATCTGCGGGAGATGGCAGCAGAAGCGGAAGATCTCGGAGAGAAGCTGCGCTTTTCCCTTCGCTGTCCCTGCGGAGAAACGCTCTTTTCCCTGGAGGAAAGCGACCTCAGTCCAAAAGAGAAAGCCGCGGAGCGCGCCCACGAAAAGGCCGTCAAGGCACTTTTTTCAGACTGTCCCTATGGGCTCTCCCTGACCTATGACGGGGAGAACTTCCACTATTGGAAGCATCTGTCCGAGGCGAAAGAGAACGGCGAGAAAGAGGAGATCCCAGTCCCGCCGGGGCCCCAGTTTACGCTCCATACCGTGGTCCGCTGCCGCTGCTCTTCCTGCGGCCGCGGCAGCGTTCTCTTTGACAGTCGGCTCCACGGCTATGACGCGGTGACCGCGGAGGAGCCTGAGGCGGCGCAGAAGGATGCTCTGTTCTTCCGCCAACGGACGAAAAATCCGGTTCGCCTCCAAATCGAAATTGAAAACGACCCGGATCTGGGTTCCTTCCGCGCAAACACCGACCTGGATTTTGATGAGGAGCAGTACGCAGACGCTTTCAGCTGGATCACGATCCGCAGCGTCTCTCCCATGGGGAAAAAGAAAGTATTGTTTGAATACGAGACCGCATAAAAGCCCAATAGGATGAAATAGAACGCAGCGCTGATACAAGCCGGCCGTCAACTGTTTCGATCGAGTTCTCCGTAGTAATCCAAGGGAAACTGAAATGAAAAAAATATACCTTCTATTTCTACCCGCATTTTTATATCCCAAGATCGAAGCGTATTTGCAGAAAATGAGTAGCCGGGGCTGGATGCTTATCTCCTATTCGCCATGTTTTCTTCTGTTTGAGAAAGCCGTACCTAAAAACACTCGTTACTTTCTCTGGCATGGAGGCGGACATCTGAAATCTGACGGAAAGTTCGATCTCAATTTGCGATATTCGGATATCGCAAAAACATTTGGTGTCCCCCAAAGTCATTCCAAACTCAACACCTTCACAAGAAGGACCCCCGCTTTTCTGCGCATTATTGAAGTGAAGCCGCAGCCGGATGACCCGGAAGCTTATGGGGAATTGATTCGCGATCGAAACAGGCTATACCGCTTAGAGACCCTGAGGAATTGCATGATTGCCATAACAATCGGCTTCTGTTTCTGCTCGAAGCTCCTTTCAGACTCTCCCTGGGTTTCTGCAATCGGGTGGGTTTTGATAATCATTTCGATCGTTTGGATCATCCTTACATGGTTTTTCCTTGGCAGCAAAGCAAACGACCGAAGCACCGAAGGCAACTGACAGGATAAAAAGAGAAATGCTTGGCGAATTCGTACAATCTGCGAGTTCGCCGAACATTTTTCAAGACAGTTCTTTATGCTGCCGGGAGGGGGTAAGCCCCTCCCCTACGCGTTCCGTTACGAGGGGGATTGGCTCGCGGAAGCGGTGCTGAACGGAAAGCCGATAAAATGAAAGAGTGAAGGGAGCACACATCTCTCTTCACTCTTTCATTTTGCGGGACGTCGAGGACGCCGTCCCCTACATGAGAGCCGGAAACGCGGACAAGCCCTCCGGCACCAGCGGGACGTCGGGGACGCCGTCCCCTACGATCATTCAATGCCGAGGACCTTGTAGTCCTGGGCTTCCACGGCGGCCTTCATGGTCTCGAAGTCCGCGGTGCCGGTGACGACGGCGGTGCCGGTCTCGTGGCTGACCACAGCGCTCTCCACGCCCTCCAGGGCCTCCAGGGTCTTCTTGACCCGGGCCTCGCAGTGCTTGCACATCATGCCTTCGATCTTCAGGGTTCTTTCCATGGTACTTGTCTCCTTTTCTTCAAAAATCTCGTTGGGGATTTCTCTTTTATGCTTGGTCCGGGGCCGGTCGTGAGAGGGGTCCCGAAGCTGGAACAAATTGAGGCGCAGGGCGTTCATGCAGACGGTGAAGCTGGAAAGGCTCATGGCGGCGGCGCCGATCATGGGGTTCATCTCCCAGCTCCAGCCGAAAAGGGCCTGATAGAAGCCCGCTGCCAGGGGGATGCAGATGATGTTGTAGAAGAAGGCCCAGAACAGGTTTTCGTGGATGTTGCGAAGGGTGGCGCGGCTGAGACGCACCGCGGCGGACACATCCGTGAGCCGGGACTTCATCAGCACCACATCGGCCGCGTCGATGGCCACATCCGCCCCGGCGCCGATGGCCACGCCCAGGTCCGCGCGGGTAAGAGCCGGAGCGTCGTTGATGCCGTCCCCCACCATAGCGACCTTGCCGTATTCCGCGAGCGTGCGGATGACGCTTTCCTTCCCGTCGGGCAGAACGCCGGCCACCACATGGTCCACTCCGGCCTGTCCTCCGATGGCTTTGGCGGTGCGGACATTGTCTCCGGTTAACATAATTACTGTTAATCCAAGATTCTGTAACTCTTTCACTGCCTGAGCGGAATCGTCCTTGATGATGTCCGCCACAGCGATGAGACCCAGAAGCTCACCGTCCCGGGCAAAGAAGAGCGGCGTCTTGCCCTGGGCGGAAAGGGCGTCGGCCCGCTGACGCGCGGCGGCATCGACTGCGCAGTTTCTTGCCATGAATTTACCGGAGCCGCCCAGAATGGTCTTGCCCTCCAGCCGGGCGCTGAGGCCGTTGCCCGGCAGGGCTCGGAAGCCATCCAGGGAGAGCAGCTCTATCCCCCGCTCCCCGGCGCAGGCCAGCACGGCCTTGGCCAGGGGGTGCTCGGAATACTGCTCCAGGGAGGCGGCCAGCCGCAGCAATTCCTCTTCTGTGACGGATTCCGCCGGGAGCAGATCCGTGACCCGGGGCTCTCCTGCGGTGAGGGTGCCGGTCTTGTCCAGGGCGACGATATCCATCTTCCCCGCCTCCTCCTGGGAGACGGCGGTTTTGAAGAGGATGCCGTTTTTGGCCCCCACCCCGCTGCCCACCATGATGGCCACCGGCGTGGCGAGACCCAGGGCGCAGGGGCAGGAGATCACCAGGACCGCGATGGCCCGGGCGATGGAAAAGGCGAAGCTCTTGCCCGCCAGCAGCCAGATCGCCAGGGTGAACAGCGAAACGCCGATGACCGCCGGGACGAACACCGCCGAGACCCGGTCCGCAATGCGGGCAATGGGGGCCTTGGTGGCCGCGGCGTCAGAGACCATGCGGATGATCTGGCTGAGGGTGGTGTCCTCCCCCACCCGGGTGGCCCGGGCCTTGAGATAGCCGGACTGGTTGATGGTGGCGGCGGAGAGGGTGTCCCCCGGGGCCTTGTCCACGGGGATGCTCTCCCCGGTGAGGGCGGCCTCGTTCACGGCGCTTTCCCCTTCCAGCACCACCCCGTCCACGGGGATGCTCTCCCCCGGGCGGACCACGAAGAGATCCCCGGTCTGGACCCGGTCGATCTCCACCTCTACCTCTTTCCCGTCCTGCCAGAGGACGGCGGTCTTGGGCGCCAGCTTCATGAGACTTTTCAGCGCGTCGGTGGTGCGGCCCTTCGACATGGCCTCCAGCATCTTGCCCACGGTGATGAGGCAGGGGATCATGGCCGCGGTCTCAAAATACAGGTTGTGGGCAAAGCGGTGGACCGTCTCCATCTCCCCCGCCCCCTGGGCGGCGATCATGAGATAGAGCTCCACCAGGCTGTAGCCAAAAGCGGCGGCAGAGCCCAGGGCCACCAGGGTGTCCATATTGGGGGCTCTGTGGAAAAGGCTCTTGAAACCGCTGGTGAAGAACTTCTTGTTGATGAGCATCACCACAATGGCGATGAGCATCTGGGTCAGGGCCATGGCCACATGGTTTTCCAGGAACCGCGGAACCGGGAAGCCAGCCATGTTATGCCCCATGGAGAGGTACATCAGCAGGACCAGAAAGCCCAGTGAGCTGATGAGACGCTTTTTCAGCACCGGTGTCTCCCGGTCGGCCAGGGCGTCCTCCGCCGGGGCGGAAGCACGCGCCTGCTTTGCGCCCTTGAGGCTGGCGCCGTAGCCCGCGGCCTCCACCGCGGCCACAATGGCCCTGTCCTCCGCCGTGCCCTCCACGCCCATGGAGTTGGTGAGCAGGCTCACCGAGCAGGAAGTGACGCCGGGGACGGCGTTCACCGCCTTTTCCACCCGGGCCGAGCAGGCGGCGCAGCTCATGCCCGTGACATTATACTGTTTCATTTCCATCATTCTTCCTTCTTGCGTCCGGTGACAGACGAGGCCCTGCTTACCGCATCAGCTTCTGCAGGGTGTCCAGCAGCTCGTCCACCGTATCAGGATTCCCCTCCTGCAGGTCGTTTACCACACAGGAGCGGATATGCTGACTCAAAAGTTCCCGGGAAAAGGCGTTCAGCGCCGCGTTGGCGGCCGCCGCCTGGGTCAGGATATCCGGGCAATAGGCGCTCTCATCCAGCATGCGGCGGATGCCCCGGATCTGTCCCTCGATACGGCTGAGGCGATTGCAGAGGCGCTTGTATTCTTCCGGCGTGCGGTGCCGGAGTTTCTTTTCTCCGGCTTCTTCCGGCGCACAGCAGCATTTTTCTTCCATCTTCAGCACATCCTTTCATCGGCCTTACTATATACCCCCTTGGGGTATTTGTCAAGCCCGATCCGCAGGCTTTCCGCCTTTGCGGGTCCATACAAAATCCCCATGCGCCCCGCGGCGCACCACGATGCATGAAAGCCTCATGCGCATGGGGATTTTTCGCATGCCATTCGGTTGCCCCTCCTGGGGCGAGAATGGCGCGTTTGAATCCATTGTTTCCTATGGAAGCACCGGCTTTCATAGGAAAAACACCGGAAATCCAGTTGATTTCCGGTGTTTTTGTCTGTATCAACGTATCAACGCGGGCTCGCAGGTCAGGCGTCAAGCTTTTTGATGATCTGCCGGGGGCAGACCTCCGCGCAGTGACCGCACTGCACGCACTTTTCGGGATCGATCTTCGCAAGGAAGTTTTCCACGTGGATGGCGTCGTTGGGGCACTCCCGCTGGCACTTCATGCAGCCGATGCAGCCGGCCTTGCAGATCTTCATGACCTGGCCGCCCTTGTCCTGGCTGCGGCAGGCCACCATGAGCTTCTGCTTCTCGGGAATGAGCTTCACGATGTCCTTGGGGCAGGCGTCAGCACAGGCGCCGCAGCCCACGCACTTGCTCCGGTCCACCTTGGCGACGCCCTTTACGATATGCATGGCGTCAAACTTGCAGGCCTTGACGCAGTTGCCCATGCCGATGCAGGCGAAGGTGCAGAGCTTGTTGCTCTTGCCGCCGAAGAGCATGGCGGCGCGGCAGTCTTCGGGACCGCTGTAGTTGAATCGCATTTCGGCCACATCCTTGCAGCCGGAGCAGGGCACGAAGGCCACCATCTTCTCCGCATCGGAAGCGGCGACGCCCATGATCTCGGCGATCTTGGCAGCAGCTTCCGGGCCGGAGGCCACGCACTTGTTGCAGGGCGCTTCGCCCTTGGCCACGGCGGCAGCATAGCCGTCACAGCCGGGATAGCCGCAGCCGCCGCAGTTGGCGCCGGCCAGGCATTCCCGCACAGCGGCCTGCTTGGGGTCCACTTCAACGTGGAAGATCTTGGCGGCAAAGGCCAGCAGCGCGCCGAAGATGGCGCCCAGGGCGCCGAGAACGAGGACAGAATAGAGGATCGACATCTCTCACCCTCCTTAAAAGATCTTCATACCGCTGAAGCCCATGAAGGCCAGAGCGACAAGGCCGGCGGAAATCAGGCAGATGGGGAAGCCCTCAAAGCACTCGGGATAATCGGCATAACGGATCCGCTCCCGGACGCTGGCGAAGAGCACGATGGCCAGCATGAAGCCGAGACCGCCGGTGATGCCGTAGATCACGGAGCCCAGGAAATCATAGCCGTTCTGCACGTTCAGCAGCACCACGCCCAGCACCGCGCAGTTGGTGGTGATGAGAGGCAGGTAGATGCCCAGGGCGGAGTACAGGCTGGGGACGGCCTTTTTCAGGAACATCTCCACAAACTGCACCAGCGCGGCGATGACCAGGATGAAGGCCAGGGTCTTCAGGAAGGCCAGGCCCAGGGGGACCAGGATGAAGGCGTTGACCACATAGCAGATGGCGGAGGCCAGGCCCATGACGAAGACCACGGCCAGGCCCATGCCGGAGGCCGTCTCCACCTTGCTGGAGCAGCCCAGGAAGGGGCAGCAGCCCAAAAACTGGGAGAAAATGAAGTTGTTGATCAGGATCGCCCCGATGGCGATGGACAGATATTCGGTGACTGTCATGCCTCTTCATCCTCCTCTTCATCGGTTTCTGCGGCTTTCTTCTGGGCCGCCTTCTTCAGGGCCGCCTGCATGGCGGCGAAGATGAAGCCCAGGGTCAGGAAGCCGCCAACGGGCAGGGTCAGGATGGATGCGCCGTAATCGGAATTAAAGAGCTGAATGCCGGAGCCGGTGCCGTCCAGGGTGATGCCCTTGGCCACGTCGATGAGACCGCCGCCGAAACGGCCGCTGCCCAGGAATTCGCGGATCACACACATCACGATCAGCACCACGGTGTAGCCCAGGCCCTGGGTGATGCCGTCCACAAAGGAGGGGCCGATGGGGTTCTTCTGGCAGAAGGCCTCAGCACGGCCGATGATGATGCAGTTGACCACGATCAGCGGGATGAACACGCCCAGCGATTCGCTGAGAGCGGGGATATAGGCCTGCAGCAGCAGGTCCACGATGGTGACGAAGCCCGCGATGATGACCACGAAGATGGCCAGGCGGATCTCGTCCGGGATAAACTTCCGCACGGCGGAGACCGCCACGTTGCAGCAGGTCAGGATGATGAGCACCGAGAGGCCCATGCCCACGCCGTTGAAGAGCGAGGTGGTGATGGCCATGGTGGCGCACATGCCCAGCTGCTGGACCAGGATGGGGTTATTGGTGATAACGCCCTCTTTGAGTTGTTTCTTAAAGTTCATGCCCTTCCCTCCTTAGTTCGCACTCTGCAGCGCTTCCACAAACTGGATGGCCGCGGAGGTGGCATTGGTCACGCTGCGGGAGGTGATGGTGGCGCCGGAAAGCGCGTCGATCTCGCCGCCGGCCTTCTTGAGCTGCACATGCTCGTCCACGCCCTTGAACTGGGCACGGAAGTTCACGCCCACCTCCGCGGTGCTGGCGGCGTTGGCGCCAAGACCGGAGGTCTCGGAATGCTGGGTGATGGAAATGCCGGTGCAGCGGAGGGAGCGGTTCACGCCCACCATCATCACGATGGTGCCCTGGGCGCCGGAGAACTCGGTCTCCACCACCCAGCCGCTGCCGTCATTGGCCTCGGACACGGAGAGGATCTTGATCTTCTGTCCGTTGGAATTGATCGTCGTGGGGGTGCCCAGCTCCTTCAGGTCCAGGTCGGTGTAGAGCGGCTGGCCCTCGGGAACGTTTACCGGCATGACCGCGGTGCGCGCCGCGTTGGATTTGGCCGTCTGATAGGCGCTGATGCGGTCCCGGGTGATCAGATCCACCGCGCCCAGGATGCCGGCCACGATGGCGCAGATCAGAAAGAGCACAAGGGTAAGCTTCAAAATCTTATTCATTTCGCAGCCTCCTTTGCAGCTTTCTTTTCCGCCTTCTTGGCCGCCTTCTCCGCGGCGATGTCCTCCTTGCTGACGCCGAACTGGTGGCGGTGGAAGCCCTTGTCGATGGCCCAGGCGCAGAGGTTCATCAGCAGGATGGCGTAGCTCACGCCCTCGGGGAAGCCGCCGAAGTAGCGGATCAGCACGGTGATGAGGCCGCAGCCCGCGCCGTAGAGCAGCTGGCCGTTCAGGGTGACGGGACTGGTGGCATAGTCGGTGGCCATGAAGAAGGCGCCCAGCACCAGGCCGCCGGAGAGCAGGTTATAGAGCATGAATTCCACATTGCTCATGCCCTCGTGGCCGAAGATCAGGGTCAGCAGCGCCACCGTGCCCAGGAAGGAAACGGGGATGCGCCAGGAGATGACCTTGCGGGCGATCAGGTAGATGCCGCCGATGAGCAGAGCCAGGGTGCTGATCTCGCCCATGGCGCCGGGGACGAAGCCCAGGAAGAGGGCCTTGACGCTGTAGTACGCGGGCATGCCCTCGCTGCCGTAGAGGAAGGACAGGGGCGTTGCGGCGGAGATGGCGTCCACCCCGGGAATGCCGTTCATGGCGGCGGGGGCGGCGAAACGGCCCATGAGCATGGCGTAGGACGCCAGCAGGAAGGCACGGCCGGCCAGGGCCGGGTTCAGGAAGTTCTTGCCGATGCCGCCGTAGAGCTGCTTGACCACCACGATGCCGAAGAAGGTGCCGATCACCGGCAGCCACCAGGGGGAGGTGGGGGGCAGGGTCAGGGCCAGGAGCAGGCCCGTGACCACGGCGGAGAGATCGCCGATGGAAGCGCTCTGCTTGCGGAACTTGCGGATGGCCCACTCGAAGAACACGGCGGAGAGCACGGAGGAGGCCATGACCACCAGGGTCCTGGGTCCGAACTGCCACACGGCCATGATCACCGCCGGCAGCAGCGCCAGGATCACGCAGAGCATGAGACGCTGGGTGTCGGTCTTGGTGCGGATCTGGGGCTGATAGGCCACATCCAGGATGATGCGTTCTTTCTTCTCGTTCATTGCTTGGCCTCCTTTGCTGCCGCAGCCTCGGCCTTGGCTTTCTCCTTGGCCGCCCTGGCCTGGAACATGAGCTTGGCGGTCTTAAAGGCGTGGGTCAGCGGCATGCGGGCGGGGCAGTTATAGGAGCAGCTGCCGCACTCGAAGCAATCCATCACATGGTACTTCTCCAGCATATCGTAGTCGCCCTTGCTGTAATACATGTACATGAACACCGGCTCCAGCTTCATGGGGCAGACGGTGATGCACTTGCCGCAGCGGATGCAGGTGGGCTCGTCCACGTGCCGGTCCTCCTCCTCGGTGAAGAAGAGAACGCCGGCGGTGCCCTTGATGGTGGGCGCCTCGAAGCTGGTGGCGCAGATGCCCATCATGGGGCCGCCCAGGACGATCTTGCGGGGCGTCTTCACGAAGCCGCCGCACTGTTCGGCCAGATAGCCGAAGGGAGTGCCCACTCTGGTCAGGGCGTTCACCGTGTCCTTCAGAGCGCTGCCGGAGACGGTGACGATACGCTCGATGACGGGCCTGCCCTCATAGCAGGCCTGGTAGATGGCGTAGCAGGTACGGGTGGAGACCACGTTTGCGCCAACGCCGGAGGGCAGCCCGCCGGGCTTGACCTCACGGCCGGTGACGGCCTTGACCTGCATCTTCTCGCCGCCCTGGGGGTACTTGACCTTCTCGGGCACGATCTCGATGCCGTACTTCTCCGGATGGAGGGAGTTGAGCAGGTCGATGGCGTCCTGCTTGTTGACCTCGATGCCGTAATAGGCCTTCTCCACGCCGCTGGCGATGCGCACCAGCTCGATGCCGCGGAGCAGCTGCTCGGGGAAATTGAGCATGGTGAGATGGTCGCCGTTCAGGTAAGGCTCGCACTCGGCGCCGTTGATGATGAGCTTGTCCACCTTGCCGATGCCGCCCTTGATCTTGAAGGCGGTGGGGAACATGGCGCCGCCCATGCCGACAACGCCGGCCTCGCGGATGCGCTCAAGAATCGCGTCGGGATCCTTCAGTTGCTGCTCCGTCAGAGGCTCCATGAAGGCGGGGGTGTCCAGCCCGTCGTTTTCAATGACGATGGAGGGGATCATATCTCCCAGAGGATGGGGCCGGGGCTCCACCGCCACCACCTTGCCGGAGACGGAGGCGTGGACCGGAGCGGAGACAGGCGCGGGGTTTTCGCCGATCTTCTGTCCCATCTTCACAAGATCGCCCTTCTGGACCAGGGGCTTGCAGGGAGCTCCGATATGCTGGATGAGGGGGATCACAACCTGCTGCGGCGGCGCGATGACCGTGATGGGAACATCCGGTCGTTTCATATAGTTGGGGTGCACGCCGCCATGGAACGTGTGGGTCATAAGCTTCACCTCGTTTAAAAATCATACGTCGGTATAATAGCACAAATTTTTGTTGCTTGTCTACAAGCCGAAGGGGGAAAAAGGTCGGATTTTATAGACAAGTTTCTAACAATCCTGTTAAATACTTGGCAACTGGGCAAAGTGCGGTGAAGTGTCAAAACATGAACAAAAAGCATGAAAGCAGGGCGGAGATCTGTCTCCGCCCTGTCTTATGCTGTCGACAAATCCGAAAGGCTTTGCCGACAGAGGGGATTGCAGCCTGCTGCGCGCACTCGCTTGCAGGGACGCTCGCACACTTGCAGGCTGAGAAGTGTTTTTTCCGAGGCACATGTCCCCGGAAAAAACGGATTGGACTACTTTTTCGCGTTGCGACGCGAAAAACTCTGCGAGGCTTTTCCTTTATTCTGCGTTCGTCTACAGTATGAAAGCAGGGCGGAGATCTGTCTCCGCCCTGCCAGGATAGTTCCATATTTGGTTCAGCGCTCAAATTCGATGGCATAGCCCATCACGCCGCTGTAGAACTCGGGATAGTCCCCGGCGGGATCGTCCCGGCAGTCGTTGAAGAGCCAGCGATCCCCTTCCCGGAAGATCATGATATAGTTCTCGGGCACATTGTCGTAGAAGTCCCAGGAGCTGGGTTCGTTGGCCGCCCAGACAAAATACTCGTTCTGCTCGCCGTTTTCCCAAAGCAGCTCGTTGTTGACCCAGCGGCAGCCCACCCAGATCCGGGTCAGGCCCAGCTCTTCGGCAAGCTTTGTGATCTCCGCCAGCTCTTCCGGGCCGGAGATGGTGGCAAGATGCCCCTCCTGCTCCAGACAGGCTTCCCGGGCCAGGGTCCAACTCAGGTCGGATTTCACCACCTTGTAGCGGGGCTGCTGGGGCGCTTCGGTGGGGATGGAGAGGATCTCGCTGGGCTCCGTGGGCTGCAGCGTGGGCTGCACCGTGGGCTGGGGCGCAAGGAGGCTGCCGGGATCCGGCGTGGGATTGATCTGGGTGGGTCTCCGGTCCCGGTTCCACCAGAGGTTCAGGCCCAGGGCGCCGGCCACCAGCAGGAGGCACACGATCAGCACCGAGGCGATGGCTCGCCGCGCACGACGGCGGCGCACCTTTTTCTCGTCCTTGGGCGGCTCCGGCTGGGCAGGCTGCTCCTCCTTGACGGGCTTGGCACGCTCCACACGGGGCTGCTGCTTCAGGACCACAGGCTCCAGCTCCGGGTACTTCTCCACCGTCAGGATGGGGATGGGCTGGCGCTCCTTCTTCTCCTTGGAGGGCTCGTAGACCCGGACCTCTTCCCCGTCGTCCTGAAGATCGGGGGCAGGGGTCTGCTCCTCGCCGCTGAGGCCGAAGAACTCCTCCACCATGGCGTTGATGTCTTCTTTTTCCTGGGGAACAGGCTCCGGCTTTTCCAGACCCGCCTGCTCCTCCACGCTGAGGCCTTCGGGCAGCACGGGGCTTTCCTCTTTCCCGCTCTCCTCCGGCTCGCTGCCCTTTTCGATGATGTCCACCATCATGCGCTCGATCTCGCTGAGGTCATCGTCTTCCTTTTTGAAGACCGCCTCCGCGCCGGAGCTGCCGCCCAGGTACTTGTTGTCCATGCAGCTTTCCAGCATGATCTGCAGCTCTTCCGGGCTCTGGTAACGGTCCTGGGCCTGGAAGGCCGTGGCCTTCTCCAGCACCTCGCCCAAGCGCTTGCCGGCAGCTTTGGGCATGGGCAGCGGCTTGCCGCTCATGCGGGCCAGCTTCCCGCTGGAGGTAGCCGTATCGTAAGGGAGCTTCCCCTCGTTCAGGCCGTAGATCACAAGAAGGGCCAGGGAATAAACGTCCGCCGCGGGGCTGGCGTCTCCGTGCCAGTACATCTCCGGCGCTACAAACTCCAGCTCCTGGCCGGTCCATTTTTCCATTTTGGCGGGACCCACGGCAAAGGCGCCGTTTTCGTCCCGGCAGATGTTTTCGGGAAAGATGCCGCCATGATAGGCGCGGGAGCCCACCTGGGCCTTCAGATACAGGCATAGCTGAGACACGAACTGCAGCAGTTCCTGCTTATCCAGGCGCAGCAGTCCCTCTCCGATGGCTTTTTCCGGATGAAATTCCAAGTTGCTCATTTTATACTATCCTCTAACAGAAATCTTCCGCGCTTTCCGGCAGTATTCGTGCCATACTTCGTTGTCTTTCTTGACCATATATCTCCATTATGCTCTGCGAAAGCCGCCTCGTCTGACACGAATTCTGCTCGTAAATCACTTGGAAGCTTTCTGTCAGAGTTTAGTATGATCTCACCCCTGGGATAATTCGTCACTTTATCTTAGCACGGTGATAATATTATGTCAACTGAGAAGATTATGAAAAAGTCTGAAAAAATGATCGGTTTCCTGTGAAAACCGATCATTTGTGTGGCATTATGACATAAATTGTTTTTATTTTGTTACCTTTGTTCGTGTGCCTGAAGGAAGGTTCTTTCTGCGTTCCCGCTTTGCTCAGATATCTCTTTCCACCCGGGCGGCCAGCTTTTCGATCCGGTCGGCATGGCCGGCCAGCTCCTTGTTGGCGTGGCCCTCCAGCTTGCGGCAGGCGGCCAGCAGCCGCTCCGCCGCGGCGATGAGCCGGGTGAAGGCGGGAGAGACCTTGCGGCCGGAGGCGCCCTTCTTCTCCACCGGGACGCCCTCGGTGATGCGGAGAAACTGACCGGAGAGGAGATCGAAGCTGGTGCCGCTGTAAGGCGCGAAGGCCTTGTAGCCCAGTTCCTCGTTGAGGCATTTGGTAAAGGCGTCCGCCGACTCCGGATCCCCGTGGTTTACGAAGATGAGCTTCGGTTTTTCCCGGAAGCCGCCCAGCCAGCGGATGAGGCCCGCTTTGTCCGCATGTCCGCTGACGCCGGGGAGGGTGTCGATCTGGGCACGGACCTGGACCTCTTCGCCGAAGAGCTTGACGCTTTTGGCCCCGTCCACCAGGATGCGGCCCAGGGTCCCCACTGCCTGATAACCCACGAAGAGCAGGGTGCATTCCGGCCGCCACAGGTTATGCTTCAGGTGGTGGCGCACACGGCCCGCGTCGCACATGCCGGAGGCGGAGAGGATGACCTTGGGGGTCTTGTCGTTGTTGATGGCCTTGGATTCCAGATCGCTGACCGTGAGCTCCAGGCCGGGGAATACCAGGGGGTTCACGCCGGAGCGGATCAGCTGCTGCATATCCTCGTCCAGAAACTGGGTGTCGCACTGCAGGAAAACCGAGGTGGCCTCGATGGCCAGGGGGCTGTCCACGTACACGGGGAAGTCTCCGTGGCCCTTTACCAGGCCCCGCTCCTTGATCTCCCGGATGAAGTAGAGCATCTCCTGGGTCCGGCCCACGGCGAAGGAGGGAATGATCATGTTGCCGCCACGGTCCAGGGTGTCCTGGATGCGCCGGGCCAGCTCCGCCACATAGTCCACCCGCTCCTCGGTATGGAGCCGGTCCCCGTAGGTGGACTCGATCATGAGATACTCGGTGTCCTCCACGAACTGGGGATCACGCAGGATGGGCTGGTCCAGATTGCCCACGTCGCCGGAGAAGGTGATCTTCCGGGTCTCTCCCCCTTCGGTGAGCCAGGTCTCGATGGCGGCGGAGCCCAGCAGATGGCCCACGTCCGTCATGCGGATGGAGACGCACTCGTTCACCTGGATGACCTGCCCGTAATCACAGGGGCGCAGGCAGCTCACGGCGCCCAGGGCGTCGTCCAGATCGTAGAGCGGCTCCACCGGGGCGGCGCCGCTGCGCTGGCCCTTGCGGTTCTGGTACTCCGCCTCGCTCATCTGGATATTGGCGCAGTCACGGAGCATGATGTCGCAGAGGGAGCAGGTGGCTGCGCTGGCATAGATGGGGCCGCGAAAGCCCTTTTTATACAGCAGGGGCAGCATGCCGCTGTGGTCCACATGGGCGTGGGTCAGCAAAACGAAGTCCAGATCCTTGGCGGCAAGGGGCAGTTCCTCGTTCTGAAACAGGTCCTTCCCCTGCTCCATGCCGCAGTCCACCAGGCCCTTCTTGTCCCCCACCTCCAGCAGGGTCATGCTGCCGGTGACTTCATGGGCCGCGCCAAGAAATGTGATCGTCATGGAAAAAACCGCCTTTCCGTCTTACTCTTATCGGTATTGTACACCCTGCCAACGGACTGCGCAAGCGGCCAGGCTGAAAAACACGCCCGATCCCGGACCGGGATCGGGCGTGTTTTTCAGTTTTCCTTGGGTTTGTAGTAGAAATCCCGCCACTCGGGGGTGGCGCCGATGTAATACTTCAGCCCGTCCCGTACGATGGAGGTACGGCCGCCGAAGTTCAGGAAATAATTCTTATTGTTCTCCACCAGGTGCTCCCACCAGGTCATCTTTGCACCCCAGCGCTCCCGGTCCCGGGGCATCTCGGGGCGGATAAGTGCGGCCATCTCATCGATCCTTGCCACCACGTTCTCCTCATTCAGGGGGCCGGAAAAGGCCTCCTCCATCTGGGAGATCAGCCGGGCGCGAAACTCCCCGCTGTGCAGCAGGGCGGCAAAGAGCTTGTTGTACTTATAGCCCAGGGTGACGGTGCAGTCAAAGGCCTGCTCGTTTTCCATGCCGTGGTCCACGTCCACCAGGGCGTAGTGGAGCACATCGTCTTCCGCGGTATAGTAGAAGCGCATGTTGTCGCTGTGCAGGTCCGTGTTGCCGCAGTAGGCCTGGATCACCGCCCAGCCGATGACGCTGTCGATATCCACGTGCTCCGCCACCTTGCGGTAGTTCTCCGGATCGCTCAGATCCGTGTTGAGAGCCAGGCTGTAGAAACCGGAAGTCTCCGCCTCCGGACCCCATTTGCCCCGGTACTGGTACACCGTATCCGGATCCAGACCGTGGTGATAGGCATAGCTCTCCGGAGAGTGGACCTCGCGGATGGTGTAGACTCCCCAGTATTCCCCGTTGAGATAGAGCACCGCATAGCGGGAATCCTGCACCGGCAGGGCCGGGAAGGCCTCGGAGGCCAGCTCGTGCATCAGAGCGTCCCGCAGCAGGCTGGAGTAGCCCGGCTCCTGAGGCGCGCGCAGCAGGATGGAGGCATAATCCGTGACGCCGTTTTCAAAGAGGTCGTAGTGGAGCTCTCCCTCATAGCGGGAGCGGAAGCGCAGCTTCAGGGACTTTTTGGGCTGATAGATCCGGGAGGTGGCGCCGTGGAGCTCCACGCCGCAGTCCAGCGCGAAGCCCTCCTCCCCGTCATAGAACATGACCGCGCCGAAGCGCTCCTCGTCCAGCTCGGGGTTGGAATAGATGCCCTTGTCGCCGCCGAAGAGGCCCTGGGGATCGCTGACCAGGCTCACCACCGGGAGGCTGTGACCCTCGTTGAGGATGTAGCTCAGGCTCAGGGCGCGGCTGGGCAGGGCGTCCCGCTCAAAGCACACCGCCCGGAGGACCGCGGTCTCCTTGAGCGTGAGCGGGGCGGTATAGCGCTCCGACTCCTCCGTGGGGATGCTGCCGTCGGTGGTGTAGCGGATCTCTCCCGGAGCGGAGAGCGTGACCTTCACGGACTTCACGCCCTCAAAGACGCCGTCGCGCTCCAGGCTCACCGGCTCTGCCGAGACCCTGCGGAAGCCGTCCCCGTTTTTCTCTCCCGGTGTGGCGGAGGCAAAATACCAGAAGCCCTCTTCTCCCGGCACGCGGCCCACGCTGCCGCCGAGGGGAATGTCGTGCAGGCTCACATAGTCCTGCAGTTTTCCCTGGGGATCGAAGAGATAGAGCCGGTCCCGTTGGGCGTTGAGGCTGAAGCTGTCTTCCGGCAGCCGGACCCGGACGCACTCCATGGGACCTAGCTCCCAGGCGGGAAGGCTGAAGCTCTCCGCGCGGTCCAGCTTGTCGGAGAGCACCCAGCCCTCCAGCTGTGCGGTGCTGTTGCCCAGGTTCACGATCTCCACCCAGTCTCCTGCGGCGTCATAGACCACCGCTTCGCTGATGGCGAGGCCGCGGACCGTCCGGCCGCACTGAAAGGCCTCATAGCCGGCAGGGCTGTTTTCAAAGCCGGGACTGGGCCAGGCGCTGATCCCCTCCGGGGTCCAGACGGTGTCCGAATCCAGAGCCGGGATCTCCGCCCGGTCGATCAGCGTTCCCCCGGCGCTCAGCAGGCTCAGGCTCTCCCCTTCCGCGGGAATGGAAAAGGCCGTATCCTCCTCACAGAGCAGCAGGACATACGCGCCGGGCTGGGCCGTCAGCGCCGGCAGCTCCCAGCGCCTCTCGCCGCACTGCAGGCACAGGCCGTCCAGGGAAAGCGTTTCCGTTCCGGTATTGAGAAGCTCCACCCAGTCGGGGAAGCTGTCGGCGTCGCCGGCAAGGGCAGCACGGTTATGGCTCATCACCTCGCTGATAACGAGGCTGTAGTCCGGCTCCGGCGCAAGGGGCGGCTCGCCCATGGAGAGGGGCGCGGGCTGCGGGGATTCTTCCGGTTCCGTTACCGGCTGCGCCGCCTCAGGGGAAGCAGCCTGCGGCTCCGGAGAAGGCCTTGGTTCCGCTGCTCTCCTGTCCGCTGGGAAGGCAGTCAGCGCAAGCAGCAGGACCAGGAACAACAGCAGGATCAGAGAAAATCTCTTCATACAGGGGCACTTTCCTATTCTTTGCTTTCTTTCAAAACAGGCTGATCTGGCTGCTCTCCGGCATGTCGCCGAGAGCGCCCATGGCCTTCAGGGTATCCAGGTGGGTCTGGCTGACCTTGGGGCAGGCGGCGGAGAGCTCCTCCATGGAGATGAACTGCTCTCCTGTGCCGCCGACCCGGGCCAGATCGTCCGCCGCCGTCTCGCCCAGGCCCGCAACGGACACAAAAGGCGGGCGGAGCTGGGTCTTGCCCACGGGCAGGAACTTGCGGGCGTCGGACTGATAGAGATCGATGGGCGCGAAAGTGAAGCCGCGCATGTTGAACTCGTACACCGCCTCCAGGGTGACCATCAAGTCCTCCTCGTTGGCGGTCAGGTCGCTGCGGCGCTTCATCTCGTTGATCTTCCGTCGCACGGCGTCGGTGCCGGTGCACATCATGCCGGCGTCAAAGCCGCCCTTCTGACTGCGCCGGTAGAAATAGGCGCTGTAGAAGGCCAGGGGCTCGTGGACCTTGAACCAGGCGATGCGGAAGGCCATCATGACGTAAGCCACGGCGTGAGCCTTCGGGAACAGGTAGGCGATCTTCCGGGCGGATTCGATCCACCAGTCAGGGACGCCCATGGCTTTCATCTGCTCCTCGGCGTCTCCGGGGAATTCCCCGCTCTTTTTCACCTTGCCCTTGCGCACGGCCTCCATGGTCTTGAAGGCCAGCGCCGGGGCCATGCCCTTCTGGATCAGGTAGATCATGATATCGTCGCGGCAGCCGATGGTCTGGTTGACGTCCGCGATGCCGTTTACGATCAAATCATGGATGTTGCCGGCCCACACGTCGGTGCCGTGGGAGAAGCCGGAAAGCCGGACCAGGGTATCAAACTGCCTCGGCTGGGTGTCCACCAGCATCTGCCGGGTAAAGGAGGTGCCGAATTCCGGCACGCCGATGGTGCCGGTCTTGCCGATGATGGGATCGTCGTCCGGCAGGCCCAGAGCTGCGGGCGAGGTGAAGATCGACATGGTGTCCGGATCCGAGAGGGAGATGGTCTTGGCGTCCATGCCGGTCATATCCTCCATCATACGGATCATGGTGGGGTCATCATGGCCCAGCTCGTCCAGCTTCAGGAGGTTTGGCCGGTGGTGCGCTTGATGCCCACCAGGCCCAGGGCCAGGCGGTTCTCCTCCGCCTTGGTGGCCTGGATGTTCCGCTCCTCCAGGTATTTCTTCACATAACCGTAGGCCGTCTTCTCCGCCAGGGTGCCGATGGTGCCGGCGCGGAAGACGTGGTCCGAGCCGAAGAGGACTTCGGTGTACTTGTGGGCCTTGGCCTGGTACTCACCGGAGAAGTTCAGGTCGATATCGGGGGTCTTCTCGTTGCCGGGGAAACCCAGGAAGGTCTCAAAGGGGATGTCGAAGCCCTCCCGGTTCATGCGGGTACCACAGTCCGGGCAGTCCTTCTCCGGCATGTCCGCGCCGCAGCCGAAGCTGCCGTCGGTGATGAACTCCGAGTGGCAGCACTTGGGGCAGACGTAGTGGGGCGGGAGAGAGTTCACTTCCGTGATACCGGACATGTAGGCCACGATGGAGGAGCCCACACTTCCCCGGCTGCCCACCAGATAGCCGTTTTCCAGGGAGTTCTGCACCAGCTTCTGGGCAGACATGTAAATGACGTCGTAGTTGTGATCCAGAATGGTGTTGAGCTCGGTGTCCACTCGGCTCTGCACGATCTCCGGCGGGTTTTCACCGTAGATGCGGTGCATCTTGCCGTAGACCAGGTCCCGCAGCTGCTGGGCGGAGTTCTCGATTCTGGGCGGGAAAAGCTCCTTGGGCAGCAGCTCGATCTCCTCCACCTGGTCGGCGATGGCCCGGGTGTTGGTGATGACCACCTCTTTGGCGGTCTCCTCCCCCAGGTACTGGAATTCCGCCAGCATCTCCTCGGTGTTGCGGAAGAAGATGGGGCAGTCCCGGTCCGCGTCGGAGAATTTCTTGGCGGCCTGGAGGATCTTGCGGTACTGCTCGTCCTCCGGGTCCAGAAAGTGCACGTCGCTGGCTGCAATGACGGGCTTCCCCATTTTGCGGCCCAGCTCCAGGATGGTGCGGTTATAGTCCTGCAGCACGGTCACGTCCTTGACGCGGCCGTTATCCACCAGAAAGCCGTTGTTGCAGATGGGCTGGATCTCCAGATAGTCATAGAGCTCGGCGATCTTTTTGAGTTCCTTTTCCGGCTCGCCACGCATGACGGCTCCGTAGAGCTCGCCCATGCCGCAGGCCGAGCCCACCAGGATGCCCTCCCGGTGCTGCTGCAGCAGGCTCTTGGGGATGTTGGGCGTGCGGTGGAAAAACTTCAGATAGGACTGGGAGATCATCTCATAGAGATTCTTCAGACCCTTCCGGTTCTTCACCAGCAGCACCATGTGATAGGTCTTGGCCAGGTCCGTGCGCCGGATGGAGTGATAGACCGTCTCGATATCGTCCACGGTCTTTGCCCCCTGCTGGCGCAGCATGGGCAGGAACTTGTTCAAAATCCTGCCGCAGACCAGGGCGTCGTCCGATGCCCGGTGGTGGTTGAACTGGGGCAGGTCCAGGTAGTTCGAAACGATGTCCAGCTTGAAGCGCTTCAGATCTGGGAGCAGGGCCTGGCTGAGGGCCAGGGTGTCCAGGAAAACCGGGGAGAAGCGCAGGCCGCTGCGGATGGCGGCGGCGGTCATGAAGCCCACGTCGAAATGGGCGTTGTGGGCCACCAGGGGCCGGTCCCCCGCAAAACGCAGGAAGGCCTCCATGGCCTCCTTCTCGTCCGGGGCGTCGGCCACGTCGCTGTCACGGATGCCGGTGAGCTCCACGATGTTGGCGGGAATGGGCATGTGGGGATTGACGAAGGTATTGAAGGTCTCCTTCACCTCCCCGCCGGAGAGGATCACCGCGCCGATCTCGGTCATGCGGTCGTCCCGGGCGTTGAGACCGGTGGTCTCGATATCGAAGGCAACATACTCCGTATCCAGGGGGAGCCTGGACTTGCCCACCACGGCAGAGTTGCCGTCCATATCGTTGTAGTAATAGGCCTCCATGCCATAGATGATCTTGACGCCGTGCTTCTTGCCCGCCTTCCACATATCCGGGAAGGCCTGGGCCACGCCGTGGTCCGTCACGGCGATGGCGGGCATGCCCCAGTAGGCCGCCCGCTTCACGATGGCGGCGGGGTCCGTCAGGGCGTCCAGAGCGGAGAAACGGGTGTGCATGTGCAGCTCCACCCGCTTTTCCGGGGCGTTGTCCGGCCGGATCTGCTTTTTGCCCTTTGCGATGTTCCGGGGGGTGAGGACCATGTCGTCGTCAAACTTGTTGTAGCCCACCTCGCCCTGTACGATGAGGTGATCCCCGGGAGCGACCTTATCCAGAATGCTGCGGTCGTCCTCGGAGCTCATGTATTTGGAAACGTGGATGGTATTGCTCAGGTCCGTAAGATCAAAGCCCAGCACCGCGCCGCCGTTTTTGGTGGAGCGGCTGTTCACGGCCACCACGTCCCCCTCCACGGTGACCCGGCCGGAGTCCATGGTCAGGGTGTTCATGGGGACGGGTTTTTGCTTGATGGCCCGGCCGTAGAGCACGTCGCCGTGGGAGGCGGAGGAAGAAGCGCTCCCGGGCACCATGGCCGCGGCGCTGGCCTTCACGCTCTTGGGATAGTCCGGCACGATGCTCACGCCGTCCAGGGCGTAGTCCTGCTTCAGGCGATCGCAGAGGGCGCCCAGGTCCACCATGGAGGGCATGGCGGAAAAGCGGGCGGAGACATTCATGCTCCGTTCCCTCAGGTCGATCTGCACATCGGTGATATAGGCCTTCTCCAGGCCGCCCGCCAGACTCATCAGGTCCGTGCAGCCGGGAAAGACCGTTAAAAATGGGGTATGGTCAGGCATAATGTTTACTCCGTAAACAGTGAATAGTGAAAAGTGAAGAGAGAAAAGAGAAGTATGATGATACGCTCACTCTTCACTCTCAATAAGATCCATCAGCTTATCCAGCAGCTGGTCGTAGTCGTAGGTGCCGATGACCTGGCCCTTTTTGAAGAGCAGGCCCCGATCCTTGCCGCCGGCAATGCCGTAATCCGCCTCCCGCGCTTCGCCGGGGCCGTTCACCACGCAGCCCATGACGGCCACGGTGATGTCTCTGTCCAGGTTCCGCACCAGAGGCTCCACCCGGTTGGCAAGGCCGATCAGATCGATCTCCGTGCGGCCGCAGGTGGGGCAGGAGACGAACTTGACGCCGCCCTTGCGAAGCCCCGCCGCCTTCAAAATGGCGATGCCCGCGGAGACCTCCTTCACCGGGTCCGCCGTGAGGGAGACGCGGATGGTGTCGCCGATGCCCTCAGAGAGGAGCGTCCCGATGCCAACGGCGGACTGAATGGTGCCGTTCCACTCGGTGCCCGTCTCGGTGACGCCGAGATGCAGGGGGTAAGGAAAGACCTCAGACGCCATGCGGTAGGCAGCAATGGTGAGGGGTACGGTGGAGGACTTAAGGGAGAGACAGATGTCCTCAAAGCCAAAGCGGGTGAGCAATTCCACATGGCCCCGGGCGCTCTCCACCATGGCCTCCGGGCAGGGGTGACCGTACTTGGCCAAAAGAGGCTTTTCCAGGCTGCCGGCGTTCACGCCGATGCGGATGGGGATGTTCCGGGCCTTGCAGGCCTCCGCCACCGCCTTTACGTTCTCGGGGCCGCCGATGTTGCCGGGGTTGATGCGGATCTTGTCGATCCCCCGCTCCGCCGCCAGCAGGGCCAGACGATAGTCAAAATGGATGTCCGCCACCAGGGGCACGTCCACCTGTTCCTTGATCTTGTCGATGGCCAGCGCCGCCCGCTCGTCGGGGATGGCCAGGCGCACGATCTCGCAGCCCGCGGCACGCAGCTCCTTGATCTGCCGTACGGTAGCCTCCACATCCCAGGTCTTGGTGTTGCACATGGACTGGACCGTCACCGGGGCGCCGCCGCCCAGGGCCAGGCCGCCCACCCGGATCTGCCGGGTATTCTCTCTTGTAAGCATCTGCAGATACCTGCCTTTTCACAATCTGAATTGGTATTATATCACGCCGCTTTCCTCTTGGCAACGGCGAAAAAGAACGGGAGCCTCCGAAGAAGCTCCCGCTGCGTACCCCGTTATGGCTCAGGCCGGGCAAATGGATGCTCTGTTCCATTCCGCAGCCTCCCATTTCTCTCTTCTCTATTTTCTTTTCTTTATTCTCTGTTCTCTCTTCACTTTTCACTTATTCTTTGCCTGTTTGATGGATAGGCTGATGCGTTTTTTCTTTTCGTCCACGTCCAGCACCAGGACCTCCACCACGTCCCCCACGGTGAGCACCTCGGAGGGATGCTTCACCCGACGGTCCGCGATCTCGGAGATATGGACCAGACCGTCCTGATGGACGCCGATATCCACAAAGGCGCCGAAGTCGATGACGTTGCGCACCGTGCCCGTGAGCTTCATGCCGGGCTTCAGGTCCGCGATGGAGAGCACGTCCGTGCGCAGGATGGGTTTCGGAAGGCTGTCCCGAATGTCCCTGCCGGGCTTCAGAAGCTCCGCGACCAGGTCATTCAGGGTGGGAAGCCCCACGCCCAGCTCGGCAGCGGCCTTGTCCCTGCCGTAGGCCTTGAGCCGGTCCGGCAGTTCCCGGATCATGCCCTGCTCCACGTCCTTCAGGCTGTAGCCCATGAGCCGCAGCAGGCCCTCCGCCGCAGCATAGGACTCGGGGTGGACGGCGGTGTTGTCCAGAACGTTTTTGCTCTCCGGCACCCGCAGGAAGCCCGCGCACTGCTGGAAAGCCTTGGGCCCCAGCTTCGGCACCTTCTGGAGACGCCTGCGGTCCGGGAAGGGACCGTTTTCTTCCCGGTAGGCAACGATATTTTTCGCGGTGGCCGCCGTGAGGCCGGAGACCCGGCGCAGCAAGGAGGGCGAGGCGGTGTTCAGATCCACGCCCACCGCGTTGACGCAGTCCTCCACCACAGCGTCCAGGGCGGTCTCCAGCTCCTTCTGGGGCATGTCGTGCTGGTACTGGCCCACACCGATGGCCTTGGGCTCGATCTTCACCAGCTCCGCCAGGGGATCCTGAAGACGCCGGGCGATGGAAACCGCCGAGCGCAGGTTCACGTCAAACTGGGGGAATTCCTCCGCCCCCAGGGGGCTTGCGGAATAGACCGAGGCGCCCGCCTCGGAGACGATCATATAGCTCATGTGCCGGCCCCGGTCGCTCTCCTGGCGGATGAGCTCCACCGCCATCTGCTCGGTCTCCCGGCTGGCGGTGCCGTTGCCGATGGCGATGTGCTCCACGCCCCACTTGCGGCACATGGAAGCGAGCTTCTGAATGGCCTCCTGCTTCTGCCGCTCCCCGTAGGTGGGATAGACCACCGCCGTATCCAGCACCCGGCCGGTGCCGTCCACCACCGCCACCTTGCAGCCCATGCGGTAGCCGGGGTCCAGGCCCATGGTGACCTTGCCCTTCAC
>ONCI01000088.1 GCA_900316255.1 uncultured Eubacteriales bacterium | reverse complement strand
TTGCAGTTGGCGTAGCCGTAAAGTGTGCTGATCCGGACTTCCAGCTCGTCCTGCCTGCGGAGAAAGCTGAGCAGGGTCTCGGCGTCGTCCCCCAGGTGGCCCTGGAAGGCGGCGATCTCTGCGGGCAGGGCTTTCAGGGCCTCGTTCTCCTGAAACCAGGCCTCGTCGCTGGGGAACATGTCCTTCAGGTTCCAGGTAAACTCCTCGGGGACCTGGCTGCGCTCGGGGATCTTGCTGTGGTCCATGACAAATAACCTCCCAAATGATTGATGATTCGAAATCAGTATAACACAAGCGTGCCCCGACCCGCAAGGAGCTTTCCACGCACAATTCGCCATTGACGGAAAGCGTCGAATGGATTACAATGATTGGCACGAAATGGGGAGGAATGCGAGCATGAAACCTAAAATCAACCCGTTCTGGGGTTTTCTGACGCTGGGACTGCTGCTGCTGACCTTTGTCCTCTGCGTTGTGGGCGCCAGGCACGGCGTTCTGGTGCTGAAGACCGACGCAAAACCGGAGGACACGGTAGAGACTTTCTTTGAGTCCATTGTCATCGGCAAGTACGAGGAGGCCAACGCCTGCCTGGAAAACTACAGCAGCCTGGGCCTGGAGCGGAGCTCCGACAATGCCAAATGGAACGCCCTGCTTGCAAGCTATGATTTCGCCCTGGAGGGCGAGCCGGAGCGCAGGGGCGATACCGCCGTGCAGACCGTGCGCCTGCGCTATCTGGACCTGGCCGCCCTGGAGCAGACCCTGGCCACGCCCCTGGCCGTCATCCCGGCTGCGAATGAGGGCGAAGAGGACCGGGCCATCTATTACACCCAGGAAGAGCTTCTGGCCCACCCGGAGAGCTTTTATACCAGCGCCATGCTGGAGGTCACCCTGCATTATGTGGACGGGCAGTGGCTGATCTATGCGGACGACAGTCTGCTCAGCGCCCTGGCCGGCGGCAAGTAAGGGGGAGAAGCATGAGCGATAAGGATTTTGAATTGAACGATATCCTGAACGAGTTTCAGGACGACGCCCCAGCGGCCCCGGCGGAGGAGGCCGCTCCCCGGCGGAGACCGTCCCCGGCGCCCCAGCCGCGGCAGGAAGAGCCTGCCCCCACGCTGCGCTACGCCGCGAGACGGCAGGCAGAGGAGCGGAATGATGCGGACCTTGGCCCCAGGCTCCGGGAGCTTGGCGGCAGGCTGGGCGACGGCGCGGGAAAGGCCGCCGGTATCGCCGCCCAGGGCCTCGGCAAGGCTGCGGACGCGGCCAGCCTGGGCTTCGGCAAGGCTGCGGAAGGCGCGAAGCGCCTGGGCTCCCGCCTGCGGCAGCTGCGGGAGGAGCATGAGGCCGGCAACAGCCCGGCCTGGCTGCCCCGGGTGATCACCGGCGCGCTGCTGCTCCTGTCCCTGCTCTGCGTCCTCTGGGTGCTGAACAATGTCCATCCCGGCTCCGGCACGGTGGTGCGGGGCAAGCCCCGGATCGACCTGGCCGCCCGCATCTCCCCGGATGAGGTAGCCGCGGAGCCCAACGAGGCTGGCGAGCCTGTACCGGTCAAGAAGCACTATGCCATCGACGAAAACGCCGTGGTGGCTCCCGCCCCGAATCCCGCCTGCTTCGGCACCATCAGCATCGAGGAGCCGCAAAAGGTGCAGGAGATCATCCGGCAGGCCAGGGACTACGGCCTTCTTCGCGAGGATGAGACCGTGGCCTTCGACCCCAATGTGAACTTCTATTACGACGAGCAGATCGAGTATTACCTGGACGAGACCATCCTGGTGATCTGCTGGAAGGAGGTCATCGACGGCAACACCTGCAGCTTTGTGGAGATCAAGGTGGCTGACGCCTCCCAGTTCCGCCGCAAGTTTGCCGACGACACCTTTGCCTCCGCCAGCCAGTACTACTCCACCGAGATGCACAAGAGCACCAACGCGGTGGTGACCCTGAACGCGGACTTCTACCAGAACCGGGACTTCGGCGTGGTGGTCTACAACCGCAAGCTCTATCGCTTCCCCACCTCCACCTACACCGGCAGCTACAAGAAGTACAACTGCCTGGAGACCTGCTATGTGAACGATCAGGGCGACTTCCTCTTTACCGAGCTGGGCCAGCCCTTCACCCAGGAGGAGCTGGAGCAGTACATCGCGGACAACAACATCCTCTTCTCCATCTCCTTCGGCCCCATCCTGGTGCGGGACGGCCAGGTCCGGCAGTGCGACTGGTACCCGGTGGGCGAGATCGACAAGGGCTACTCCCGGGCCGGTATCGGCCAGGTGGACAAGCTCCACTATCTCTACATGTCCCTGAACCACTCTCCCGAGAAGGAGGCCCGCTGGACGGTGAATGAGTTTGCCCGCCACTTCGGGGAGAAGCCGGTCATCAACGCCTACTGCCTGGACGGCGGCCAGACCGGTGAGATCGTGTTCCAGGGCCGGGCCTACAACCATGTGGACGTGGTCAACGGCCAGAAGGAGCGCCCCGTCAGCGACAACATTTACTTTGCAACGGCCATCGGCGGCATGGAGGTGAGCGGATGAACCAGATCGCATTTTATATCGGCGAACGCTGCATCCACTGGAGCGCCGTCATCATCACCCTGGGCCTGCTCTGCTGCCTGAGCTTCACCATCGCCCTCTACCGGCAGCGCAGCGAGAGCCTGCGGGCCATCGCGGTATATTTCCCCCTGGCCACCATCCTGAGCCTGCTGCTGGCAAGGCTGATCCACTGGTATTTCAACACCGAGATCTACGGAAGCCTGGGCGCCGCCCTCTCGGACTTTGACCTGGGCAGCTTTTCCATCCCCGGAGTGATCCTGGGCGTGTGGCTGGCCGCCTGGCTGGTGCACCGCCTGGAGCTGGTGCCCAATTCCGGCATGCTGCTGGACTGCACCGCCCCCGGCCTGACCCTGATGATCGCCCTGGTGCGTCTCAGCGCCCTCTTCAACAACACCTGCCGCAGCCGCATCGAGATCCGCACCCCCATTCTGCGGACCCTGCCCTTCGCCGCGGTGAACGTGGACGCCGCCGGCAACAAGATCTGGCACCTGGCCACCTTCTTTATCGGTTTTCTGGCCATGCTCGTTCTCACGCTCTTCCTGCTGCACTTCTACATCAAGCGCGGCAAGCGCAAAATGCGCTCCCCCTGCGAGCGCAGCGGCAATGTCTGGCGCATGTTCCTGCTGTACTATGCGGCGGTGGAGTGCGTGATCGACTCCCTGCGCAACGACTCGCCCCTGATGCACTTCCACCTGATCTCGGTGCTGAACCAGTACTCCTCCTTCGTGAGTCTGGCTCAGGTCTTCGGCGCTGCCACCGCCCTCTATGTGCTGGTGTACTACAGCGTCAGGTCCATCAAGGCAAACGGCTTCTCCTTCTGGCACGCGGCAGCCTGGGTGGCCTTTGTGGTGAGCCTGGTGGGCATCGGCTATCTGGGCGAATACAAGGTCCAGCGCACCGCCCAGTATTTCAAGTGCTATTCCATCATGATCGTCTCCTGCATCGCCATGGTTGCCGTCGTACGGCTCATGTACCGCAGCTGCGTGGCGAAAAAGAAGGAATGGTAGCATTTCAAAACGAAAAGGGATGTGATTTTTCACATCCCTTTTCATTTTTGTTTTTCCATCCCGTAGGGGACGCCGCCCTCGGCGTCCCGGCGGAAAAGTCGAAAACAGCGGCGATCTCCGGCGAATTCGGATCATGTGCCGTTTTTGCCGGAGATTTCTATTGCCGGTTTTTTTGCTCTTCGCGGGACGCCGGGGGCGGCGTCCCCTACAAGTCAGATAAAACTATCATCAATCCATCCATTTCTCCCCGAAGCGGTCAACCGGCAGACAGTCCGCCAGACCTGTCAGCAGCTCCCTGCCCTGCAGGAGCACTTCGGCGTCCGGGCTGTGCAGCTGCTCCGGCTTTGGCCGCTGCAGCGAGACGCGCACCGTGGTGCCCTGGCCGAAACGGCTTTCCAGCAGCAGCGAGCCTCCGTGCCGCTGGGCAATCATCCGCACCGCGGTCAGCCCCAGTCCCGGACCCGCGTTCATCTGGTCCAGCCGGAAGGGATAGCGGTAGCGGTCAAACACCCTCGGCAGGTCCTCCTCCCGGATGCCGCAGCCGTCGTCGTCCACGCCCAGCACCAGGTTCTGCCCGTCTGCAGCAGGCTCAGGGAGACGCGCCTGCGGCCCTCTCCGTGTCGCACCGCGTTGGACAGCAGGTTCAGCAGCAGGATCTTGATGAGCCGGGGATCGGCGCGGACAAGGACCCCTGCCTCGCAGCGGTCGGGGAAGCTGATTTCGGGCAGCATCCCGCGCAAGGCCTCCAGCGCGGAGGCGCAGAGCCTGCTCAGATCAAAGGTCTGCATCGCGCAGACGATCCCGCCCTGGCTCTGCTCCAGGATCAGGGAGGCGTTCTCCAGCAGTCTCCGTACCTGATACTGGCTCCGGGTCAGGCTGCGCAGGTTTTCCAGCAGGGGAGCGCTGCCCGTGTCTTCGGCCAGGTTCCGCATCCGGTCCGCTGCCAGCTCCATGGTCATCAGGGAGCTGCGCAGGCTGCTCAGAAAGGGCTGGTTCATCACCGCAGGTGCGTCCTCCTGGGGCCGCAGAAAAAACACCTGCTCCTGGCCCAGCCGGGCGATGCGCAGCAGGTAGGGCTTCTCCTTCAGACGGATCTGGGCCAGAAAGCTGGAGGCCTGGGCGCCGGAGACGGCTTCCCCGAAGAGAGCGGCCACCCGCTTTCCCACGCAGTCCTGACCCAGGATCTCCCTGGCCTCGGCATTGGCAAAAGTCACGCTTCCTCGCTGTACAAGGACCGCCGCCTCCCCGGTCATGGAAAGCAGCTGCTGCTCGGTATCCGGCATTGTGGACCTCCTGTTCTGCGCCCGACGGGGCGGCTGGGACCTGTTATGGATATCATTCTATCACGCTCCGACAAAATACACAATAAGAGCCGGGGAAAAGCCCGGTTTTCTGTGTAAATTTCGGCGTTTTTCCGGCTAAAATAAAAAGCGCGGAAACTTGATTTTTGCAGATAGTATATGTTAAAATGGTAACGCTTCTGAGGGCATTCGTGCGTCTGGAAGCAGTTTCCAAACCAATTTCAGAAAATTTTTTAATTGGAGGATAATGTTCTATGATCAAAGTCGGCATCAATGGCTTCGGCCGCATCGGTTCCCTGGCCTTCCGCGCTGCCATCAAGTCTGACGACATCGAGGTCGTCGCCATCAACGCTCCCGGCCATCCCGCTTCCCACATCGCCTACTGCGTGAAGTACGATTCCGTCCACGGCCGTTTCGACGGCGAAGTCATCGGCAACGATGAGGACAGCACCGTCACCGTGAACGGCAAGGTCGTCAAGGTCCTGTCTGACAAGACCTACCGCGACGCCACCCTCATCCCCTGGGGCGAACTGGGTGTGGAGTATGTTCTCGAGTGCACCGGCGTTTACCTCGACAAGGCGAAGGCTCAGGCTCATATCGACGCCGGCGCCAAGGTCGTCGTCATGTCCGGCCCCGCCAAGGACGACACCCCGATGTTCGTTTGCGGCGTGAACCTGGATAAGTACACCCCCGATATGCAGTTCGTTTCCAACGCCTCCTGCACCACCAACTGCCTGGCCCCCATCACCAAGGTCGTCAATGACAACTTCGGCGTGATCGAAGGCCTGATGACCACCGTGCACGCTTCCACCGCCACCCAGTCCATCGTGGACGGCTTCCCCAAGAAGAAGGATCTGCGCGGCGCCCGCTCCATCTACAACAACATCATCCCCTCCTCCACCGGCGCTGCCAAGGCTGTCGGCAAGGTCATCCCCGAGCTCAACGGCAAGCTCACCGGTATGTCCATGCGTATC
>ONCI01000055.1 GCA_900316255.1 uncultured Eubacteriales bacterium | reverse complement strand
CCTCGCCCTTTCCGCCGCAGGGGCGGCTGCCCTCGTTTTTTGGCATATCCGCGGGCAGCGGGGCATAGGATGGCGGAGAAAAGGAGGGATCGCCATGCGCAGCTTGCGCTTTGGAAGCACCGGCCCCGCCGTGGAGCTGCTGCAGCTGGGGCTGAACCGGGCGGGCTTCGGACCTCTGGAGCAGGACGGCGTCTTCGGCCCGGCCACCCGGGGCGCCGTCTCCCGGGTGCAGGCCGTGAACCGCCTGCACCCGGACGGCATCGCCGGGCCAGCCACCCAGCAGGCCATGCTGCCCTGGTACACCGGCTATGTCAGCGTGCGGGTGAGGCCGGGGGACACGATCTGGTCCCTGGCAAGGCTCTACGGCAGCAGCACGGAGGCGGTGCTGCTGGCCAATCCCGGCGTACGGCCGGAGGAGCTGCAGATCGGTGCGGCGCTGATCCTGCCGCTGCCCTTCCCGGTGGTGCCGGAGACCATCCGCTTCAGCTCCGCCCTGGTGGGCTACTGCGTCCAGGGCCTGGGCGCCCGCTATCCCTTTCTCCGCGCGGCCTCTGTGGGCAAGAGCGTGTTGGGAAAGCCTCTCTGGAGCCTGCGGCTGGGCCGGGGAGAGAACCGGGTGCTCTATCACGCCGAGCACCACGCCAACGAGTGGATCACAACGCCGGTGCTGCTCCGCTTTGCCGAGGAGCTGGCCGCTGCCGCCGCCGCGGGGGAAGAGCTGGCCGGCATCCCGGCGGGAGAGATCCTGGACTATGCGGAGCTCTGCCTGGTCCCGGCAGTAAACCCGGACGGGATGGACCTGGTCACCGGGGAGCTCACTGCCGGGGAGGCCTTTCGGCAGGCCAGGGCCATGGCGGAGCGCTATCCCCGCTATCCCTTCCCCGCGGGCTGGAAGGCCAATCTCCGCGGGGTGGACCTGAACCTGCAGTACCCGGCGGGCTGGGAGCAGGCCCGGGAGAACAAGGCCGCCCTGGGGATCACGTCCCCCGCCCCGGCGGACTTTGTGGGGCCCGCGCCCCTCAGCGAGCCGGAATCCAAGGCCATGGCGGCGCTGACCGAGCGCTTCGACCCGGCCCTGACCCTGAGTCTCCACAGTCAGGGAGAGGTGATCTACTGGCAGTATCGGGGCTATGCGCCGGAGGGAGCGCAGAAGATCGGGGAACTGCTGGCGGAGCTCACGGGCTACGCCCTGGCGGATACGCCCTATGCCTCCGGCTTTGCCGGCTACAAGGACTGGTTCCTCCAGGACTTCCGGCGGCCCGGCTACACCCTGGAGCTGGGCCGGGGCGTAAATCCCCTGCCGATCCGGGACCTTCCGGGGATCTATGAAACGGTCCTGCCCGCGCTGGCCGTGGCCGCCCTGGTGACCTGATCGGGTCCTTCGTTTCAGCCGATGGAGCGGCAAAGAGAAGACTGCGGCGCATTCGCACTTGATCGCGAATGCGCCGCAGCCCGTTTTGTATAGCTAATTTTATGGTTCCTCTGTTTTCCGGTAAAAGAGCGCTCGCTGCGCCCGGACAAAGCCCAGCTTCTGATAGAAATCCATGTCCGAGAGCACATAGGCAGTCTTTGCCCCCAGCTCCCTCGCCCGAAGGAAGGCCTGGCCCAGCAGGGCCCCGGCCAGGCCCCTGCCCCGATATGCCGGGACGGTGCACACCGGCTCCACATAGGCGAAATCCGTGTCCTCCCGGTACCAGAGGCAGCAGTAGGCCGCGTCCTCCCCGCCGGGGGCCAGGGCGACCAGACTCAGCCGCGGGTCAAAATGGGGTCTGCGGCGGGCCTCGATGGGGTCCTCCCGCAGGAAGGCCTCCCGATCGTTGCCGTGGTCAAAGCCCTGCCACAGGAGCCACTGGAAGCGCTCCAGATCCTCTCCCGGGTCCAGCTCGGCCCAGGAGAAGCCCTCCGGCAGCGCCCTGGGCACATAGCCCGGAAGCTCAAGGCGCAGCACGGTCTCGCTCCGCTCCTCCGGCAGAAAGCCCGCCGCCCGGGCCGTCCGGCGTTCCTCCTCGCAGCCCTCCGGGATGGCGATGGCAAGGCCCTCCCCATCCCGCAGCTCCCGCCAGGCGTAGTCCAGGATCTCCGGGTAAAGCCAGGCATAGGCCGGGAGGGCCGCGCAGGAGGCCTCGCCGAAATACATGTCGAAGATGGCGGCGCCCACGATCCGCTCTCCGCTTTTCCAGAGGCCGATGGAGGACCGCAGGCTCTTGTCAAATTCCGGGTGCTCCATCATCCACTCCAGCCTGCCCCAGTTCCAGTGCAGGTACCGGGGATCCTCCCGGTTCAGCCGGTTCAAAAAGAGGCAGAGGGCCTCATAGTCCCCGTCCGCATAGGGCGAAAAGGCAGCGGGGAGCCAGGTTTTGATCCCCCAGTGCTCCAGGTCCCACTGCTCCATATAGTCGTTGCACTCGTAGTCCACGTACCAGAGCTCCCCCTCCCGGGGAACGAAGTTGGTGGGGTAGTAGTCGATGTTGAGCCCGGCGGTTTCGGCCGTCTCCGCCAGCTCCCGCAGCCGGGGGAGCCATGCCTCCACGCTCTCCCCCGCCGCCATCCGCTCCGCCACGGTGGAGCCGGGGATGTATTCCTTCAGGATCCGCTCGGCAGCGGCGTCGATGTCCAGCATCCGGGGAATGGGGATCCCAGCCCGCCGGAGCCGCTCATAGTCCCGCCGCTCCGCCTCCAGCTTGTCGCCGAAGGCGTAGTAGTCGCAGGGCTCGTGGTGGATCTGCTTGAGCACCGCCTGCCGCCCCTCCCGCTCCGCCAGATAGGAGTAGCCGCCCTTGCCCTTTCCCAGGAGCCGCAGCAGCCGCCAGGCCTCGCCGTTTACCGAAAGCGCCTGTCCCTGCAGGACCCAGGCGTCCAGAAAAGCCATCTGCTCCGGGGTGTGGAACCAGTGCTCCCCGCCCTCCATCACGGTGAGATCGGCGGCGTGGGCCCGGGCAAAGGCCTCCATAGTCTCCCGGGACGTCAGGCTGTCCCCGCTGCCGCAGAGGACACGGGTGGGAGCTCCCCAGCGGAGGGGATGCTGCCGCACGTAGGACAGATAGTCCCAAGAGAGGGTCTCGCCGAAGGCGGTCGGGATCTCCCCCTTCGCCCGCAGCTCCTCCTCGCTGGCCCCGGCCCAGCCCAGCATGTCCAGGATGAGCCGTTCCATATCCACGATGGGGGAGATGAAATATGCCCGCTCGATCAGCTCCCCGATCCCGGCAGCCATGGCGAACCAGGCCCCGATGCTGTTGGCCGCCAGGGTGATGCGGTCATATTCCTTTTTGAACTTCTCCACGGCGGCGCGGATCTCCGGCCCCGCCTCCCAGGGCACAGCGCCCCGATAGTCCAGGCCCAGGACCTCACAGCCGGGGAAGAGGGGCTTGTAATGTTCGCTCTCCCGGGCGCTGCCGCCCTTGCCGTGGAGGTACAATACCAGATTCTTCATGCTTTTCTCCTTATCGCTGCAGGCGCATCCGGATCTCCCGGGCGGACAGGGCGGGGAGCTCCTTCTCCGCGCCGTCCGGCCGAAAGCCGCACTTTTCATAAAAGCGGATGGCCCGTTCGTTTCCCTGCAGCACCCAGAGCCGGATCTGATCGCAGTCCCGGAGCTGCTCCAGCCCCGCGTCCATCAGCCGGCGGCCCAGGCCGGTACCGTAGTACGCCGCCAGCACATAGAGGGCGAAGATCTCCCCCGTATCCGGGGCCTCCTCCCCGCCGCCGCCATAACAGACGAAGCCCAGCACCCGCTCCCCGTCTTTTGCCACCAGGGTGTTCTCCGGCCAACGGAAGGCAATTTCCTCGCACTTTTCCAGGCTGAGCTTCTCCAGGTAGGCCGGGCTCACCAGGCCCGGGTAGGCCTCCTGCCAGGCCTTCCAGTGCACATAGGCCTTTCCCCGGATCTCCGCCTCGGTTTCCATCGCTTTGATGATGATGTTCATAACCTTCGCCTCCGCGTCGCCCGCATGGGCTTGGTAAAAAGCGCCGCTGTTGAGGCGCTTCGTTCACTCGATGGCCTTCAGCCCCTCATACAGGTCGTTGAAGGACCTGGCTTTCCTGCATCTCCCATAGGAGAATTCCCTGTTCTCTCCGAACTCCAGCAAAAAGCACTTGGCCAGCTCTTCCACCGTCTGCTCCAGCGCCGTGAAAAACTGCTGATAGGCAAACGCGCTTGCCCTCGACCCTTCCTCAAAACAGTTTGTGATCAGGGATTCCGTGACCTGATCCAGCGGGTACAGTTTGATGTGCATCAGTTCGTGGACGATCACTTCCTCCAGGTTTTCCTGTGTGGGATTGGCCGTGTTCAAAAGCAGGATCGCCTTTCTGTCGTCGCAGTCGATCTTGAAATCCCCTGTCTTCGGCCAGGCGGGATCTTCCACAAATTCCAGCCGGATATCCCAGGCGGGCGTGAGGCGCAGCTTTCGGATGTATTTTTCAAACAAGGCCGTGATTTCGGTTTTTTCCATATCATCCCTCCGTCATTCCGGACCGATTCCTTCGCGATCCTTTTCAGAAGAGCCGGTACATGCTGCCATGTACCGGCTCCCGTTTCGTTCAGAACAGCTGTCCGGGCAGCTTAAGTTTCACCTTCGGCGGAAAGCTCCGGTCAAAGGCCTCCGCCGCCTCCTCGTCCACGTAGTAGCCCTTTGGGGTCTGGTACACGCCGGTGACGTCATCCAGATAGCCCTGGATCAGCTCTTTGCAGAGGAAGAAGGAGTCGTCCGCCCCCTCCGGCAGGTCGTGATAGCGGATGCCGAAGTCCCGGGCATAGGTAAAGCCGCTTTTGCCGTAGAAGCCGATGTTCCCCTCGAAGAGTACCGCCCCGTAGCCCAGGGCCGCCGCCCGCGCCAGGGACTCGTCCAGCAGCCTTTTGCCGCAGCCCTGCCGTTTCAGGGCCGGGGTGATGCCGATGGGCCCCATGGTGAGCACGGGGATCACGCGGCCGTCGTCGGCCTCGATGACGGTCTCCATGAACATGTTCTGGCCGATGAGCGTTCCGTCCCGCTCCATCACCAGGTCCAGCTCCTTCACGAAGGCCGGGTCCTCCCGCAGCACATGGAGAACATAGTGCTCCAGGCAGCCCGGGCGATACACGTTCCAGAAGGACTCCCGCACCAGGTTTTCCACTTCCCGGTATTCCTCTTTCTTTTCCAAACGAATGATGTCATTTGTATTCATTTTAACCTCCTGAATTTTGTTGACTTCAACCCGTGGGAGGTCCGGACCTTGCCGGTCTGACCTCCCGGTCAGCCCGCAGTCTCCGGTGCGTTGCGCTTTTTCAAACAGCACGCTCCTAAAAAAGTATTTCATCAGGCCTGCAGGCCGGATGTTCAAAGGAAAAGCAGCAGGGGGCTCAGGAAGAGCAGCCAGCCCGCCAGAGCCCAGAGCAGAAAGCCCCGGGTCACAAAGACGGCGATGAACTCCCGGATCAGGGCGGAGGGCCAGTAGTAGAGGGCCACCCGGGCGCCGATGCCGGTGCAGCGAAAGCCCAGCTCTCTGGCCAGGCGCAGGCAGCGGTACACGTGGTAGTTGCTGGAGACCAGGGCCGTCTTCTTCCGCCCGGGCCGTTC
This sequence comes from uncultured Eubacteriales bacterium, assembly GCA_900316255.1. Taxonomy (GTDB): domain Bacteria; phylum Bacillota; class Clostridia; order Oscillospirales; family Oscillospiraceae; genus Limivicinus. The sequence goes on along the minus strand of ONCI01000055.1, from coordinate 21,029 downwards.
CAGGATCAGGTCCCGGGAGTTCAGCAGGTTTTCCCGGGTGGTTTGGGACCGGTCCTCCGGCAGGATGTGCTGCGCCGGGATGCCGTTGGCCAGGAGATGGTCCGTCATGGCCTTCGCCTCGCTGATCTTCTCGTCGGGCCCCTGCCCGCCGCTGGGGATCAGGATGGGCTTGCGGCGGCACTTGCGGTAGATCTCCATGGCCCTGTCCACCCGGTCGGAGAGGAGCCGGGTCATCCGCTCGCCCTCCAGAAGGCCGCAGCCGTGGATGATCACATAGTCAAAATCCATGCGGTGGGGCAGGATCTGGATAAAGACGCTGTAGGCCACAAAGCTCAGCACCAGGAAGCTGAAATAAAACACCGTGAGGGTCACCGCCAGCATCCAGAAGTTCAGCTGTTCATAGGGGAGGTGATAGGCGGTGACCACCACATAGATCACCGCGGCGATCTCCCCCGCGCCCACCGCAAGGCCCAGGGCCAGGCTCAGCAGATGGGCAGGGGCCGGCGATTCCCGCCGGATCATCTGGACCCCGTTTGCGATGAGCAGCACCGGCACCAGGAAAAGGGCCAGCATGATCAGCAGAAAGCAGATCAGCAGAAAGCTTCCCCCGTTCTCCCCGAAGAAGCCGGAGGCGAACAGCAGGGTGACGAGCAGGGAGAACATCAGCAGCAGGCTGTTGAAGTAGCGCTGGGGCCAGAGCAGGACACAGAGGATCGTCACCGCCCAGACCGTGAGAAAAACCGGGCCGAAGCTGCGCAGCAGCTCCGCAATGTCGGTAAACATAGGCCTTGCGCCTTCCTTTCTCAGCTCCGGTGCTCTTCCTTCACCACGCCGTCCCGGTAGGCGTCCAGCAGCGCCCGCAGATCCGCGATCTGCCGCTCCAGCTCCCGGCCCATGTCTGTCTCCTCCACCTTTTCCCGGGATTCCAGGCGCTCAAAGATCTCGGTGGAGTGGGCGATGCCCAGATTCTCCCGGATGGCCCGCTCCTTGCCGGAGAAGGGCTGGTGGGCCACGATGCGGAAGGAGCGGGAGTTGTAGATGAGGGTATAGCCCGCGATGCCGGAGGTGGACTGATAGGCCTTGCAGAAGCCGCCGTCGATGACGATGAGCTTGCCGCCGCCCTTGATGGGACTCTCCCCCTTCTTGGTGCGCACGGGCACATGGCCGTTGATGATGTGGCAGTGGGGCCCCTCCAGGCCAAACTCCTTCAGCAGACGCTCGCAGACCTCAGGGTCGTTATACAGGGTGTAGTAGGGGTTTTTCGGCTCCGTCCAGGCGCTCTCGTCCTGGATGAGCCGCCGCTCGAAGGTGGTCATCCGGTCCCGGCCGAAGATGGGGCTGTTGCGCCCGGCCCAGAGGAACCAGAGGAAGTCCATGCCCAGCTTCCGCTCCGGGGAGCCGGCCCGATAGTAATAGGCCTTGCGGGCGGCCTTGTCGGCGTAGTCCAGGAAGTCCTTGCCCCGGCGCTCCTTCCCGTCCAGGCAGAAGGTCAGAAATTCGCCCTTCCCGTCCAGGGGGATGCAGCCGTGGAAGAGCAGGTTTCCGTTGTAGATCTTGTAGAGGCTGCCCTTGGCGTAGAGGAAGTGCACGTGCCGCTGCAGCTTCTCGCTGCGCTGGAAGGAGGCCGTCAGCTGGTCGATCACCGCTTCCTCCTCCGCCGTGAGCTCGTAGGGATGCTCCGGGTCCACGGTGGGGAAGTCCGTGTCCTCCAGGGCATAGGTCTTGCCGTCGATGGTGATGCACTTTCCCGCATAGTCGATCTTATCCAGCAGCAGCCGGTCGTCCATGCCGTACTCCGGATGGCGCAGGATCTTCTGCCCCTCCAGCTTGAAGAGGATCACGGTGATGGCCTTGTGCATCCGGGCGGAGAGCAGCTTGTCCTTTTCGGTGTAGCGCCCGGCGTCGTCTCCGGTGAGCTTCACCGCGAAGCGGGATACGTCGCAGTTCTGGTAGACCTCGTTTGCGAAGACGGAGAGGGGCCGCAGGCTGATGCCGTAGCCGGTCTCCACCACCTCCAGGTTGTTGTAGTGGATGGAATTTGCCAGCACCGTGGCCACCAGGGTACGGCTGCCGGAGGCGGCGCCCATCCACAGCACATCGTGGTTGCCCCACTGGATGTCCACGCTGTGGTGCCGGAGCAGGGCGTCCATGATGATGTCCGCCCGGGGGCCCCGGTCAAAGATATCGCCCACCAGGTGCAAGTGGTCCACCGCCGCCCACTTGATGAGGGTGCAGAGGGCCTTGATGAAGTCCGGCGCCTGGCCGATCTCCACGATGGTGGTGATAATGTTTTTGTAATAATCCTTCTTGTCCTGCTCCTCGTCGTTCACATGGAGCAGCTCCTCCACGATGTACTCAAAGCCCTCGGGGATGGCCTTGCGCACCTTGGAGCGGGAGTAGCGGGCGGTGACGGCCCGGCAGACCTCCACCAGCCGGTGGAGGGTGATGCGGTACCACTCGTCCAGATCGTCGATCTGGGGCTGCAGGTCCGCCATCTTTTCCTCCGGGTAATAGATCAGGGTGGCAAGCTGGTCCAGCTGCGCCCGGGGGATGCTGTCCTTGAACAGCAGGTCCAGCCGCTCCCGGATCACGCCGGAACAGGAATTCAGGATGTGCTCAAAGGCCTCGTACTCCCCGTGCACGTCGGAGATAAAGTGCTCGCAGCCCTTGGGCAGGCTCTGGATGGCCTGGAGATTGATGATCTCCCGCCCCGCCTCCCGCACGGTGGGAAACTGGCGGGCCAGCAGGCGCAGATAGCGCAGTTCCTCTTCGCTGTAGTTCTTCTGGACCTTCATGGCTCCTCCTTCCGGCAGGCGAGGCCCGCCGCGATGATCTTTGATTCTCTTGTCTTAACTATCGCACAAAACCGCCGTTTCCGCAAGAGTGAAGAGGGGAATAATCCCCCTTTCCCGCGGCAAAAGCCGCCTTTCGGATGAAAGGCGGCTTTTTGTCGGTGTCTTACTTCCCTTTTCGTTTGAAAATGCTGCGCCGGAAGAGGATGACGTTCATCACGGCGAAGAAGAGGGCCAGGATGACGAGGGTCAGCACCGGCTTTTTCGGGGCCAGGGTGGCCAGCAGCATCATGGGGAAGCCGAAGACGATGGCGGGGAAGTTCTGGTACACCATGTTGTCCGCCGCAGGAGTGCGGAAATCCTCGTCGATCTCCCGCAGGAGGATGGTGCCGGTGCTGGCCGTGCCGGTGAGCATGCCGTACATCATGAGGAACTGCTCCTGCTCATAGTCCGGGAAGAGCTTTCTGGCCACCAGCCGGTTGTAGAAATAGGTCAGCACCGCGCCCAGGACGCCCATGATGAGGATGACGCCCCAGTACTTTTCCAGCACGCCCAGGCGGATGGCGGCGATGCCCGCCACCACCATCAGGTCGAAGCAGAAGTTGCTGACCCGGGTCATGAGGAAGCTGTTCACATAGTCCCGCTTCACCACGCCGGCCTTTTTCAGCAGGCGCAGGGCCAGTTTGATGAGGGAGGCGGCCAGCACGCCCAGCAGGAAGTTGAAGCCGTAGACCACGGCCTTCATCCCGGGGAGCAGCCCGCCCAGGCCCAGCATGAAGAGATAGGCCAGGAGATAGGCCGCCGCCACCAGGGCGATCTGGATGGTCATCTTGTCGATGCTGTCCATCATGGGGATCTCGTTGGCGGACTGGATCTCCTCGGAGCGGAGCCCGTCCTCCTGATTCCGCCGGGGCTTGATCTTGCCCTGCCGGCGCAGGATGTTCAGATGGATGACGCCGCCGATGCTGGCGGAGAGGAAGCCCAGGGCCGCGATGGTCAGGCCGAAGCTCTTGCCTCCCGTGAAGCCGTACTGCGTCTCATAGATATTGCCGTAGTTCATGGCCTGGCCGGTGCCCTGGCCGTAGCCGAAGGGCAGCAGCAAACCCGCCGCCGGGAAGAAGTCCTTCATCACCAGCACCGCGATCAGGGAGATGGCAAGGCCCAGCACGCCCTGGATCAGGTAGTTGGACACGGTGGTGACGCCGGTATCGAAGATCTCCCCCGTCCGCTTTTTGCCCAGCTTCCCGCTGGCACCCTTGAAGGTGGAGGCCACAAAGCCCAGGCCCAGCATGTGATAGGTCAGCAGCTCCATATGCTCGATGCCCCGGCCGTCAAAGAAGGCGGTCTGGAAGATCTCCACGCCGGTGAGGATCCGCACCGCCTCGGAGATGAGCAGCAGCAGAGCGCCGGCCAGCACCGAGGTGGGGATCAGGGAGGCCTCCAGGAAGCGGATGGCCCGCTTCAGGGCGTTGGCCGCCAGCAGGCTCACCAGCAGCAGCGCCACCACGTTGAAAAAGCCCCATACGTTAGAGTCCCAAAAATTTGTCATCAAAATCCCCCCTGGCGATATTCTTGCTGCGCGCGCAGAGCTGCACATATTTCAGGGCGTTGAAGCGCTTGTCGCCCTTGAGCTGATAGATCTGCTCCCCGTGGTAGAGGTTCAGCTTGTTCCTTCCCAGCACCGTCACGGTGGAGAGCTCCTCAATGGGCAGGCAGAGCTCCCGCTCCGTCCCCTCGTCCAGCACGATCCGATCTCCGTAGAGGGCCACATCGCAGCCCTTTTGCAGCTGCTCTTTCCGCTTGTAGAGCAGCACCCGGGAGAGGTCCGCCCTGTCCCGGTAAAGGGGCTTTGTGAGATAGTCCCGGGTATCCAGGGCGTTCACGAAGTCCTCCTGGGCCTGATACCAGTCCGCGGCGTAGCGGTAGGGGAAGGCGGGATCGGCGCTCTTGAATTGCTTGTCCTCCCCATAGCTTGCCTCCAGGCCGCAGGAGAGGCAGCGGACCCTGTCGCCCCTGCTCTCAAAGCGGCTCAGGCCGCATTTGGGGCAGACGTAGAGCATCCGCTCCAGATATTCCGCCCGCTTTCTGCCCCGGTAGCGCCCGGGGATCTGCGTTTCATCCACGTTCAGCCCCTGGCGGATCCGCTCATAGATCTCCCCGGGACTCATGGCCTTCAGCTCCTCCGGCTCGATCCGCTCCGCCACATAGGCCCGCATGGGGCCCCTGCGCACCCCGTCGCTCCAGCGGGGGTGGACGCCGTAGCCGCCCTCAATGCGAAAGAGCAGCACCGGCAGCTTCAGCTTTTTGGCAAGGGAGCCGATGGCCGGGTTCATGAAGCAGGGGCGGCCGCTGTAGGTCCGGTTCCCCTCCGGGGCGATGGCGATGCTGCCGCCCTCTTTGGCCACCCGGAGGCAGGTCTTCACCGCCCGGATGTCCGTGGACTGCTTCTTGATGGGGATGGGCGCCACCAGGTATTCCATGGCCCGGGCCAGTGGCCCGATGGAGAACAGGTCCTCCGATGCCACATAGTACACCGGCTGGGAGAAGGCCAGGCCTACCAGGAACTGGTCCAGGGCCGTCTGATGGTTGAAGAGGATCAGGGCCTGGCTGTCGTCCGGGGCCTTCTCGATCTTCACCGGGTAACGCAGATGGGTCAGCGCCCAGATGGGAAAGGCAAAGATCTTCCGGACCCGCCTGTGCCGCTCCAGACACCATCGCTGCTGTTTTTCATCCATACCGGCTCCTCCCTCCGCTTTTTCCTTTTATTCAATTGATTATAGCATAGCTTTTCCGCGGTGAACAGTTTTTCCTTCAAAAAATGAAAGATATTATACCAAAGCCATGGACGCGCCACCCGGATGGATACCGTGCACAGGCAAGCGAACCGTGCGGCGAATTCGTACCGTTTACGAATTCGCCGCACGGTTTCTTTTTCGCGGGAAAAGGGAAATCAGAGCTCCCGTTTTTTGTAGAGCGTGATGGAGAGGGGCCAGGACAGCAGGAAGATCCCGAGGCTCACCAGCACCAGGGCCCAGCCGGGGAGCGCGATCTCTGCGGTGGGGTTCACGGGGTTCTGGCCGGAGCCGAACATCACCGCCGCGGCGCAGACCACGCCCACCAGCACGAAATAGAAGATCCGTCCCTTTTCCACGCCCAGCCGGAAGATCACCGGCATCAGGATGGCAGGACCCACCAGGCCCATGGGCAGCAGGATCCCGGGCAGCGCCCGGAGCTGCTCCACAGCGCCCAGCCGGGAGAGGCGGAACCACTGGGCCAGCATGGTGAGCGCAAAGACCAGCAGCACCGTGAGCAGGGTCAGGATATACTTGGAGGACACGACTTTGGCCCGGCTCACGGGCATGGCGTCGCAGGCCAGGTGCCATTTGAAGCGCTCATCATAGGAAATGAGGCTCACCGGCAGCATCATGCCGATGATCATGGGATAGAGGATGAAAAAGCTGTTCTCCTCCCCCGTAAGGCCCACGGCGATGAACACCGCCAGGATCAGCAGAAAGGTTTTGCAGTAGGCCCAGGCCATGTACAGATCTTTCCGAATCAGACCGATCATTGCGCATCCTCCTTTACCATCAGAATAAACAGATCCTCGATACTCACCGGCTCCAGCTGCATTCCCGCGGGAGCCTCGCTCCGCCGCAGGATGGCCGAGACCCCGTAGGGGCTGCGGCGGGAGCCCACCACCGCGGCGGGATCCAGGGCCTCGAAGGCGTCCCGCTCCTCGCACAGGAGCAGCCGGCCCTTGTGCAGGAAGGCCACGTAGTCGCAGAGCTTCTCCAGGTCGCTCACGATATGGGAGGAGATGAGCACGGAGTGGTCCTCCTGCCGGGCGAAGTCCGCAAAGAGCTCCACCACCTCGTCCCGCACAACGGGGTCCAGACCGGAGGTGGGCTCATCCAGCACCAGGAGCCTGGGGTGGTGGCTCAGGGCCACGGCGATGGAGAGCTTCATCTTCATGCCCCGGGAGAACTCCTTGAAGCTCTTGCTTTCCGGCAGACCCAGCTTTTTGAGATAGCCCTCATAGGCCGCCTTGTCCCAGCTGCGGAAAATGCCGGCCATGACCTTTCCTACCTGCTTTGCCGTGAGGCACTCGGGGAAGGCGGGTTCGTCCAGCACCACGCCGATCTGCTCCTTGTCCGCCTGGGGCTGGCCCAGGACCTGAAGGCTGCCGCCGTCGGGCCTGGTCATGCCCAGCAGCATGCGGATGGTGGTGCTTTTGCCGGCGCCGTTTTCCCCCACCAGACCCAGGATGCAGCCCTGGGGCAAGGTCAGGCTGATGCGCAGGTCAAAGTCCCGATAGTGTTTTTCCAGATCTCGCAATTCAATGGCGTTCATAGGCTTTCCTCCTCCAAGGTATCCAGCATCTGCCGCAGTTCCTCAGCGCGAAGGCCCGCAGCCCGGGCCAGGCGCAGCGCCTCGGACAGATGCTCCTCGATCTGCCGCAGGTGCTCCTCCCGCAGCAGCTCCATGTTTTTGGCGGCCACAAAGCTGCCCTTGCCCGGCAGGGTGTAGATGAGCCCCGCCGCCGCCAGCTCCTCATAGGCCCGCTTGGTGGTGATCACGCTGATGCGCAGATCCCTTGCCAGGTCCCGGATGGAGGGCAGGGCCTCGTCTTCCCGGAGAGCGCCGGAGAAGATCTGCTCCCGAAGCTGGGAGACGATCTGCTCATAGATGGGCTGGCCGCTTTTGTTGTCGATCAGAATGGTCATGGGCGCACCTCATGTATACTGTGTATGCACAGTATACACAGTATATACGCACTTGTCAATAGGTTTTCGCGATTCGGCGTGCGAAATTCAGAAAAGTACCGTCGTCCCCCGCCGCCGTAGGGGCCGGCGTCCTCGACGGCCCGCACAGCGCGCAGCGCTGTCATGGCCTCGCGCAGCGAAGGATCTCGCCCCCGGCGCAGGCGTTTGGCTGGGCGATGCGCCCCCCATTCTTTCTTTTCGACTTGCCGAAAAGAAAGAACGCGCCGCGCCCGGTGGAATTGCAGGCTGCCGCTGCCAGTGGCAGAAGAAGGGAGCCTGCAATTTCCGCAGCGGTCGAAAAACGCAAGGAAGAGCGTAAGCCCGCAGCGTTTTTCGGGCACCGCAAGGTGGAAGAAAGAAAAGGGCGCTCGTGGTCTACAGTCTTTTGAGCATCGCCGTCCGCGCGGGGGAAAAGTGTGCTGCCGCTGCCGGTGGCAGAAGAAGGCAGCGCGCTTTTTCCGCAGCGGTCGGAAAACACGAGGATCAGCGCAAGCCCGAAGTGTTTTCCGGGCACCGCAAGGTGACGCTTACGCTTTAGCGCTGCTGCGGAGCATGTCGATACCGCCGTATTTTCACTCGAAACGGCCATCGTTCCCCGGAGAATCCCGGGGAAATCCAAAAGGGGCTCGCAAGCCCCGTTTGGTCGTTTCAATTAGGGTGAGTCCAGGGAGGGGGAAAGGCACCAGCCTGCCGCCAGTGGCGGATGAAGGGCTGGTGCCTTTTCCGCAGCGGTCGAAAAATGCAAGGAAAAGCGTAAGCCCGCAGCATTTTTCGGGCACCGCAAGGTGAATTGCCGCTGTGCGGCAATTCACCTTGTGGCGCGGCTGCGGAAATTGCGGCCTTGCTTCTCCTGCCACCGGCAGCGCAAGGCCGCAATTCCCCTCCCTGGTGTCGTTTTCTTTGGTACCTTTCTTTTGGACAAGCAAAAGAAAGGTACACCACCGTCCCGAGTAGGATCCTTCGTCTCGTTGTTCTTCAAGATGACAAGCCCGGAGCCGGAGAATTCGGAAACAGTTCTTGACAAATGGCGAAAGCCTGCTATAATCGGTTCCACAATTGAACACCTTATCAAGAGCGGTGGAGGGAACGGCCCTGTGAAGCCCGGCAACCTGAGGAAATCTTAAGGTGCCAAATCCGGCGGTGAGACGAAAGATGAGGCTGAAAAGGCAATTTTGACGCGCACTGTCCGGGACAGCGCGCGTTTTCTTTTTCCGCCTGCGATGCAGAGAAATCATTAGTCGATTGCGAATCATTTGAGCAAGCATGGTTCGGCTCCCCGAAGGAGTTTCAAATCGTTTTTGCCGTAGCTCTGCCACGGCAAAAACACCTTGAGCCGAGCTGTGCGAGGCCTCGCGCCGACCAAAGCGGGCCGCTGCCCGCTGCGATAAGCGCGAGTTCTCAATTGCGAAACGAGTTTCGCAATTGCACAGAAAAGGAGATATCATATGAGCCATTCTTTCTTCACTTCCGAGTCCGTCACCGAGGGGCATCCCGATAAGATCTGCGACCAGATCTCCGACGCGGTGCTGGACGCCATCCTGGAAAACGACCCCAACGGCCGTGTGGCCTGCGAGACCACCGTGGCCACCGGTCTTGTCCACGTGATGGGCGAGATCAGTACCGAGTGCTATGTGGACATCCCCAAGATCGTCCGGGATGTGGTGCGGGACATCGGCTATGACCGGGCCAAGTACGGCTTCGACTGCGACACCTGCGGCATCATCACCAGCATCGACGAGCAGTCCGCCGACATCGCCCTGGGTACCAACGACCAGGTGGGCGGCGCCGGCGACCAGGGCATGATGTTCGGCTACGCCTGCGACGAGACCCCGGAGAAAATGCCCATGGCCATTTCGCTCAGCCACAAGCTGGCCAAGCGCCTGGCCCAGATCCGCAAGGAGGGCGTGGTGAACTATCTGCGGCCCGACGGCAAGACCCAGGTCACCGTGGAGTACGACGAGAACCGCAATGTGGTGCGCATCGACACCATCGTGATCTCCACCCAGCACGCCCCCGAGGCCACCCCCGAGCAGATCCGCCGGGACCTGATCGAGCTGGTCATCAAGCCCACCGTGCCCGCCGGGCTGCTGGACGAGAAAACCAAGATCTTCACCAACCCCACCGGCCGCTTCGTCATCGGCGGCCCCCAGGGCGACTCCGGCCTCACCGGCCGCAAGATCATCGTGGACACCTACGGCGGCAGCGCCCCCCACGGCGGCGGCGCCTTCTCCGGCAAGGATCCCACCAAGGTGGACCGCTCCGCCGCCTACGCCGCCCGCTGGGCCGCGAAGAACGTGGTGGCCGCGGGCCTCGCCCGCCGCTGCCAGATCCAGCTGGCCTACGCCATCGGCGTGGCCGAGCCTGTGAGCATTCTGGTGGAGACCTTCGGCACCGGTGCGGTGGCGGACGATCTCCTGGCCAAGGCCGTGGAGCAGGTCTTTGACTTCCGCCCCGCCGCCATCATCCGGGATCTGGACCTGCGCCGTCCCATCTACCGCAAGCTCGCCGCCTATGGCCACATGGGCCGGGAGGACCTGGGCGTCCGCTGGGAGGACACCGACCGGGCTGAGGCCCTGAAGCAGGCTGTGGAGAGCCTGCGGGCATGAGTCCCCGGGAAGTCTGCGCCGCCATCCAGCTGGCCCAGCGGGAAGCGGCGGAGATCATGCTGGGCGCGTCCAAGGAGATCGCCGCCCGGGACAAGACCGACCGGCGGGACCTGGTCACCGTCTATGACGGGCAGGTCCAGGAGCTGCTGATCCGAAGGCTCAGCGAGGCCCTGCCCGGGGCGAAGTTCTTCTGCGAGGAGAACGACCGGCAGGACGATCTGATGGCGGAGCAGCTCTTCATCATCGACCCCATCGACGGCACTATGAACTTTGTCCACCACCTGAACCACAGCGCCATCTCCGTGGGCTACACCTGCCGGGGAGTGCTGGAGGCCGCCGCTGTCTACAACCCCTATGTGGACGAGATGTTCACCGCCGTCCGGGGCGAGGGGGCCTTCCTCAACGGCCGCAGGCTCCATGTGGAGACCCTGCCTCTGGAGGACACCCTGATCTGCTTCGGCTCCGCGCCCTACAACACCGAGCTCACCGGGCCCACCTTCGCCCTGGCGGAGCTGGCCTACCGCACGGGGCTGGACATTCGCCGCCAGGGCACCGCGTCCCTGGATCTCTGCTCCGTGGCCGCCGGCCGGGCGGGGGCTTATTATGAACTGAGCCTCTCCCTCTGGGACTATGCCGCCGGCGCTCTCATCGTCTCCGAGGCGGGCGGCGCGATCACGAAGATCGACGGCAGCCCCGTGGCCTGGGACGGGAGCAAATCCTCCGTCCTGGCCGCAAGCCCGGAAAACTCCCTGGCCATGCAGAAGCTGGCCGGGAAAGTTTTGCGTATTGAGATTTGAGTTTTGAGGGAAAGAGAAGACGGCTTTCGCCTCCCGGGGAAGACTTGACAGAAACAGGAAAAACCTTTAGTCTGGAGACGGACTAAAGGTTTTTTTCGATTGTGAAGATGTGCACGGAAAGCGCACAGCTACTTGGCTCGCCCCGCGCGGCAGCGTGGGGAGAGCTGGCGCTTGCGCCTGAGAGGGGAAACACTGGATCTGCCCGGAAAACACATCGGGCTTACGCTGGTCCTCGTGTTTTCCGACCGCTGCGGAAAAAGCACCATCGCTTTTTCTGCCCCCGGCAGTGCGATGGCGCTTTTCCCCCGGCGCGGGGAGAGGCAAGTAGGCGCTGCGGAAATGTCAGCCTCGCTTCTTCTGCCACTGGCAGTGCGATGGCGCTTTTCCCCCGGCGCGGGGAGAGGCAAGTACGTAGTTGGCAGGAAAGGCAAGGAACAAAAAGATGAAAAGCAGCGAGCATATGCTCTCGCGTGCCAGGGAGCTTCGGCGGGAAATGACGCCCCATGAGAGAAAGCTGTGGTACCTCTTCCTGCGCAAATATCCGGTTAAGATCTATAAGCAAAAGATTTTGGACCGGTATATTGTGGACTTTTACTGTCCGAAGGCCAGGATCGTCATTGAGCTTGACGGATGGCAGCATTATGAAGAGTCAGGAAAAGACAAGGATCTTGTCCGGGATGAACGACTGAAGGAACTGGGCCTGCGGGTATTACGCTTCAGCAATCGAGAGATCGACCGGGAATTTGCCGCTGTGTGCGAGCTGATTGACCGAGAAATACGAGATAGACTGTAAAATGCGCACCCATCCCCTTGGCTCGCCCCGCGCGGCAGCGTGGGGAGAGCTGGCGCGGCAGCGCCTGAGAGGGGAAACACAGGATCAAGCGGCCCCTCTCCGTCGCTTCGCGACACCTCTCCCCGACGCGGGGAGAGGCAAGTAGGCGCTGCGGAAATGTCAGCCTCGCTTCTTCTGCCACTGGCAGCGCGAGGCTGCAATTCCCCCCGCGCAGGGAGAGGCAAGTGCGAAGATATTCCCTTTTCCGCATCATTTGAAACATTTTGGCCCGGTCAAACGTTATACAGGCAGAAAGGGAGGCACAGAGCATGAAAAAGGAAACCCGAAAACGACGCCCCTGGCTCTGGCTGCTGCCGGTGCTGGGACTCGCGGCTCTGGCGCTTGGCCTGATGCTTTTCCGAAATCCGAATTCCAGGACTGCGCCGGCCCTTGTGGAAGAAGAGTCCTGGTTTTCGGGCTTCGTTGTTCAGGACAATACGGTATACTTTCTCTGCACCCTGACGGTGCGAAATCCTACGGAGGAAGCGATTGCGGTTGAGATCAGCGGGGACTTTTCCGAAGATTTTGAGGGTGGTCTGCTCCTGGGGCGGGAACTGTACGCCTTTCGGCTGGATGACAAGGTGAACTCAGACTTCCTTTCCCTTGACGCAGAGACGCAAAAGCAGACGACCGACGACGATAAGAGGCGCTTTTTCCTGCTGCGGCCCGGAGGTAACTGCTTTTGGGTCGTGTTTCCGGGTGCGCACGGCAAGACAGATGTCAAGCAGAATCGTCTTCTTCCGCCAATCCGCTTTCTCCCACTTGAGGATGTGACCCCAAAGGCGGTTTCCGAGGCCATGGACTGCCGGATCTATAAGGATCCCGAATCCTGCCGTACCTTTCTGCTGGACGGGAAAAAGACCGAGGTCCTCTGCTATCCCGGAGGCTATGGCTTTACCAACGGCGTTGCCTGGGATTATGACGGCAACGGGGTGCAGGATCTGCTGTTCACCGGTTCTGAGGGTTCCGGAATCCACCGCTCTTATCTGGCGCTCTTTGACCGGACAAGCCGGGAGTCACAGGAGTTGTATTTGTATACGCCCCGCGACTTTTCGCCCCGCGAGGCTTACGGCAGCGACTTGCTGGTGGAGCAGGAGACGGATGGAAACGGGGTTTCCTCTTTTGCTGTGTATACGGCGGATGTTGAGGAGCTGGGCGACAGTTTTGCCGATCTGCGCTTTACAAAGCGGGAAAAGGCGGGCGTTGTGGAGGCAGTACGATCTTGGGACGGCGAGAGTGTCTGGCCTCTGTTCTGGCCAGCATCGGAAGCGTTTTTCCCGCAGGCCGATGACAACGCCGATGCGGAAGAGCCTACTGTTTGCGAGGTTTCACTGGGGGACGACAGCTATTCCGTCACCGGCGAGACAGCGGCGGAGCTGTATCGGATCTGTGCGGACGCACAAAAGCGGGCGGAACCGGGCAGATTCTTCTTTTTGGGCGGCGAACGACCTATCCTCTCCCTGAACTTCCTTTGGTCCAGCGGATTGAGATTTGATTATGAAATCGATGGGGACGACAAGAGTTTTTCCGGCCTGGATGTTCAATCCTATCGAGAGCCCCTTCAGCTTCCCGCCGGGACTTATGATAAGCTGTTGGAGGCATTGGAGGACGTCGGGGAGCCCACGAAAGAGCCGGAGGCCGCGCCCCGGAGCTGCACCGTGGAATACGGCGGCGGACGGCGGACGGTGGAAGGCGAGACAGCGGCGGAGCTGTACCGGATCTGCGCGGAAGCACAGCTCCGGGGAGAGATCATCCCCCCTGCCGAAGAGGAACCCAAATCGCTGGGCGTTTCCCTGTACTTTCTGAACGAGGGTAATCCGACCGAGGGGACCTTCTGCGACATCTTCTCGGATGACAAAGGCTGGTTTGCGGATGGGCTTGTCTATGCGCCGCCGTGCTACGCCTTCCCCGCCGGGACTTATGACGCCCTGCTGGATGTGCTGGGCCAAAAAGGGGAGCTTCCCGCCCCGGCGGGAGAGCAGATCGCGGGGAACCAGGTCTACGGACTCTTTGAAGAAGACGGCGTCTACGCCCTGCAGCTTTACAGCCCCGAGGGAGACCTGGTCTGGGCCTTTGGCCCCGGCCGGCACGAGCCCCGGGTCGAGGAGGCGGAGCCGGGGCTCTGGTCGGTAAGTCTTGGGGCGGGGCCGAGTCTTTCCCTGCACTGGACAGTCTACTACCGGCCGGAAACCGGGCAGCTTTCCGACGCGATCTACGGGATCCTGGCCCGGGACGGTGAGCGGGTCCTCTGTATCTCGGGAAGAAGTCTGCTCCTTCGGGGAATCTTTGAGCGTGGAGATCGGACCATGCTGGACAGCTTCTCCGAATCCCTCGCACCTGCGGCGGAACCCTTTGAAAGCGCAGCCTTTACCGAGGACGGCAGGGCCGTCACCGTGACCTACCTTGCCGGTGAGGACTATCATAAGGTGACGGAGACCATCCCGCTGCCGCAGGAGGCGGGAGATCCATGAAAACCAGAAAGGCCCTACGGATGACAGGCTGGATCCAGCTTGCCTACTGTCTGATCCTGCTGCTGGATATGGGGCTTCTGGCCTTCTATGCCAATACCCAGATCCCCGTTCCCGAGGGCACGGTCTGGCATGCTGTCCTGGACCACTTCGGCGGGATCGCCATGCTCCTGTGGCTGGCCCCGGCGGCGCTGGTCTGCCTGGCGATCAACCTCCTTGCGTTTCTGGATGAGCGAAAAGATCCGGAGCAGCGCCGGCACATCGGCATGCGCTGGCTGTGGATCCCGGTCACTTTTCTGGGGACCCTGGCGGTGAAGTGGCTGTATCTCTGGCTTGTGGTGGCGGTGATCCTGTGGCCGGATCGCTTTCCTGTGTAATTCTTTCCGGCTGAGCATCGCCCCCATAGAAGAAACGATCGGTGCATTCGCGTTTTGCGAATGCACCGATCGTTTCTATCAGATTTCCGTATGATGCCCGCGGGATCACTTCCACTTGAAGGTAAGCAGGCCGTAGATGTACAGGCCGGCCACACAGACGGGAACCACATAGCGGAAGATGGGCTTCATCCAGTTCTTCACCTTCAGGCCCTGGCCCGCGTTGGCCTCTTCCACGAATTTGTCCCAGCCCCAGCCGAACTTGTAGCAGCAGAACAGGGAGAAGACCAGCGCGCCGATGGGCAGCAGATTCTTGCTGACGATGAAGTCCCAGAGGTCCAGCCAGGCGGAGTCCTCCGCGAAGGGATGGAAGCCGCCGAGGACGCTGTAGCCCAGAGCAGTGGTCAGAGCCAGCAGGAAGATGCCGATGCCGCAGGCGATGCAGCCCTTGGGACGGCTCCAGCCGGTGAGCTCCCGCACGCAGGCCAGGATGTTCTCGAACACCGCCAGCTCCGTGGAGAAGGCGGCAAAGACCATGAACAGGAAGAACAGGCTGCCCCAGATCCGGCCGCCGGCCATGTTGTTGAAGACCGTGGCCATGGTGTCGAAGAGCAGGGAGGGGCCGGCGCTCACTTCGATGCCGTAGGTAAAGCAGGCCGGGAACATGATGAAGCCCGCCATGATGGCCACAAAGGTGTCCAGCAGGATCACATTCACGGACTCGCCCAGCAGGGAGCGCTCCTTGCCGATGTAGCTGCCGAAGATGGCCATGGAGCCGATGCCGATGCTCAGGGAGAAGAAGGCCTGTTCCATGGCGCCCACGACCACCTTGCCGTTGATCTTGGAAAAGTCCGGCACCAGATAGAAGGAGAGACCCTCCTTGGCGCCCTTCAGGGTTGCGCTGTGGACCGCCAGCACCAGCATCAGCACGAACAGCGCCGTCATCAGGTACTTGGTGACCCGCTCCAGACCGCCCTGGAGATTGAAGCTCAGCACCGCGAAGCCCAGCACCACGGCGACCAGCAGATAGATCACATTGACGCCGGGGTTGGTGATCATGGACACAAAGCCCAGATCGGCGGTCTTCCCGCTGAGGAAGCGCACGAAGTAATACATCATCCAGCCGGTGACCACCGTGTAGAAAGCCATCAGTGCAATGTTGCCCAGGAGGGCGAAATACCCGTGGATATGCCACTTCTGACCGGGCTTTTCCAGCTTCTGATACATCCGGACAGGGCTGGCCTGAGAGGCGCGGCCGATGGCAAATTCCATGGTCATGGCAGGCAGACCCAGCAGCAGCAGGCACAGCACGTACACCAGCACGAAGCCGCCGCCGCCGAACTCACCGGTCATCCAGGGGAATTTCCACACGTTGCCGCAGCCTATAGCGCAGCCTGCGCTGAGCATGATGAAGCCGAGACGGCTTCCCAGTCGTTCACGATTTGATTTCATCTTTCTCTTTCTCCTTTTCGCGAGGATGTTCCCAGTATACTACTTTTATTCAGCAAATCAATAGCAAACTGCAGTGGCCGCGCATTTTCGAAGGAAGAGCCAGTCCCGCGGCAAAAGGAGCGCCTCTTCTGTGGCAGATTGAACAAGGAGAGGGCCCGGAGCGCTCTGTGCGGAGCCTTCCGCAGCTCCGTTTCTCTGCCAGATGAAAAAAGCGCTCCCTCGGGTTTCCGAGGGAGCGTTAAGCTTGTACGATCCGTACGAATTAGTCCAGCACGTAAGGCAGGAGAGCGATCTGGCGGGAGCGCTTGATCGCCTCGGTCAGCTCGCGCTGATGCATGGCGCAGGTACCGGTGGTGCGGCGGGGCAGGATCTTGCCGCGCTCGGACAGGTAGCGGCGCAGCTTGGCGGTGTCCTTATAATCAATATAAGTCGCCTTGTCCACGCAGAACTGGCAAACTTTTCTGCGCTTGCGGTTCTTGGGGTTGTTCTTATCGAAAGCCAAAGCGGTATCCTCCTATCATAGTATCATGTCATTTAGACGGGCAGAGGGAGCGGGGAGCCCGGCGCCGAATGCGGCTGGCGAGAGATTTTTTCTCAGGCAGAAGGCATTTTTCGATGCCGTACTTTGTGTACTGCGAGAAAAAACGACGAATGCATGAGAAAAAAGATCCGTCAGACGCCGAGCGCGTCCGGGGTTCACGCTGCCTCCAAAATCAGAACGGCAGTTCGCCGTCGTCATCGCTCAGTTCCTCAAAACCGGAACGAGCGGGTGCGGAAGCGCCGCGATTGCTGTCGTAGCTGTTTCCGCCGTAGCTGCTGCCGGCGTAGTTGCCTGCGCCGTAGCTGTCGCGATTGTCGTCTTCCCGACGGCGGCTCTCGCCGAAGTAAACATTGTCCGCCACGACCTCGGCGCTGCGGCGCTTGTTGCCGTCGCGGTCCTGCCAATCGCGGATCTGCAGGCGGCCGGAAACGACCACCATGCTGCCCTTGCGGAAATACTTGCTTACAAACTCGGCGGTGCTGCGCCAGGCAACACAATCGATAAAATCGGTCTGCTTCTCGCCGCCGTCCCGGCCGCCGAAATCGCGGTCAACGGCAACGGAGAAGGACACGACCGGGGTCTGAGACTGGGTATACCGGAGTTCCGGATCCCGGGTCAGACGGCCCATGATGACAATGTGGTTCAGCATCTCGCCACTCCTTACTCAGCCCGCAGGGTGATCAGGCGACGCAGGATGCCGTCGGTGATACCGAGGATACGGTCCAGCTCAGCGGGGAACTCAGGACCGCTCTGGAACTTCATCAGCACATAGTAGCCCTCGGAAATGTAGTTGATCTCATAGGCCAGCTTCCGCTTGCCCATTTCCTCCAACTCATCCAGAGTACCATTTGCTTCAACAAGTGCCTTGAACTTCTCAACAACCGCCGCGGTCTCCTCCTCGGAGAAATTGGGGTTGATGATGTACATGACTTCGTACTTTTCGCTTGCTTTTGCCATGGTTGCACCTCCTTCTGGTCTATTGGCCCTCATTCACTGATGAGAGCAAGGAAATATACCCGCTTGCGCAGGCCATATTATTATAGCGGCTTTTCAGGAATTGTCAAGGATTTTTTCACAAAAAAAGGAACCCCTTCCGTCACGCCGGCGCTTCGCCTGCCGTGCCGCCTCCCCCGGAGGGGGAGGCAAGGCCGGCGCCCCCTTTGGGGGAGCTGTCACGCGAGCGAAGCGAGAGGGACGGAAAGGGCACAGGTTCAATACTCCAGCAGCGGGGCGGAGCCGTCGTCCTCGCATTTTTCGATGGAGCGGATCACTGCCTCATAGCTGTAGGTTTCGCTGACCTGCACGGTGAAGCGGTCCCCCACCTTTTTGCCCAGCACCGTCTTGCCGAAGGGGCTCTCCTTGCTGATGAGGCCCTTCCGGGGGTCGCAGCGCACGGTGGTGACCACCTGGATCACGTCGGTCTCGTCGTCCTCGGGCATGTAGATCTCCACCTTGTCGAAGAGGCCCACGCTATTGTCATCGGAACGGTCCTCGAAGACCCGGGCGGTCTTGATCATACCCTCCAGATAGCGGATGCGGCTGCGGTTCTTGTTCTGGGCCTGCTTGGCGGCCTTGTATTCAAAATTCTCGCTGAGATCGCCGAAGGCGCGGGTGCGCTTGACCTCCTCGATCAGTTCCGGCATCAGGGTGAGCCGGCGGTAGTCCAGCTCCTCCTGCATCTTGCGCAGGTCTTCCCTTGTCAATTCATCGTGCATACTTTACTCCAAATCCATATGGACGGCGCTGAGACCGCTGCGGTCAAACTCGTCCAGATATTCGTCCATGCGGGCGGTGAGCTCGGTATAGTCCTCCGGCTCGTGATCCTCCAGGCCCAGGTCCCGGCGGGCCAGCTCCTCGGCCAGGATGTCGAAGAACACCGCGTCCTCATAATCGGCGATGGCCTCGTGGATGCCGCCCTCCTCGTAGGCCTTGGAGGGGAAGATATGTCCGTGCCAGCGCTGCACCAGAGAGGGCATGCCCGCTTTGCCGGAGAGGGCGAATAGCTTCTCCTGCAGAAGGTCATAGTCCTCAAAGCGGTCGTCGCCCCGGGCGGAGTTCAGGATCCAGTTGCCCACATAGACCAGGTCCAGCAGCCGCCGGAATTCCTTTTCAGTCAGTTCGATTTGCATGCGCTCGCCTCCTCAAATGGAATGGACATTTATTATATACCAAAATCCGAAAAGAACAAGACCTAAAATTTCCAGCGAGGAAAGCGGACCCGTATTGCGCTATTTTCTTCTCACTCGCCACCTCATCCGCCCCAGTGTGCGCACTGGGGCACCTTCCCCTCCAGGGGAAGGCTTTGCGCGCGGTGCAGGCTGTTCTTTCTCCTCGCAGCTCAGGCCCGCCTGGCTTTTCGCTTTTGGGACAGAACAAGCCCACGGGATTGCTCCCGTGGGCTTGGTGGGTTTATGCGATTGCTTGAATCGGCTCAGGGCTTACGATTACTCGTAGAGGGCCTTCAGCTTCATCAGGTGCTCATAGCGGGCCTTGGCGTTGTCCTCGTTGGCCTTGAACAGACGGTCGGCGCGCTCGGGGAACTCGCGGGTCAGACGGCTGTAGCGGGCCTCGTTCATGAGGAACTCCTGGTAGCCGCCGGCAGGCTCCTTGCTGTCCAGGGTGAAGGGCTTCTCGGCATCGGGATTGAAGCGGAACAGGTTCCAGTAGCCGCAATCCACAGCCTTGTTCATTTCCTTCTGGCAGTTGGTCATGCCGCCCTTGATGCTGTGCATCTCGCAGGGAGCGTAGGCGATGATGAGGGACGGGCCCTTGTGAGCCTCGGCCTCGACGATGGCCTTCAGAGCCTTGGCCTTGTTGCCGCCCATAGCGATCTGGGCAACATAAACGTAGCCGTAGGTCATGGCCATCTCAGCCAGGGACTTGGACTTGAGCTCCTTGCCGGCCGCGGCGAACTGCGCCACCTGGCCGATGTTGGAGGCCTTGGAGGCCTGTCCGCCGGTGTTGGAGTACACCTCGGTGTTGAAGACGAAGACGTTGACATCCTCGCCGGAGGCCAGGACGTGGTCCACGCCGCCGTAGCCGATGTCGTAGGCCCAGCCGTCGCCGCCGAAGATCCACATGGACTTCTTGTTCAGGTAATCCTTCTTGGCCAGGATCTCGCGGGCCAGCTTGCAGGCGTCGCAGTCGCAGCCGTCGGTGATGCCCTCTTCCAGAGCCTTGATCAGGGCCTTGGTGGGAGCCTGGTTCAGGTTGCCGTCGTCATAGGTCTCGGCCCACTTGGCAGCGGCTTCCTTGATGGCGGGATCGCACCAGTTGATGGCGACGAGAGCGTCGACCTTGGCCTTCAGATCGTCGCGGATCTTCTTCTGGCCCAGGTACATGCCGAGGCCGTGCTCGGCGTTATCCTCGAAGAGGGAGTTTGCCCAGGCGGGACCCTTGCCTTCCTTGTCCACGGTGTAGGGAGAGGTGGCAGCGGGGCCGCCCCAGATGGAGGAACAACCGGTGGCGTTGGAGATGAGCATATGGTCGCCGAAGAGCTGGGTGACAACGCGGGCGTAGCTGGTCTCGGCGCAGCCGGCGCAGGAGCCGGAGAACTCCAGGTAGGGCTGAGCGAACTGGCTGAGCTTCACATTGTCGGCCTTGAAGAGTTCGGGCTTGGCGGAAACCTTCTCCACAGCGTAGTTGAAGACTTCCTGCTGATCCAGCTGGCTCTCCATGGGAACCATCTCGATGGCGTGAGCGGGGCACTCGCCGACGCAGACGCCGCAGCCCATGCAGTCCAGAGGAGACACGGCCATGGTGTACTTGGCATCGGCCATGCCCTTGATGCCCTTGACAGCGGCCAGCTTGGTCTGGGCGGGAGCCGCAGCGGCCTCCTCGGCGGTGAGCACGAAGGGACGGATGGTGGCGTGGGGGCAGACGAAGGCGCACTGGTTGCACTGGATGCACTTCTCAGCGTCCCAGGTGGGAACGGTGACGGCGATGCCGCGCTTCTCGTAAGCGGCAGCGCCCAGCTCGAAGGTGCCGTCGGCGTGATCCACGAAGGCGGAGACGGGCAGGCTGTCGCCGTCCATCTTGTCCACGGGATCCAGGATGGTCTTGACCATCTTGACGGTCTTCTCGCGGCCGTGCTTGTCCTCGGCGGTCTTGTTGTCGACAGCCTCGGCCCAGGCGGCGGGAACTTCCACCTTGACGTAGGCGGTGGCGCCGGCGTCGATGGCGTTGTAGTTCATGTCGACCACGTCCTGGCCCTTCTTCAGGTAGGAGTGGAGGGCAGCGTCCTTCATGTACTGGATGGCATCACGCTCGGGCAGGACCTTGGCCAGGGAGAAGAAGGCGGACTGCAGGATGGTGTTGGTGCGCTTGCCCATACCGATCTTCTTGGCCAGGTCGATGGCGTTGATCATGTAGAGCTGGATGTTGTTCTTGGCGATGTAGCGCTTG
>ONCI01000030.1 GCA_900316255.1 uncultured Eubacteriales bacterium | reverse complement strand
TTAACGGTGAGGGTCCACCTGTTCCCATTCCGAACACAGAAGTTAAGCTCACCAGTGCCGACGATACTTGCCTGGCGACGGGCCGGGAAAATAGGTCAACGCCAACACAGAGCCCATCCGAAAGGATGGGCTCTGATTTTTTTGCTTTATACGAATACCCAATCGAAATCTTTGATTCTTTCCGCTCAGAATCGCGCCATGCTTCGTTGGCGGCCTTGACCATATATGTCCATTATGCTCTGCGGCCGCCGCCTCGCCTGACACATTTCTGCCTCGGAAATCTTTCTAAAGCTTTCTATCAGATATTCGTATCAACTTCCGCTCTTGGTTGAAGGCGACGACACGCATGGGCTGCGTTGGATCATGGAGTGTCATTGCGCGACCGGTTCGCAAACTGGTCGCGGCAATCCGTTTCTCTATGGATACGATACGGATCCCCCGGAGCTCCCGGTTCAGCGGGAAATTACTTTACATAATCTCGCTTTCCTGTTGACGCGGACCGGTAAAATCGGTTATATTATAATAGAAGCTATGTCCACATAGATGCTATATCCACTGAAAGGAGATCTGATCGTATGGCAAACAAGTATGCGGGCACCAGGACCGAGAATAATCTTTGGGAGGCCTTTGCCGGCGAGAGCCAGGCCAGGAACAAGTACACCTATTTTGCATCCGTTGCCAAGAAGGCCGGGTATGAGCAGATCGCGGAGATCTTTCTGAAGACCGCGGACAACGAGAAGGAACACGCCAAGCTCTGGTTCAAGGAGCTGGGCGAGCTCGGCACCGTGGAGGAGAATTTGCTCCACGCCGCCGAGGGTGAGAATTTCGAGTGGACCGATATGTATGAGCGCATGGCCAAAGAGGCCGAGGAGGAGGGCTTCCCCGAGCTTGCCGCCAAGTTCCGCGGCGTCGGCGCCATCGAGAAGCACCATGAGGAGCGCTACCGCAAGCTGCTGGAGAACGTCCAGACCAGGACCCAGTTCGAGAAGAGCGGCGTCGTGGTGTGGGAGTGCCGCAACTGCGGGCACCTGGTGGTGGGCACCACGCCTCCCGAAGTCTGCCCGGTGTGCAATCATCCCCGGGCCTATTTTGAGGTCCGGAAGGAAAACTACTGATTTGACTTTGCGCGGCCCGGCCTTTGTCCGCGGCTGCATGATCGGGATCGGAACATCTGCCCATTTCGGGCGCTGTGGTCCCGTATGGCTCCTCTCGGGCCTGTAAAGGCGGCGGGGAGCTGAACGGAAGAAGGGTTGGCATGAAGAAGAGACTGATTTCGATTTTGCTGCTGGCTGTGCTGCTGCTGACGCTGCTGCCGGCGGTCTCCCTGGCGGAAGAAGCGGGAGACGGAGGCGAAGCGCCGCCGGCGGAACCCGATCCCGTCCCGGGAACGGAGGAACCCGCGGAGCCCGACCCCGCTCCGGGGACGGAGGAGCCGACTGAGCCCGCAGCGCCCGATGAGCCGGCGACGCCTGCGGATCCGCAGCCTGCCGGCGGGCAGACAGATGCCGGCGGCGCAGCGCCTGCTGCCGCCGATCCGGAGAAGGAGACCGGGACGCCCGGCAACCTTTGGGGTATTCCGGCTGACGACGTGATCTGGTACGGCTTCTACGATGAAAAGCCTGTGGCCTGGCTGGTGCTGGATGATGGGCAGACCAATATGGGCACGGAGGGCGTTTACCTGCTGAGCCGCGATCTGATCGACATCCACAAGGTGGTCTTTGACGAGGATTCCACCCTCTGGGAGGGAAGCCTTGCCCAGGAGTGGTGCACGAACTTTGCCGAGAGCGCCTTTACGCCCGACGAGAGCGCCCTGGTGCCCCTGACCAGCAAGCACGACGAGCAGATTCGCCTTTATCTGCTGGACTGGAGAGAGATGGATCTGAAGGAGGAGCAGGTGTTCTTCCTCTCGGCTCAGGAGCTGGACCAGTATTTCGGCAGCACCGGCGGCGACACCAAGACTACCGTCAAGCGCTGCAGCATGGAGGACTACTACTGGCTGCGCTCGCCCATCCTGTATCATGACGATTATCACGGCATGGTGCTGCACAGCAACACCGTCCACGATTATATGCCCAATCATCACTGGAGCGCCCGGCCCTGCGTGAACCTGAGCCTGCAGGACGCCGTCTGGGTGCTGCCGGCTGCGGACGAGGGGCAGCCCGGCGCGGTGAGCGCCCCCGAGAGAACAGAAGGGGAGGCCCTGGAATGGAAGCTGATCGTCCCCCTGGAGGAGCATGCTTTTCGGCTGGAATCCAGCGCGCTGGAGGACGGGCAGCTGAGGCTGCGCTATTCCGGAGCGGAGACGGGCGAAGCCGCCATGCTCTCCCTGCTCGCCCGGGACAAGGACGGCGCGCCGCTGGGCCTGTGGCGGCTGGAGCGTCCCGCTGCGGCTGAGGGGGAACTGGAAGTGGACCTGAAGGCACTGAACCTGCCGGAGGACACGGAGCTCTTCCTCTTCTGCGAGCAGCTGAACGAGGCC
The DNA here is from genome assembly GCA_900316255.1 of uncultured Eubacteriales bacterium. Taxonomy (GTDB): domain Bacteria; phylum Bacillota; class Clostridia; order Oscillospirales; family Oscillospiraceae; genus Limivicinus. The sequence continues at coordinate 18,921 of ONCI01000030.1, read as the reverse complement.
TGCCGCAGCAACTGCGCCAGCCCCCTGCAGGAGATCCTGCTGCAGGAGGCCGAGCCGGAGCCTGAGCCCACAGAACCCCAGGAGCCTGTGGTGACGCCCGGGGACGAGGAAAGCACCGGGACCATCGCGCCGGTGGACTCCATGCCACAGAGAAGGACGGACAGGGGACGGCCCATGGGCACGGTGGGGAAGATCATCACGGCCGTGGTCCTGGGCCTGCTGGCCCTGGGCCTGGTGTCCGATGCGGCGCGGAGACAGTCCATCATCCCCCTGATCCTGCTGATCCTGCTGCTTCTGCTGGCGGGCGTGGTGGATCTGCGGGCCGGTTTTGGCTTCTTCCCGGGCCTCTGAGAAGAGACGCCCCAGACATGAAAAACACCCTGAGATCGCTTTCACAGCGGTCTCAGGGTGTTTTTGCGCGTTCTTCAGAGGGTGATCCAGTACTGCTCCAGATCGATGCCCCGCTCCGGCTCGTGTACGGTCTTTTCGTAGACGCCGCCGTTTGCCAGGATGGTGCGGCGGCTGCCCTCGTTCCAGGGCTCGCAGGCGATCATCACCCGGTCCAGCCCCAGCCCGCGGCAATGGGGCAGGATGGCGGCCAGCATCCATTTGGCCACGCCCTGCCGCCGGGCGAAGGGACGGACGGAATAGCCGATGTGCCCGGAATAGCGGCGCAGATACTCGTTGAGCGTGTGGCGCAGCTGGATCATGCCCAGGACGCGGCCCTCTTCCACACAGAGGAAGACCGTGGCCCGGACCTTGCCCTCCGGCACCCTGTCCGGGTCGTCACCGGCCCGGACGGCGGACAGCCATTCACGGGGATCCTCGCAGCGGCGCAGGGCGCCGGTCCCGTCCATGGAGCTGCCGGCGGCCAGGAACTCCTCCCGGTAGCGCCGCACCTCCTCCAGATAGTCCTCCGAGGGGAGGACAAGCATCCGCGGGGCCATGCTTATTTCCGATGCTTCCTGGCGTAGGCGAACATCCAGGCCACGATGGCCAACAGCGCCAGGATCACCACGATGCCGAGGACCGTGTTCAAAGCGCCGTGCACCAGGGCGAAGGCGCCGGAGATGAGCCGGACGGCCAGAATGACGCCGCCGATGAGCAGGATCGCGGCCAGGATCAGGCCGCCCAGTTTTTTGAGATTCATAGGAAGGCTCCTTTCAGACGCAATTATGCATGCGGAATTATCCGATCTTCTGTCCCAGCCGGGAGAGGACCTCCAGGAAGTAGCCCGGCAGTTCCGTCTCCAGGCGGACGGGCTCGCCCGTGCGGGGATGGATGAATTTCAGCTCCCTGGCGTGGAGACACTGGCCGCTGAGCCCCTTGTCCGGGGCGGGGGCCCCGTAGGTCTCATCTCCCAGCAGGGGGTGGCCCAGGCTTGCCATGTGGACCCGGATCTGATGGGTGCGGCCGGTCTCCAGACGGCAGCGGATGTGGGTATAGCCCCGGTAGCGGGCCAGGACCTCCCAATGGGTCATCGCGGGGCGTCCCCCGGGGAGGACCGCCATGCGCTTGCGGTCCGTAGGGTGGCGGCCGATGGGCTTCGACACCGTGCCGGCATCCTCCCGGAGATTGCCCCGCACCACAGCCTCGTAGATCCGGGAGAGGCTCCGGTCCGCCAGCTGCCCGGAGAGAGCCTGGTGGGCAAAGTCGTTTTTCGCCGCGATGAGCAGACCGGAGGTGTCCTTGTCGATGCGGTGGACGATCCCCGGGCGCTTCTCCCCGCCGATGCCGGAGAGACTGTCTCCGCAGTGGAAAAGCAGGGCGTTCACCAAGGTCCCGTCCGGGTGGCCGGGGGCGGGGTGCACCACCAGGCCCCGGGGCTTGTTCACCACGATCACGTCCCTGTCCTCAAAGACCACATCCAGGGGAATATCCTGGGGGACGAGGGGGACCTCCTCCGCTTCCGGCAGGGAGAGCAGAAAGCAGTCCCCGGCGGCGCAGCGGTAGTTCTTGCGGACCGGCGCTCCCCGCAGGAGCACCCGCCCCTCCTCTAAGAGCCTTTGGGCGGCGCTGCGGCTCAGCTGGGGCAGCATATGCGCAAGGAGAGCGTCGATTCGCTCGCCGCTCTCCTCTGCTGTGATTTGAAGAAGATCTTCTTCCATTCTTTACTTGAACTCTGCCAGGATATCATCCAGATCGAAGGAGGCGGGCTCCTCCACCACCGGCGCCGGTTTCCGGGCGGGCCTGACAACGGGGGGCTCGGGGACCGCAGGCTGCTCAGGCTCCGCAGGGGCGGCGGGCTGAGGCTCGGCCTTCAGTTCGCTGCGTCTGCTGGGACGGACAGGCTCCTCCACCGCTTCGGGGGCGGTCTGCGCCGGCACAAAGGCAGGGGCGGGCTTCCGGGCGGCGTTGGCGCGCTCCCACTCGGCAAAGGGATCTGCCGGGTCGAAGACGGGCTCCTCCGCCGGAGCGGCAGGGATGGGCTCCTCCGCCGGAGCGGGTTCCACAGGGGCGGGAGCGGCGGCCTTTTCCGCCTCTTCCCGGGCGCGCTGGGCGGCCTTGTACTGCTCGTACTCCTCGTCATACTTGGACTGGCGGGCCTTGCGGCTGCTGCGGCCGGCCTTGGCAGGACGGATCTCTTCCTCCTCGACCTCTTCCTCCTCGGCCTTGAGAGCCTTGCGGGACTTGCGGACGGGACGGATCTCCTCTTCCTCGGGTTCCTCGTCCTGCTCCTCGTCCTCTACGAACTCGTCGTCCTCGCCGCTCTGATCCTTATGATCACGGCCGAAGAGGATGGCGAAGATGAAGACGATGCAGAAGACGGAAATGAAGATATCCGCCAGGTTGAACACCGGAAAGCTCTTCCAGAAAGCAAACTGGAACATATCCACCACGTGGCCGGTGGGGCGAACGTTGATCACCCGGTCGATGCAGTTGGAGATGCCGCCGGCGGTGACCAGCACCAGGCTCCAGCGGGCAAGCCAGCCGTTGACAAAGCGGGTCGCCAGGGCGATGACCACCAGAACGGTGAAAACGCCGGCGATGATGATGAACCAATAGGTGGGGATCTCACCGCCCAGCAGGCCGAAGGCGCCGCCGGTGTTTTCCACCTTGGTCATGTTCAGGACACCGGGGATCAGCTCCATGGGACGGAAGCTGTCCGCCGAGACGTAGAGCTTGATCAGCTGGTCGGCAAGGATGACCAGTACAGATACGATCGCATACAGCATATCTTTCTCCTATCTGCCGCGGCGGGCCGCGGCGCGCTGTTCTTGCACGGAATGGGACTTGCGCTTTTATCTATTGTACCCTATTTTTCAGAGTTTTGCAACTACTGCTGCGCAGCGCGGGCAAAGTTCTGTCTCGGGATCGGCCTGGAGGGAGTGCTTCCAGCAGCGGGGGCACTTTTTGCCCGGGGCCTCGGAGACGGAAATGCGCAGGCCCGGATTGCGGGCGCCCTGACCGCGGACGGCGTCGGCAGGCTCCTCGCCCTCCACCAGGCAGTGGGAGACGATGAGCAGATCGTCCAGATCCATGTCGGAGACGGCGTCCAGCAGCTCGCGGCTGCTCTCATCCTCGCCCCGGAGGGTAACGGCGGCCTCCAGGGGCTTGCCGATGCGCTTGTCGTTGCGGGCGCTCTCCAGGACCACGTTCACGTCGTTGCGCAGGGAGATGAGCTTGTCCCACTTCTCCAGCTGCTCGGCGGAGAGAGCGTAGGCGGCGAAGGGCGCGTTCATGGTGTTGAGCACCACGTTGCGCGTATCGTCCCCGGCTCTGTGGGGCATGGCCTGCCAGATCTCGTCGCAGGTGAAGGCCAGGATGGGGGCAAACATCTTGGTCATGCTGTCCAGGATCAGGTAGAGGGCCGTCTGGGCGCTGCGGCGCTTGAGCCCGTCCTTCTCCTCGCAGTAGAGCCGGTCCTTGATGATGTCCAGATAGAAGCTCGACAGCTCCACCACGCAGAAATCGTTGATGGCGTGGGAGATCACATGGAATTCGTAGTTCCGGTAGGCCTCCGCCACCTTCTCGATGAGCTCGTTGAGCTTGGTGACGGCCCAGCGGTCCAGCTCCAGCATGTCCTCGGGCGCCACCAGATGATCGGCGTCAAAGCCGTCCAGGTTGCCCAGGCAGTAGCGGGCGGTGTTGCGGAACTTCAGGTAGTTCTGGCTGAGCTGCTTGAAGATCTCCTTGGAGCAGCGCACGTCCACATGGTAGTCGGCGGAGCCGGCCCAGAGGCGGATCATATCCGCGCCGAATTCCTTGATCAGGTCGGCGGGATCCACGCCGTTGCCCAGGGACTTGTGCATGGCCTTGCCTTCGCCGTCCACGGTCCAGCCGTGGGTCAGGCACTCCCGGTAGGGCGCGCCCTTGCCCAGGGCGCCCACGGCCACCAGCAGGGAGGACTGGAACCAGCCGCGATACTGGTCGCCGCCTTCCATGTACATGTCGCTGGGCCAGAAGCCCTGGTCCCGCTGCATGGCGGCGTAGTGGGTGGAGCCGGAGTCAAACCAGCCGTCCAGGGTGTTGGTCTCCTTGGTGAAGTGCCTGCCGCCGCAGTGGGGGCAGACGAAGCCTTCCGGCAGGAGGGCTTCCGCTTCCTTGCTGAACCAGGCATTGCTGCCTTCCTGCTCGAAGATGGAAGCCACGGATTCGATGCTCTCCTCGGTGCAGACGGGCTTGCCGCAGTCCTCGCAGTAGAACACGGGAATGGGCAGACCCCAGCGGCGCTGACGGGAGATGCACCAGTCGCTGCGCTCCCGGATCATGGCGGCCATGCGGTCCTTGCCCCAGGCGGGGAGCCAGCGGACCTCTTCGCAGGCCTTCACGGCCTCTTCCTTGAAGGAGTCTACCGAGCAGAACCACTGGGGGGTGGCCCGGAAGATGATGGGGTGCTTGCAGCGCCAGCAGTGGGGATAGCTGTGGATGATGTTTTCCGAGGCGAAGAGCGCGCCGCTTTCCTTCATATCGGCCAGGATCACGGGGTTGGATTCCTCGGTGCCCAGGCCCGCGTACTTGCCGGCATAGTCGGTGTGGCGGCCCTGGTCGTCCACGGGCACCACCAGCTCGATGCCGTAGCGGCTGCAGGTGTTGTAGTCGTCCGCGCCGAAGCCGGGCGCGGTGTGCACCAGACCGGTGCCGGAGTCCATGGTGACGTAATCGGCGTTCATGAGCAGGCTGGTCTTGTCCAGGAAGGGATGACGGGCCAGCATGTACTCAAAGAAATTGCCGGGATGGGTCTCCACGATCTCCCAGCTCTCCACGCCGCCGGCCTTCATGACCTGCGGGATGAGGGCCTCGGCCACCACCAGCATCTCCCCGCTGGGGAGCTTCACGATGGCATAGCTCTCGTCCGGGTGGAGGGAGATGCCCAGGTTGCCGGGCAGGGTCCAGATGGTGGTGGTCCAGATCAGGAAGAAGAGCTTGCTGAGGTCCAGGTGGCTCAGCTTGCCCTGATCGTCCGCCATGGGGAACTTGACGTAGACCGTGGTGACGGGGTCGTCCTGATACTCGATCTCCGCCTCGGCCAGGGCGGTCTCGTCCTTGGGGCACCAGTACACGGGCTTGAAGCCCTTGTAGATGTGGCCGTTGCGGTACATCTTGCCGAAGATGCGGACCTCTTCCGCCTCAAAGCCCTTGCTCATGGTGCGGTAGGGGTGTTCCCAGTCGCCCACCACGCCCAGGCGCTTGAAGCCTTCCATCTGCTTCTGGACGTACTTTTCGGCGTAGGCCTCGCAGGCGGAGCGGAAGTCCGCCACGCTCATGGCCTTGTGATTGAGCTTCTGCTCCTTGATGATGGCGCTTTCGATGGGCATGCCGTGGTTGTCCCAGCCGGGGATGTAGGGGGTGTAGTAGCCCCGCATGGCGTAGGAGCGGACGATGAAGTCCTTGATGGTCTTGTTCAGGGCATGGCCCATGTGGATGTTGCCGTTGGAGAAGGGAGGGCCGTCGTGGAGGGAGAAGCGGGGATGGCCTTCGTTCTTCTTCAGCATTTCGTTATAGAGATCCGATTCCTCCCAGCGCTTGAGCATGTCCGGCTCCCGCTTGGGGAGACCGGCGCGCATGGGAAAGTCGGTTTTGGGCAGGTTCAGTGTGGCGTTATAATCCTGTGACATAGAACAGTTGTCTCCTGTGTGAAAATGAAAATGGGCGCTGCAAAGAATAAGGGGCGCGCGCCGCGGCGCCCGCCCCTTCCGGTTCATGGGATGACAGCCTGTAACAGAGCGAAGGGCTCGACTGCCGGCGTCTTACAGGCTGAAGGTCTGGGTGCTGTCCAGGCCCAGGTGAGCGGCGAGGGAATCCAGCTCGTCGTCTTCGGCGGCGGGCGCTTCCTCCTGAGGCTCTTCGGCGGGCTCTTCCTCGACGTAGTTGCCGATGATCTTGTCCAACTGCTCCAGCTGGCCGTTGCACAGGGCACGGACAGCGTCAAAGTACTTGGCAGTGGCAGCCTTGGCGTCAGCCAGGTTCTGCTTGGACTTCTCGGTCTCCTCCTCGATGGAGCCCAGGCGCTCTTTGACCTGACGGTCAGCGTCGGCGATCATGGCGGCGGCACGGTCCTTGGCTTCCTTCTCGATCTGGACGGCCAGCTTCTGCGCGGACAGGAGAGCCAGATTCAGGGCTTCCTCATTGCCGCGGTATTCCTCGATCTTGTCGACCAGGACCTTCATCTTCTGCTTGAGAACAGAATTCTCCTTCTGGGAAGCGGCGACTTCCTCGGCCAGCTGGTCCAGAAAATCGTCCACAGAGGCGGGGTCATAGCCGTTGATGCGGGCCCGCTCAAAGGTTCTTTCGCGAATGTCCTGCGCAGTAATCATATCAATATCCACCTTTCCAATGAATAAATCTTTCTCTTTTATAAATACTGACCGTCGGTCTCCGCCCCATCGGGCTGAGCGCCGAGAAGGTCAACATTTTCCGGGGAGATGAAATAGGTCTTCGCCGAGATGGGGGTGATCTTCCCCTGCAGGGCGAAGGTGATGCCGGACATGAAGTCCAGCAGGCGGCGTGCGGAATCCGTGGGGATGCCGTCCAGCGTCATGACCAGGGAGTGATAGGCCATCAGGTGGCTCACCAGATCGCCGGCCTCCTCGAAGGTTTTGGGGTTGAAGAGGATGACCTTGGTCTCGTTTCCGCCCACGTCCACCACCCGTTCCCGGGGGGCCTTGCTCTTCTTGCGGCCGAGGCCGCCCAGACTGCTGAAGAGGCCGCCTTCCGCCGCGCTCTCCCGGACGGGGGTCCGGGGCTCCTCCGCGGGCTCCGGCTTTCCGGCAGGCTCGTTGCCGAAGACGCTTTCAAATTCCCGCTGGGCCGCGCTGGGGGGAGGGGGGGCATCCCGCAGGCTGCTGTCCGCTCCTTCAAAGAAATCGTTATCGTCGTCATAAGGCTGCGTCAGCTTCCGCAGCTCATCCATGAAACCCATGGCATTGCCTCCAGTGCGCTGTGCTCAGGGACGGGGCAGGTGTCAGTACTGTCGGGGTCCGAAGATGCCGCTGCCTACCCGGACCAGATTGGCCCCGCAGGCGATGGCCTCGGTATAATCGCCGCTCATCCCCATGGACAAAAAATCCATGCGTATATTATCGTATTTTTTTTCGCTATTGTCAATAAAAAGCTGCTGCATTCGGAGAAAAAAAGGGCGGTTTTCTTCCGGCGCGGCGCAGACGGGCGGGATGGCCATCAGTCCCCGGACCCGCAGAGCGGGCAGGGCGGCCGCCCGGGCCAGCGCCTCCGGGACTTCCTCGGGGGCGAAACCGGACTTGGCGCTCTCCCCGCCGATGTTCACCTCCAGCAGCACGTCCTGGGTGAGACCCCTGGCCTGGGCCACCCGGGAGATGAGGGAGAGCAGCTCCAGGCTGTCCGTCCCGTGGATCAGCTCCGCCAGACCCACCACCTGCTTGACCTTGTTCTTCTGCAGATGGCCGATGAAGTGCAGCGGAACCCCCGCGTAGGCACCCTGGGCCTGCTTTTCCAGCATCTCCTGGACACGGTTTTCCCCGCAGAGGTCCACCCCTGCGGCGATGGCCTGGCGCACCCGGTCGGCGTCGTTCATCTTGGTGGCGGCCAGCAGCAGGATCTCCTTCGGATCCCGGCCGGCGGCAAGGGCCGCCCGGTCCATATTCTCGCGCACCAGCGCGACGTTTTCGGCAATGGTCATAGAGAAAAGACCTTCTTTCTGTTAATGAATACTGAAAACTTAAGAATGAAAAATGAATAATTGCGGTATCCCCTCCGGGGATGGATTAGAATCGTCCCGCGAAGCGGGAAACCATAATTTTTCAGTATTCAGTCTTAAGTAAACGATGATTAATTCAGCAAGAGCGAATCCCGAGAAAATTTGCGTTCTGATGATGGCACTTTTTCGCAGGAATACTTTGTGTATTGCAAGAAAAAGTGACGAAATCAGAGCACAAATTATCCGGGAGGCGCCGCAGATGATTTGATCAGCGTTTACTTCAGTATTCATTCTTCATTCTTCTAAGCTGATGGGTCTCGGCGGTACGATGGTGGAGATGGCGTGCTTGTAGATGAGCTGCTGCCTTCCTTCGGAGTCCAGCACCACGGTGAAGCCGTCAAAGCCCTTGACCACGCCGTGAAGCTGAAAGCCGTTCATCAAAAACATGGTGACGGTGAGCCGGTCCTTCCGGGCTTGGTTGAGAAAAGCGTCCTGAAGATTCTGGGATTTCTGCATGATATCTGCTCCTTTGTATGTAAGTTTTCCGCTTTTGCGGACAACTTATCATAACCCGAAGCGGGAGTCGACTATCGTCGAAATGAATACTGAAAATTTAAGAATGAAAAATGAAGAATTGCGGTATCCCCTGCGGGGATGATTCCGATCCGTGCCGCGGAGCGGCACACCATAATTTTTCAGTCTTCATTATTCAATTTTCACTTGCTCCGCAGCGCGCAGATCCGGTTCTTTGTCCCACACGATCCACTGGATCTCCGGGTCACGGCCGAACCAGGTGAGCTGGCGCTTGGCGTAGCGGCGGCTCGAGAGCTTGATGAGGTCGATGGCCTCCTCCCGGCTCAGTTCTCCGGAGAGGGCCAGGGCCGCTTCCTTGTAGCCGATGGCCTGCATGGCGGTGCAGCGGGGGCTGAGTCCCTCGTCCAGCAGGCGCTCCACCTCCTCGAAAAGCCCGGCCTCCACCATCTGATCCACCCGGCGGTCGATGCGGGCATAGAGATCCGCCCGGTCGCGAAAGCGCAGGGCCAGCTTCAGCGCCGTGTAGCGGGGCGGCAGGGCCCGGGTCTCGGCGTCGTGCTGGGTGATGGTCTTGCCGGTGAGGCGGTAGATCTCGATGGCGCGGACGATGCGGCGCCTGTCCCCGGGGTGGAGCTTTTCCGCCCGCTCCGGGTCGAAGGTGCGGAGCGTTTCCAGCATGGCCTCCCCGCCCAGGCGCTCATAGTCCCCGTTCAGCTGGGCGCGAAGGCCCTCGTCCCCCTCTTCCCGCCCGGCAAAGTCCCGGCCGGAGAGGAGAGAGTCGATATAGAGCCCGGTGCCGCCTACGATCACCGGGGTCTTCCCGGCGGCCAGCAGCCCGTCGCAGACCCTGGCGGCGTCCTCCACGTAGCGGGAGACGGAGTAGTCCTCCCAGGGCTCGCAGACGTCCAGCATGTGGTGGGGGACCTGGGCGCGTTCCTCGGGCGTTGCCTTGGCGGTGCCGATGTCCATGCGGCGGTAGATCTGCATGGAGTCGGCGGAGACGATCTCGCCCCCGAAGCGCCGGGCCAGGGCGATGCCCAGAGCGGTCTTCCCCGTGGCGGTGGGACCGCATACAACGATGACCTGTTTTTTCATACGATCCGCTTGAACATCTTTTCCAGATCCGTCTTCGTGAGAACGGCGGAGACGGGCCTGCCGTGGGGACAGTACTTCACCCGGCCGGAGAGCACCTCCCGGACGATACGCTCCCGCTCGGCGTCCGAGGTGTCCCAGCCGGCCTTGATGGCGGCCTTGCAGGCCACGGTGTGCAAGATCTCGTCCCGGGCGGCGGCGGGGTCCGGGGCCTTGCCCCGGCGCAGCTTCTCCAGGATCTCCTCCAGAGCGGGGGCCGCGTCGGAGGGCAGGATGTCCGCCGGGACGGCCCGGACGATGTATTCCCGGGCGCCGAAGGGCTCCAGCTCGAAGCCCAGCTCCTCCAGCAGCGCGGCGTTCTGCTCCAGCAGCTCCCCGTCGCCTCCGTCCAGCCGCAGGGTCACCGGGACCAGCAGGGTCTGGGACATGATCTTCCGGTCGGCGGCTTTCAGCCGGTCAAAGTTCATGCGCTCGTGGGCGGCGTGCTTGTCGATGAGCAGGATCTGGTCCTTCAGCTCCACCAGGATGTAGGTCTTCAGGGCCTCCCCCAGTATCTTGTGGTCGGGGAGGGGCTGGCTTTCCACATTTTGAACAGAGTTTTCCACATTTTTACTGCCGGCAGGGGCCAAAATGCCTGTCGTTTCCGGGGGTTTCCGGTCGAAAGCGGGCGAAACCGGGGCGGGAGAGAGATCCAGCCGGGTCTGCTCCGGCATTTCCGGGGCGTGAAGGCGCATGGCGCTGCCAAATCCGGTCTCCGCCGGTCTCGGCGCAGGGGCGCTCTGGGCGGCGCGGAACTGCTCCGCGTTCATGCTGCGGAAGAAGTCCTCCGCCTTGTTTGCGGCGGGCTGCTTCGGCGCGGGGGCGGGAGCCGCTGCGGGGGCAGCGGCAACAGCGGGCTTTTCCTGCTCCGGCTGCAGCCGGTCCTCCCCCTGGAGGGCGGAGAGGACGCTGTGGTACGTAAGGTCGAAGACCCGGCGCTCGTAGGAGAATTTCACTTCCGTCTTGGCCGGGTGGACGTTCACATCCACGCTGCCCAGACCCAGGTCCAGATAGAGGACGCAGGCGGGATAGCGCCCGGTGAGCAGGGTGTTTTTATAGGCCTGCTCCAGGGCGGCCTGCAGCAGCTGGGACTTGATGAAGCGGCCGTTGCAGAAGAAGTACTGGGCGCCCCGGTTGCCCCGGCCCGCCGCGGGAGAGGAGACGAAGCCCGTAAGCTTCATGCCCTCGTCCTCCCCCCGGCAGGGCAGCAGGGAGGAGGCCAGGTCCCGGCCCAGCAGGGCATAGACGCAGGAGTCCGCCCGTCCGTCTCCGGGGGAGAAGAACTCCTCGTCCCCGTCCCGGATCAGGCGCACGGAGACCTCCGGCCTTCCCAGGGCGCAGCGCAGGGCCGCCTGGACGCAGGCGGCGGCCTCGCTCCGGTCGGACTTCATGAATTTCAGGCGGGCGGGGGTATTGTAGAACAGGTCCCGCACGATCATGGTGGTGCCCTCCGGGCAGCCGATGGGGCCCATCTCCTGGATGTCGCCTCCGGAGAGGATCACCAGGGTACCCTCGTCGGCGCCCTTCTGCCGGGTGCGCAGCTCGATATGGCTCACGGCGGAGATGGCGGCCAGGGCCTCGCCTCGGAAACCCATGGTGCCGATGGCCTCCAGACCGGAGGCGTCCTTCAGCTTGGAGGTGGCGTGGCGCAGAAAGGCCACCCCGGCGTCCTCCGGGGCCATGCCGCAGCCGTCGTCGGTGACGCGGATATAGGTGGCCCCGCCGGAGCGGAGCTCCACCGTGAGGTTTTTGGCTCCGGCGTCAAAGGCGTTTTCCATGAGCTCCTTCACCACGGAGGCGGGGCGCTCCACCACCTCGCCGGCGGCGATGAGATCCGCCACATGGGGCGGGAGAATGTTGATGACAGACATAAGAGTATCCTTTGAAAGAATTGTAGGGGACGGCGTCCTCGACGTCCCGCGGTCATTGTAGGGGACGGCGTCCTCGACGTCCCGCGGTCTTCGTGAAGAGCGCATAGGGAGGGATGATTGCGGTGGATAGAACTCCGCTTGGCTCGCCCCGCGCGGGAGCGTGGGGAGAGCTGGCGCTTGCGCCTGAGAGGGGTTTCCTGCGCTGGGACGGCGGCCCCTCTCCGTCGCTGCGCGACACCTCTCCCCGACGCGGGGCGAGGCAAGAGGAAGGTCGAGACATTCAGGATCCCGTTCCGGCGGAACAGGGCCGCAGCTCTCGAAATTCCGCAGTGGCATTATACCTGATTTTGGTTGAAAGTTCCATACCTTTTGTGCTAAAATACTTTGAATATCTCGGTAAACGATGATTCGTGGCGCGAGCGCAGATTGTCCGCAAGATGCCGAAGAGACATGGATCAGCGTTTACCAAAGTGCAAAGGAAAGACGAGCATGAGCTACGAAAGAAAAGAGATCGCCCCCGAGGAGATCGCCCGGCAGGAGGAGATCTGCCGCCGCATTTTTGACCGCATCACCGCTGACGGGCAGCGGCCCCTGGCCATGGTGGACACCTACGGCTGCCAGCAGAACGAGGCCGACAGCGAAAAGCTGCGGGGCTACCTGCGGGAGATGGGCTGCGGCTTCACCCAGGATGAGTTCCAGGCGGACATCATTGTGATCAACACCTGCGCCGTGCGGGAGCACGCGGAGATGCGGGTCTTCGGCAACGTGGGCGCGCTGAACCACTCCAAAAAGGCCCGGCCCGGGCAGATCATCGCCGTCTGCGGCTGCATGGTGCAGCAGCCCCACATCGCCGAAAAGATCAAGAAGTCCTATCCCATCGTGGACCTGGTCTTCGGGCCCCACGAGCTCTGGCGCTTCCCGGAGCTGCTGGAAAAGGCCATGACGGGGAAAAAGCGGGTCTTCGCCACGGAAAAGAGCGACGGGAACCTGGCCGAGGGCATCCCCCAGCAGCGAGACGGCAGCGTGAAGGCCTGGCTTTCCATCATGTACGGCTGCAACAACTTCTGCACCTACTGCATCGTGCCCTACGTCCGGGGCCGGGAGCGCTCCCGGAAGCCAGAGGACGTGGTCCGGGAGGCCCGGGAGCTCATCGCGGCGGGCTATAAGGACATCACCCTCCTGGGCCAGAACGTGAACTCTTACGGGAAAGACCTGGGCCTTGGGGTGGACTTTGCCGATCTCATCCGCATGGTGGACGCCATCGACGGGGACTATGTGCTGCGCTTCATGACCAGCCACCCCAAGGACGCCTCGGAGAAGCTTTTCAAGGCCATGGCGGAATCCCGCCACTGCGCCCACCAGCTGCACCTGCCGGTGCAGTCCGGCAACGACCGGGTGCTGAAGGTCATGAACCGCAGCTACACCCGGCAGAAGTATCTGGACCAGGTGGCTCTGGCCCGGCAGTACATGCCGGATCTGGTGCTGACCACGGATATCATCGTGGGCTTTCCCGGGGAGACGCTTCATCTATTCCAAGCGGGTGGGGACCCCCGCGGCCTCCATGCCGGACCCCTATACCCGCGCCGACAAGCAGCGGCACTTTGACGCCCTCACCGAGCTCTCGAACCGCATCTCCGGCGAAAAGCACAAGGCCTACGAGGGCAAGACCCTCCGTGTCCTGGTGGACGGGGAGACCGGCCGGGACGAATACAATCTCTCCAGCCGCACCGACGGCGGCCGACTGGTGCACCTGAAAGGCGACCCCAGTTTGGTGGGTCAATTCGTCGAGGCCACCATCACGGCCTCCAACACCTGGGCGCTGTACGGCGAATTGCGGCCTTGCGCTGCCGGTGGCAGATAAAGCAAGGACGCAATTTCCGCAGCGGTCGAAAAACGCAAGGATTAGCGAAAGCCCGCAGCGTTTTTCGGGCACCGCAAGGCGTTTGGGCGGATGATAGAGCTGCGAGAGAAGCGCCCCGAAAGCCTTCCCCGTGTCGCCCCCACCGGCATCCGCCTTGCGGGGGACGGCGGACGACACCTCCCCCGGAGGGGGAGGCAAGGGCGCGGGGGAACGCGAACGGAGAAGCAACTTGCTTCCCCCTCAGGGGGAAGTGCCGCGAAGCGGCGATAGGGGCGCGCTTCCCCCTCTGGGGGAAGTGGCCGAAGGCCGATAGGGGGAACAAGCATGCAGCTGGAACAGAACAAAGCCCTCCTGACCAACGCGCGGAACCTGAGAAAAGGAATGACCAAGGAAGAGAGAAAGCTTTGGTACACCTTCCTCTGCAAGCTTCCGGTCCGCTTTCGCCGCCAGCAGATCATTGGAAACTATATTGTGGATTTCTACTGTCATTCGAGGGGGCTTGTAATTGAATTGGACGGCTCCCAGCATTTTGAAGACAAAGGGAAACAGGCAGATTTAGAACGAGATGCCTATCTGCGAGGTTTGGGCCTTAGGGTTTTGCGATACTCGAATCTGGATGTGAACCGCAATTTCCGAGGAATATGTGAGGATATTTTGCAGCATATGTAACGGCCCCCCACCGGCCTCCGCCTTGCGTGAGACGGCGGACGCCACCTCCCCCAAAGGGGGGAGGCAGGCCCCTACCGCCCCAGTGTGCGCACTGGGGCACCTCCCCCAAAGGGGGAGGCAAGGGCGCGGGGGAACGTAAACGGAGAAGCAACTTGCGTCCCCCTCAGGGGGAAGTGGCCGAAGGCCGATAGGGGATAAGAATACAACAGAAACGGAGAATGATCATGGCTGAGCTTACGCCCATGAAGAAGCAATATAACGAGATCAAACAGCAGCACCCGGACTGCCTGCTTTTCTTCCGCCTGGGCGATTTTTACGAGATGTTCGACGACGACGCGAAGCTGGCTTCCCGGGAGCTGGACCTGGCGCTGACCACCCGGGACCGGAACGTGGAGGACCCGGAGCTGCGAACCCCCATGTGCGGGGTGCCCTACCACAGCGCCGAGACTTACATCGCCCGGCTCATCGCCAAGGGCTACAAGGTGGCCATCTGCGAGCAGATGGAGGACCCGGCTCTGGCCAAGGGCCTGGTGCAGCGGGACGTGATCCGCATCATCACCCCGGGCACCGTCACCGAGAGCAGCATGCTGGAGGAAAAGCGCAGCAACTATCTCTGCGCCGTGGCGCTGAACGGGGACCGGGGCGGCGTTGCCTTCTGCGACGTGTCCACCGGGGAATTCTGCTGCGCCTCCTTCGAAAAGGACGCGGTGAGCCACATCCTCAACGAGCTGGGGCGCTTCGCCCCCCGGGAGGCGCTGCTGTCCCTGGCCGCTCTGGAGGAGCGAACCATCGGGGAGTTCCTGCGCCAGAAGCTGGGCGCCATGCTGGAGCCGCCCCGGGACTATTTCGAGTACATGCCCGCCGCCGCGTCCCTCTGCGAGCGCTTCGGCTTCCGGGACGTGGATGAGGCGGGACTGGAGGGCCAGACCGAGGCCGTCGCCGCCGTGGGCGCCCTGCTGCGCTACATCCAGGAGACCCAGAAATTCGATCTGAGCTACATCCGCAAGCTGGACGTGTTCTACGGCGGGCGCTATATGGAGCTGGACTGGACCACCCGGCGGAGCCTGGAGCTCACCGAATCCCTGCGCAGCGGGGAAAAGCGGGGCAGCCTTCTCTGGGTGCTGGACAAGACCAAAACCCCCATGGGGGCAAGACTGCTCCGGGCCTGGGTGGAGCGGCCGCTGCTCTCGGTCCTCGCCATCAAGCGGCGCCACGCCGCGGTGGGGGAGCTGGCCCGGGAGTCCGTGAAGCGCAGCGAGCTGATGCTCTCTCTGCGGGAGATCCACGACATCCAGCGTCTGGTGGGCCGCTGCGTCTACGGCACCGCCGGAGGCCGGGACCTGCGGGAGCTCTGCAACTGCGCCTCCGTGCTGCCCAAGCTCAAGGAGCAGCTGGCCTCGTTTACATGCAAGGAGCTCATGCAGATCGCCGGGATGGACGCCCTGGAGGATCTGCACTACGCCATCGACCGGGCGGTCTGCGACGATCCCCCCTTCTCCGTGCGGGAGGGCGGCATCCTGCGGGAGGGCTATTCCGAGGAGCTGGACCGGCTCCGTTCCCTGCGGGACCACGGCGCCGAGGCCATCGCCGCCCTGGAAGCCCGGGAGCGGGAGCGCACCGGCATCAAGAAGCTGAAGGTGGGCTACAACCGGGTCTTCGGCTATTACATCGACATTCCCAAATCCGCCGGCGACGTGGAGGTCCCCGAGGACTATATCCGCAAGCAGACCTTGGTCTCCAACGAACGCTATTTCACCCCGGAGCTGAAGGAGCTGGAAAACGCCCTGGTCTCCGCCCGGGAGCGGATCAACGAGCTGGAATTTGAGTATTTCACCGAGCTGCGCAAGCAGGTGGCCGCCCAGGTGGACCGGATCCAGGCCACGGCGGACGCGGTGGCGGCCCTGGACGTGTACTGTTCCCTGGCCGAGGCCGCGGTGCGCAACAACTACGTCTGCCCGGAGATGGAGGCCTCCCGGGAGCTGCGTATCGTGCAGGGGCGGCACCCGGTGGTGGAGCAGACCCTGAAGGACGTGCTCTTTGTCCCCAACGACACCTACCTCAACGACGCTGACGACCGGGTGGCCATCGTCACCGGCCCCAACATGGCGGGCAAGTCCACCTACATGCGCCAGACCGCCCTCATCGTGCTCATGGCCCAGATGGGCTCCTTCGTCCCCGCCCAGAGCGCCGAGCTCGGCGTGGTGGACCGGGTCTTCACCCGCATCGGCGCCTCCGACGATCTGGCCTCCGGGCAGTCCACCTTCATGGTGGAGATGAACGAGATGGCCCAGATCCTGCGCCACGCCACCGCCTCCTCCCTGCTGATCCTGGACGAGATCGGCCGGGGCACCTCCACCTTTGACGGCATGGCCATCGCCCGGGCGGTGCTGGAATACTGCGCCGACAAGCGCAGGCTCGGCGCCAAGACCATGTTCGCCACCCACTACCACGAGCTCTCCGCCCTGGAAGGGGAGGTCAACGGGGTGCGCAACTACAACATCACCGCCAAGAAGCAGAAGGGCGAGCTGGTCTTTCTGCGCAAGATCGTCCGGGGCGCCGCCGACGACAGCTATGGCATCGAAGTGGCAAAGCTGGCGGGCCTGCCCGAGGCGGTGATCCAGAAGGCCAAGGGCTATCTGAAGGAGCTGGAGAGCGACGGCGTTCCCCGTCCCGCCCTGAGTTTCGAGGAGGAGGACCAGATCAGCCTGGCTGACATGGCGGCGGAGGAGCTGCGGCGGACCCTGCGGGATCTGGATCTGAACACCCTGACCCCCATCGAGGCCATGAACCTGCTCTTTGAGCTGCAGAAGAAAGCGAGAAGCTGATGGAAGAAAAGAAACTCCCCCGCAGCGAAATGCGCCTCTGGCAGAGCATCGCTGCCATCCTGTGGCTGCCGATGCACATATATGGATTTCCCTGGCTGCTGCTGCGCCTGTTCCCGGGCTTTACCGTGGGCGGCCTGAATTTCTGGACCTATGCCTTTGGCGCAGGCTTCCTCACGCTCCTGTGCCTGGGCTTTCTGCGCCGGGACTTTGACCGGCTCTGGGAACGGCCCCTCTATATTCTGGGCCAGGCCCTTTGGGGCTTTTTCCTGCTGATGGCGGCGAATTTTCTGCTGGCCATCCTGCTCTATGCCTTCCTGCCCCAGGAAAACCCCAACAACCAGACCATCCTGGATCTGGCAAAGACCGACCGGGGCAGGATCCTGGCCATCACCGTGGTGCTGGCTCCGCTGGTGGAGGAGCTGATGTTCCGGGGCGGCGTCTTCGGGCTGCTGCGCCGCTGGAACCGCTGGCTTGCTTACGGCCTGTGCGTGCTGGCCTTCGGACTCTATCACACCTGGCAGTACGCCCTGACGGACCCGATCTTCTGGCTCTACATGCTGCAGTATCTGCCCGCGGGCTTCCTCCTCTGCCGCAGCTATGAGAAGACCGAGTGCATTTGGACGCCCATCCTGCTGCACATGCTGAACAACACCATCTCCCTGCTGGCCCTGGGAGGCTGAACCATGGAGGAGACGATCATCCGCCCCATCGCCCGCTATTACGGCGATCTGGGAGAGAAATTCGGCGTCCCCCGGCAGGCCGGGGTGGTGGAGGAGCTGGAGGGCTGCGTGGTCTTCGAGCCCGCCTACCGGGATCCGGAGGCCCTCCGGGGCATGGAGGGCTTCGACCGGCTCTGGCTCATCTGGCAGTTTTCCGAAAACCTCCGCGCCGGGGAGGACTGGTCTCCCACGGTGCGCCCGCCAAGGCTTGGCGGCAATACCCGGATGGGAGTTTTCGCCACCCGGTCCCCCTTCCGCCCCAACGCCCTGGGGCTCAGCTGTGTGCGGCTCCTGGGGATCGAACAGGACAGAGAGCGGGGTACAGTGCTGCGCGTGGGCGGGGCGGATCTGATGAACGGCACGCCCATTTTTGACATCAAGCCCTATATCCCCTATGCCGACGCCCATCCGGAGGCCCGCTCCGGCTTTGCTCCGGACGCGGGAGAACGGCTCACGGTGGAGTTCCCGCCCGCGCTGGAGGCGCTCGTGCCCCCGGAAAAGCGGGCGGCCCTGCGGGGCGTCCTGGCCAACGATCCCCGTCCCCGGTACCAGAACGACCCGGGGCGCCTCTACGGTCTGAAATTCGCCGGACGGAACATCAAATTCACCGTAGCCGGCCGGCGCCTCACGGTGAGAGACGTGGAAACAGTGAACGGCGAAAAGTGAACAGAGAAAAGTTGCGGTGTCCGCTTCGCGGACAGATCGGAAGGATCTGTCTTTGAGGCGGACACCTCTTTTGCGCGCTTGCCAAATGGGAAAAGAAAAAGGGATCGCCTGCGGTGATGATGGTACTATGTGATTCGCCGCTCGATAAGGAACTCCATTTCCCGTGATGAGAAAGGAGGCTTCCGCAGTGGATCTCCCAAAGCGAAAGCCCCTCCGCCTTCCGGAATACGACTATTCTTCTCCAGGCGCATATTTCGTCACGATCTGCACCCACGACCGACGCTGCATCCTCTCGTCTATCGCCGTAGGGGAGGGGCTTGCCCCTCCCGCGGTCGCGCTGACGCCCATTGGCCAGATCGTGGAAGAACAGATACAGGCGATCCCGGCGCGGTATCCGGCAATTGGGATAGAAAAATACGTGATCATGCCGAATCACGTCCATTTACTCGTTTCGATTCGAGACCTCTCGGGAGGGGCAAGCCCCTCCCCTACGGTGGGAACGGAGGCGTCTTCGTCGGAGGGAGACATG
>ONCI01000066.1 GCA_900316255.1 uncultured Eubacteriales bacterium | reverse complement strand
GGATTCCATTTTCTTCTGTTGCTAAAGCGATCACGCTGTCTTTTCCAAAACGTTCTTTCATTATTTGTTCTGCTTCAATACTTAGTCTTTTCATGGCTGTTCTCCTATTCTTTTGTTTTTAGCGCTGTTTTAGATAGCTCGCATCTTTCGGTTCATACGGTACGGAAATGAAGTCCTTTTTTTGGTGGTACAAGCAGCATACAGTTTCCACGTGGCTTGTCCTTGGAAACATGTCCACTGCTGTCGCTGCCTGCAAAGCATAACCCAAGTCCTGAAAGCGCAAAATGTCCCGGGCCAGGGTTTCCGGGCCGCAGGAGACGTAGACGATCTTTTCCGGCGCCATGGAGGCGACGGCCTTCACAGCTTCCTCGCTCATGCCCTTCCGCGGCGGATCCACCACCACGATCCTGGGGCGCAGCCCTCGTTCAGCCAGCGCCTTCGCCGCCTCGCCCGCGTCGCCGCAGAGAAATTCCACGTTCCCGATCTCGTTTCGCCGGGCGTTTTCTCCCGCGTTTTCCACGGCCTCCGGTACGATCTCGGCGCCGATGACCTTGCCTGCGTCTTTCGCCATCCGAAGGCTGATGGTTCCCGCGCCGCAATAGAGATCAAAGACAAGATCCTCTTTCCCTGCGCCGGCGTATGCCGCGGCCTTTTCATATAAACGCTCCGCCTGGGGCGGATTGATCTGGAAAAAGGCCTGGGGCGCGATGGCAAATTCCAGTCCGCAGAGCCTGTCGTGCAGGATCTCTTCGCCCCAAAGCGTGTAGAAGCTCCCGGAAAGCACCGTGTTGCCCCTGGTCTTGTTGATGTTCAGCACGATCCCCGTGAGCTCCGGGCATGATTTTCGCAGATGCTCCACCAACGCCTGGGTCCGGCTGCCGAAGCCCGCGGCGGAGCAGATGCACAGCACCGCGTCCTTTGTCTGGCGAGCCTGTCGGCAGAATACATGCCGTACCGTGCCCTTGCCGCTGGCCTCGTCATAGGCGTGCAGCTTTTCTCTTTTCAAAAAAGCCACAACAGCTTTCGCACAGCGGCAGCTCAGCTCCGACTGCAGCCTGCAGTCCGCCACCGGGATCAGCTCGTGACTTCTCTCCCGATAAAAGCCGAAGGCAGGCCCGTCCTTCGTCTCCGCCACGGCGAAGATCGCCTTGTTCCGGGTCCTGTCCTGCTCCTCGCTTCCCAGGATCTCTGTGGCCTGAACTTCCTGCTTGCCGATCCGTTTCAGTGCGTCGTTGACCCGGCCCAGCTTGAAGCGCAGCTCATCCTCATAGCGCAGATGCCGCGTGTCGCAGCCCCCGCATTTGCCGAAGTGAGGGCAGTCCGGTTCGATCCGGGCGGGGGAGGCCTGCAGCAGCCGCTCACCCCGGGCAAATACCGCCGAAGCTGTGACCTTCAGGATCCGGATCTCCCAGCGCTCCCCGGGAATGGTCCGGGGCACAAAAACCGCTCTTCCTTTCACGCGGCAGACGCCGGCGCCGTCGGAGGACCAGCCCGTGATCTCCGCTTCGACTATTTCATTTTTCTTCAATTCTTCCATGCCCAGTATCTTATCATATCCGTTCCGTTCTGACAATGCGGCAGAAGCATACAAAAATGGAAAACTTTCTGACTTATATTCGCTCTTTTCATACAGATACTACTGCCGTAATGCTTGAGGAGGCGAACTATGAAAAAGAATCTTTGTTTGATTTTCGCATTTCTTTTGTGCCTGTCCCTCTGTGCCTGCGGCATGGACCGGGAGACCGACAGACCCGGCAGCGGTACGGACATCCTGCCCGATGTAAGCCCCATGGTATCTCCTGACGTCAGCGATGGCCGCGTACAGGACGGCGACGGCTTCATCGGCAACGGGGAGGGCGGCGCAGGTGCCACCGCGTCCCCCATGCCCAGCGGCAGCCCCGTTCCCGGAACGAACAGTCCCATGCCAACCACGGTTCCGAGCACAGCGCCCAGCACCTCTCCCACTCCCTGAAGAAAACCCCGCCTCATACCGGCGGGGTTTCCTTCTTATGCAGCTTGCCAAACCTTCCGATCCGGTGTATCATGACCGGGAGAGGAGGGGAGCGCGTGCTTTTTGTTTTCTATGCCAATATCGATTCCGTTCCGGACAGTCCCGATGGCCTGCCTCTGTCCTCCTATCGGCTGGAAATGCTTGCCTCCTGCCGTTCTGCAAAGCGCCGCCGTCAGGGCATCGGAGCCGAGCTTCTTCTGATCCAGGTCCTTCGCTCTGTCTCTCCCGATCTGCATCTTCCGCTCTCCATTGCGGCAGAGCCGGACGGAAAGCCCTGTCTGAATGACTCCGATCTCCATTTCAGCCTTTCCCACAGCGGCTCCTTCGCCGCCTGCGCTCTCTCGGACCACCCCGTCGGACTGGACTTGGAGAAAAGAGGACGGATGCGCGAGTCCCTTTTGCGCCGCAGCTTCAGTCCTGAAGAGCAGACTCTCATTCGCTCTTCCCAGGACTCGGATCTTCTCTTCACCCGCATCTGGACCGGCAAGGAGAGCTTTGTCAAAGCCACCGGGCAAGGCATCCTCTCTCCGCTGCGGGAGATTCAGCCCCTGAATCCACCCGCTGGCGTCTCCTTCTGGCATAAGGATCTCGAATCCTTTTGCCTCAGCGTCTGTGTCCTCGGTTTCTCCGCGGAACCGAACCGATGTGAGCAGATAGTACTTTCTTAAAACAACAGCCGGGTTTCCCCGGCTGATTCTTTTTCATGTTTTCAGTAACTCCAGTTCTTCCAGTACCGATCTCAGCTCCTCCCGGTGCCCATCGGAGATCTGCGTCAACGGCAGCCGCAGCATCCCGCTGTCCGTCCCAAGCATCTCCATGGCGGCTTTCACCGGCATGGGATTGGTCTCGATAAAAAGCGCGGTGAAAAGCCTCGCGTATTTGCTGTACAGCGCAGCCGCCCCTGGAAAGTCCCCCGAGAGGCAGCGCGCGCAGAGGCTCGCCACCGTCGCCGGCACGATGTTGCTTGCCACAGAAATGACTCCCAGCGCCCCCAGCGCCATCATGGGCACGGTGTTGTCGTCGTTCCCGCTCCACAGATGCAGCGCGTCTCCGCAAAGACTCCGCGTCCTCGCGATCAGGCTGAAGTCGCCGGATGCTTCCTTCACGCCGTTGATGTTCGGGTGCTCCGACAGGGCTTTGTAGGTCTCCGCCGTGATCCCGATCCCCGTCCGGCTCGGCACATTGTAGAGGATCATCGGTATCTCCACTCGATCCGCCACATAGCTGAAATGCTCGATCAGCCCCTTCTGGGAAGTTTTGTTGTAATAGGGCGTCACCATCAAAATGGCGTCTGCGCCCACCGCCTTCGCGTTCTCCGCTTTCCGCAGCGCGGCGACGGTGTTGTTCCCGCCCACGCCTACGATCACCTTCATCCTGCCTTTGCAGTTGTTCACGGTAAATCGCACCAGCTCGTTGTGCTCGTCCTGACTCAGCGTTGCGTTTTCGCCCGTGGTGCCGCAGACGACGATGGCCGCGGTTCCGCCGTCAAGCTGAAAGTCCAGCTGCTTCTGCAGCCGCTCGTAGTCGATGCCTTTCTCGCAAAAGGGTGTCACAATAGCGGTGCAGGATCCTTGGAATACCGGGATTTTGTTCATGTGTGCCTCCTCAAGTGGATTTCTCCAAAGTCTATGCCGATGGGATGGTGCCTATGCCATTGAAAAAGCCGGCCTCATCTGCTATACTACAGGAAAACCGTCGGAGGGGAGGGGAGCGTCATGTGCCGAAAGATCCTGAGTCTTTGTCTCGCATTCTGCCTTTTCCTTGCCATTGCTCCCGCCGCATTTGCCCAGGAGCCCTCCATCTCTGACCGCAAGGGGACCGCCCCCGCGGAGGCCGACTGGCTGGATCCCCAGTTTGACGCCGCCCCCGATGCCTGGGAAAACACGCCTCTCCCGGTGCACACTGTCCGCATCGGCCTGAGCTTCGGCGCCTCCGCGGTGCCGGAGGCCATTTTCCGGGATTCCAAGAGCCAGGGCTTCCGCGTCGGCTATTATGACGAGAACCGCGTTTTTCACGAGCTGGACCGGGTGAAGCAGGAGTTGATCGTCATCTGCCCCTCCTGGTACAGTGACAATGGCCTCATGCTCCTTTCCGGGGAAAACGGCGCGCTTTTATACCTGACGCCGAATCCCTTTCTCGCAGTTGAGTGTCTCTCCGGCGATACCGGCTACGGTGAAAACCGTTATGCCGGCGGCTTTGAATGCCGCAGGCAGCCGGACGACAGCATGACCGTCATCAACGTCTTGCCCCTGGAGAGCTACGTAAAAGGCGTGGTGCCCTACGAGATGGGTGGGGACTGGCCCGCCGAGGCGCTGAAGGCCCAGGCCGTATGCGCCAGGACTTACGTGGTCTATAATCAGAACAGCTTCCCCGACGAGGGCTTTGACCTGAACGACAATACCGAGTGCCAGGTTTATAAGGGCCTGGCCTGGGCCAGCGCCGCTACCGACGCCGCTGTGGAGGCCACCGCAGGCCAGGTTCTGCGTTACCGGGGCGAGATCTGTGAGATCTACTACTTTGCCGCGGACGGCGGCTATACCGAGGACGGCTCCCTGATCTTCGACGCGGACCGTCCCTATCTCCTGGGCAAGCGGGACCCCTTCGAGGCGGAGGTGGACTTCGCCTACCGCCGCTGGACCCTGACCTTTCCCGCTGAGACCGTGACCTATCGCCTGGGCCTGGAGGGCTACGAGATCGACCCCATCGCGAACATCATCCCCGAGACCTCCCGCTTCGGCAATGTGATCGCCCTGCGATTCGTGTCCGAGAGCGGGGTGGAGCTGCGCCTTGCGGGCCGGGACTGCTGCAAACCCCTCCGGCTTTACAGTCATTGCTTTTCCATCTCCCGGGACAAGGACGGCGCCTTCGTCTTCACCGGCAGCGGCATGGGCCACAACTGCGGCATGAGCCAGTGGGGTGCGCGCGCCATGGCGGCCAAGCATGGCTATACCTATCGCCAAATTCTCGCATTTTATTATACAGGAGCCTATGTTGCATGAAGAGAACCGATTTTTCTTTTGACCTTCCTGAAGAGCTGATCGCCCAGACCCCCCTCCAGCAGCGGGACGCCTCCCGTCTGCTCTGCCTGGACAAGAACACCGGTGCCCTGGAGCACGCCCATTTTTACGATCTTCCCAAGTATCTCCGTCCCGGGGACTGCCTGGTGCTGAACGATTCCCGCGTCCTGCCCGCCCGCCTCATCGGCGCCCGCCCCAGCGGCGGCACGGTGGAGCTGGTGCTGCTGCGGGACCTGGGAGAAGGGAAGTGGGAGTGCCTCTCCCGGCCCGGCCGGAAGACCCGTCCCGGCCAGGAGCTGATCTTCGGCGACGGGGAGCTTACCGCCACTGTTCTGGAAGTCATTGAGGGCGGCAACCGTATCGTACAATTCCATTATGAGGGCATCTTCCTGGAGGTGCTGGAGCGCCTGGGCAAGATGCCGCTGCCCCCCTACATCCGGGAGGAGCTGCAGGATGCCGAGCGCTATCAGACCGTCTATTCCCGGGAGCTTGGCAGCGCCGCCGCCCCCACCGCTGGCCTGCATTTTACCAGGGAGCTTCTTGCTCAGATCGAATCCATGGGCGTCAAGGTTGCCTATGTCACCCTTCACGTGGGCCTTGGCACCTTCCGTCCCGTGAAGGAGGAAGAGATCGAGGACCATCCCATGCACGCGGAATATTGCATCATCCCCGAGCGCACCGCGCAGCTCGTGAACGAGACCAAACGCGCCGGCGGACGGGTCGTCTCTGTTGGCACCACCTCCTGCCGCACCCTGGAGAGCTTCGCCGGGGAGGACGGCAGCCTGGAGCCCTGCTCCGGCTGGACCGATATTTTCATCTACCCCGGCTATCGTTTCAAGTGCATCGACGCTCTGGTCACGAATTTCCACCTGCCTGAGAGCACGCTCATCATGCTGGTCTCCGCCCTGGCCGGCCGGGAACATGTCCTCCACGCTTATGAGGTCGCCGTGCAGGAGCGATATCGCTTCTTCTCCTTTGGCGACGCCATGTTCATCTCCTGATACTTCTTCCGCCACGGCTCTCTCAGAAGGAGCTGCCGCTTCAGTCCTGTTCGTAGGGGAGGGGCTTGCCCCTCCCGCTATTTTGACACGGACGATCCATGCGCTTGAGTTTACTTGATTGGACCCTTGCCTAATGGGGTTGTCGCTCTTGGCTCCCCCACCGGGGGAGCTGTCAGCGAAGCTGACTGAAGGGGTACCGCCGTCATCTGTAGGGGCCCGGCAACAGACTTCTCGACGATCCGCCTACAGAGCCTTCTCCTCATGGAGAAGGTGTCATCCGGCGTCCCCCACAAGCCGGATGTCGGATGAGGTGTCTCCTCCATCAATGACGGAAAAACCCTTATCCCGAAGACTAAATATCCCTTAACTTCGCAGGATCACCGATCCTGCGATTTTTCTATGCCTCACCCGCATTTTATCTGGACATTTGGTCTTCATTCTGATACATTTATATTGGATATGTATAAACAAAGACTTTCGATTCTTGCAAATAGAAGGAGGAACGGTCCATGAAAACCACCGACCGCGTATTGAGTTTTTTGCTGGCCTTGGTGATGATATTCTCCCTGTTTCCCGGGATTCCGGTCTATGCCCAGTCCCCGGAAGAGACTGTTGCGCCGGTAGAAGCCCCGGACCCTGTTCCGGACCAGGAGCCTGAACCGGCTCCCGCCCCGGGCGAGCCCGATGAACCGGTAGGGGACGGCGTCCCCGACGTCCCGCCTGAGATCGTTCCGCAGTCTGACGATCCTGAGTCTTCTCCTGATGCAGGGGAGATCCAGGCCCTGCCTCCCGAGGACGGCGCGGAGTCTTTGATCGTCTTTGTCTCCGGCGTGGTATATGCCAGCGAACTGGAGGAGAACTCTAGTCTTCAGCTCACGGAAGACACGGAGCTGCGGATGGACGTTGCCAGGACGCTGGAGTATATTTCCGGCAGCCATGCCCTGACCATCACGGGTAGCGGATTTCTGACCGTCAACAATCCCAACAACGACTTCGATTCCATTACCACAGCCATTAGCGTCGGTTCTCTTGTTTCAAGCGTGAGCATGGATATCCGCGCTCCCCACGGCTCCGGTATTGTCTCGGCTCAGGATATCACGATAACGGGCGGCGTAACCGTCAACGTCTCGTCTGCATTGGTAGCGATATCTGCGGAAAACAACATCGAGATATCGGTTTCCGCGCTGGCAGTCAACTCCGGATTTGATGGACTGAACAATTCAGAGGGCACGATCAGTGTAAGCGCGAACAGTCTGGTCATCGAAGCCGGACAGGATGCAATTGAAGCTTACCGCGGCGCTGTGACGGTGAATGTAAGCGGTACAGGCATAGTGAAGAGCACCTTCCATGACACAACGGGTTTCTACACTGGCGGCCGCGGCATCACAGCGTCCGACGATATCAGCCTTGGCGGCGGCGGAACGCTGACGATAAACAGCCCGCACACTTGCCTTTTGACGCAAGGGTCGCTCAGAGATACAGGGCTGTCGCTGGATCTGACGAGTACAGAATACAAAGCCATCTCAACGGAAGGCTCGGTCACGGTCACAGGCGCGTCCCTGCTGAAGGTGAGTTCAGGGGATATCGGGATCGACGCGACTGATTCGATTTATATCTCGGTCGCCGCACTGACCGTCAACTCCGGATACGATGGACTGAACAGTTCAGAGGGCACGATCAGTGTAAGCGCGAAAAGCCTTTCGATCGAAGCCGGACAGGATGCAATTGAAGCTTACCGCGGCGCTGTGACGGTGAATGTAAGCGGCACGGGCATAGTGAAGAGCACCTTCCATGACACAACGGGTTTCTACACTGGCGGCCGCGGCATCACAGCGTCTGACGATATCAGCCTTGGCGGCGGCGGAACGCTGACGATAAACAGCCCGCACACATGCCTTTTGACGCAAGGGTCGCTCAGAGATACGGGGCTGTCGCTGGATCTGACGAGTACAGAATACAAAGCCATTTCAACGGAAGGTTCGGTCACGATCACAGGCGCATCCCTGCTGAAGGTGAGTTCAGGGGACACCGGGGTTTACGCCAAAGGATCGATCTATATCTCGGTCGCCTCTCTGACCGTCAACGCCGAATGGGATGGAATATACAGCTATGAGGGTGAATCGCTCAGCGTAAGCGCGGATAACCTTGCCGTCGAAGCTAAAATGAATGGCATTCATGCTTACAGTGGTACGGTCACGGTGAATGTAAGCGTCACGGGCACAGTGAAGAGCACCTTCCATGACACATCGGGGATGTTCAATGGTGGGTTTGGCATCACAGCATCCGGTGATATCAGCCTTGGCGGCGTCGGAACGCTGACGATCAACAGCCCTTATACATGCATCTTGACTTCAGGGTCGCTCAGGGATACGGGGCTGTCGCTGGATCTGACAAGCACAGAATCCAAAGCCATCTCAACGGAAGGCTCGGTCACGATCACAGGCGCGTCCCTGCTGAAGGTGAGTTCAGGGGACACCGGGGTTTACGCCAATGGATCGATCTCTATTGCGGTAGCCGCGCTGACCGTCAACACCGTATGGCATGGGCTGTGCAGTTCGGATGGCGCGATCGATGTTAGCGCGTACAGTCTTGCCATCGAAGCCGGAGAAAACTGCATTTATGCTTACAGCGGTACGGTTACAGTGAATGTAGGCGGCACGGGCACGGTGACGAGAAAAGACGTCCTTCTGATAGGCAATGGCGGCTACGGCGTGAGAGCGTCCGGCGATATCAGCCTTGGCGGCGGCGGAACGCTGACGGTGGAATCCCCGTTCCAATGCATTCGCAGCGACGATGGAAGACTGTTGCTCGAAAACGGTTTGACCCTGTATGCGACAACGGCAGATGACAGCGCTCTTTATGCTTCCGAGGGCATCGTTCTCGGAGATGCCCTTATTCTCTGTTTCCCGCAGGGAGGATCAGTCGGCAATCTCGTCATAGATGCATACGGACAGGTCGCTCCCCATGTGGTGATCGGAATTCCGCTGTCCGGCACGCTCGCCATTGAGGGCGGCGCCACGGAGTATGCCTACGGCGAGACCATCTCTGTGATCAGCAGCGGCCTGCCCCCCGCCTCGGAGTACCTGTGGCAGGTCAGCGTGGACGGGGAGAACTGGACCGATCTGGAGCCGGGGGAGGGCCGGGTCTACTCGGATTCCGTCATCCGAATCAAGCGAACCGCCAGGCTGGCCGAGTCTGACCAGTATTTCCGGCTTGTCGCCTTCTGCCCTCATTACGTCGGCCAGATCCTCAGCCCGGCCGTTCATGTGAAGCAGGCCTTCAAGGTGCGCTACTACCCCAACGGCGGCAGCGGCAGCATGGACAATGTGGGCGCCTGGAAGAATGCGGGAGAGACCTTTATTCTGCACCAGAATACCTTCACCCCGCCGGAGCGCAAGAGCTTCAAGGCCTGGCGCATCGACGGCACGGAGTATCAGCCCGGGGACACCATCACCATCTCCGGGGATACGTATATCTACGCCGTGTGGCAGACCAGCGAGTATCTGATCCGCTTCACTCCCGGCGAAGGCAGCGGCTCCGTGGTGGAAATGACAGTTCCTATCGGACAGAGCTTTCTCGTTCCCGCCTGTTCCTTCACGCCGCCGGAAGGGAAGGTCTTTTCCCGCTGGTGGTTGAACGGCAACGTTTACTACGAGCCGGGCAGTCGCGTTACGCCCACGGACAATATGCAGCTCATGGCCCAGTGGCGCAGCAACAGGACCGTCGTGGGCTTTGATCCCAACGGCGGCAGGGGCTCCATGAACCCGGTGCAGCTTACGCCGGAGCAGGCGCTGGCCTACACTTTACCGGAGTGCACCTACAATCCGCCCGAGGACCACGTCTTTGAAAAGTGGGAGATTATCGATAGGAACAGCGGCGATTCCTACTTCGCCCTGCCCGGAGATGTGGTGGTCTTCACCAGCTACAGCATCACGCTGAAGGCCATCTGGGCCCTGAAGCCGTCTTTTGAGGTCTCCTTCGATGCCAACGGTCACGGCACGGCTCCTCTGCCCCAGAGCGTGATGCAGGATCACTATGCCCAGGATCCCGGCACGCTCAGCGCGGAGGGCTACACCTTCCTGGGCTGGTATACCGAGGCGGCGGGAACAAACCGCTTCGACTTTGCCGCAACGAAGATCACCGGCCCCATCACCCTCTATGCCAAGTGGATG
>ONCI01000063.1 GCA_900316255.1 uncultured Eubacteriales bacterium | reverse complement strand
ACCTGGAGGCCAACGCCGAAAACCCCGACATCTTTACCTACCCTCAGGCCGAGCGCCTTGTGACCGGGGACGGGCAGCATTTCTTCGATTCCTGAGGCGTCCGCACCGACGTCCGAAGCCGGGCACAGGCAAGAAAGAGTTTTGGCAAACGCAGCCTCTCCATCCTGCACTTGCCTCTCCCCGCGCCGGGGAGAGGTGTCACGAAGTGACGGAGAGGGGCCGCCGGATATGGTTTCTTGACAAGCCCTCTGCCCCATGCTATCATGAACCCGGTATGATTTCAGCCCTTTGCTGCGAGAAAGCGGCTGGGCGTCCCCTTTCCCCGCAGATCAAAAACACAGGAGGATTCATCATGAGCAGCGAAAAGAAGTCCGGCATTCAGCCCCTGGATCTCGACAGTCTGGAAGATGTTGCCGGCGGCTATTCCAAGCACATCATCAAGCCCGTGCAGCCGAAGCTTCCCGACGACCCCGCTGCGCTCCCCGGCGTGACCCCCATCGTGCAGCCCATCAAGCCCATCGTCCCCACGGAGACCGAGGCTGCCCCCATCCCGGCGATCAAGCCCGTTCAGCCCGGCAAGAAGCTTGTCGATATTTGATACTGAAATCTGATAGAATCGTTCCATTCTTTTCGGTGGAATTTGTGCCATACTTCGTTGGAGCCCTTGCAAATATATATACATTATTCGCTGCGGCCTCCGCCTTGTCTGGCGCAAATTCCACTCGAAAATCTTTTGAACTCTCTTATCAGGTTTCAGTATGATCTTCCATTTCAGACCAGGCGCGGCAAGGCCGCCGGACCGGAAGGATCTTTCCTTCCCGGTCCGGCGGCCTTGCTGTGTTTTAAAGCCACTTTTTCTTCTTGAAAAAGATCAGGCAGAAAACCACCACGGCCACGCTCACCGCGATGACGATGGGGTAGCCGGCGCGCCACTCCAGCTCCGGCATGTAGCGGAAGTTCATGCCGTACCAGCCCGCGATCAGGGTCAGGGGCATGAAGATGGTGGTGACCACCGTGAGCAGCGTCATGATCCGGTTCTGTTTGACCTCCAGCTGGGCGTTGTAGAGGTCCCGCACCTGCATGGTGTAGTCCCGCAGGGAGGAGGCAAAGTCGTGCCTCCGGGCTATCAGGTTCATGAACAGGTGGAAATAACGCAGATTCTCCTCCCGGAAGAAGCCGTTTTCGTTCTCCTCCAGCTCCTGGGTCAGGTCGATGATCTGCTCATAGTGCACCAGCAGCTCCCGCAGATCGCTGCGGATCTCGTTGACCCGCACCAGGTCCTCCTGCTCCCGGGAGACCAGGATTCCCTCCTCGATCCGGTTCAGCTCGGACTCAAAGCGTTCCATCAGCGACAGGTCCCTGTCCACGATCAGCTCCAGGAAATCGTAGAGGAAGCGCTCCAGGCTGGGCTCCCGCCAGCGCTTTGTGCGGCGGATCTCGTCGATCATCTGCAGGGCCTTGCCGCTGTCGTCGATGAACACGATGCCCTTCTCGTCCAGGGCGAAGGCGAAGCAGAAATCCTCCCCCTTGAGATCGTTCCGGTCCGGGATCTGGAAGGTCCCGGTGAGGGAGTCATAGTTGACCTCGGCCTTGGTGTTGTGGATGTTCCCCGCGTCCAGATCCAGCTCGATGCCCATGTCGAAGCGGTCCCGCTCCCGCTCCCACTCCGGGCTGCTCAGCACCGCCACGTAGCGGCGGCCCGCCGGATTTTGCAGCTCCTCCGCCCCGCAGGGGCGGAGGCTTTCCTCCAAAAGATAATACGCCATTGTGCTCTCCCTTTCCCGCAGATCTCTCTGCCCCACTGAAATCGTTGGGCACAGTATACCATGCCCCGGCGCGCTTTCCAAGGGCCCCCGGGCGATTTCCTTTCCTCATTCGGCAGTTTTTCCTTCTTCCTTGTGCCTCTGCCCCTTCTGTGGTATAGTTGAGCCGGTAGCAAGACATCTTTCGGGAAAGGAGCCGCCATGGATCGCAAAACCGCCACCAGATACCCCATCCTCATGCTCCATGGCGTGGGCTTTCGGGATCTGAAATGGCCCCTCTACTGGGGTCGGATCCCTTCCGCCCTCTCCGCCATGGGCGCGGCACTCTATTACGGCCAGCAGGACTGTTGGGCCCGGGTGGAGGAAAACTCCAAGACCGTCAAGGCCCGGATCCGCCAGATCCTGGACGAGACGGGGGCGGAAAAGATCAACATCATCGCCCACTCCAAGGGCGGGCTGGAGGCCCGCATGGCCGCCTCCTCCCTGGGGATGGGTCCCGCCATCGCCAGCATCACCACCGTCGGCACCCCGCACCGGGGCTCCCAAACCGTTGACCGGCTCCTGAAAGCGCCGGATTCCCTCTTCAACGTGGCGGCCTTCGCCGTGAACAACTGGATCGGCCTCATCGGGGACACAAAGCCCGATTTCTTTGCCGTCTGCCGGGACTTTTCCACCGACTGCGCCCGGCGCTTCAACGAGGAGAACCCGGACGTGCCCGGCGTCTTTTACCAGAGCTACGCGGGCGTGATGAAGACGCCTCTTTCCGACATCAACCTCTCCACCGCAAATCTCGTGGTGAGGCTGATCGAAGGGGAAAACGACGGCCTTGTCACCGTGGAATCCGCCCGCTGGGGGGAGCGCTTCACCCTGCTCACCGGCTGCGGGAACCGGGGCGTCTCCCATTATGATGAGATTGACTTCCGCCGCGCTCCCCTCTCCGCCGAAGCCCGGGGCAGCGGCATTGCCGATATCTGTGAAGTTTATCGGCAGATCGTCACCGATCTGGCCGCCCGCGGGCTTTGATCGTCTGAGGAATGGGCCATGCTGTATCAACTTACCTTCATAGATCCTGCGCTGTCTCACGATTCCCATGCGGAAGCCTTCTCCATTGGGCTCTTCCACTCGCGGGAAGAGGCAGAGGCAGTTGCTGTGAACATGCTTGCCCATGTTCCGGGTTTTTGCGATCATCCCTGCGTCTATCGGATCACCGAGAAGGAAGTCTCCGGCCCGGAGGGCAACGACCTCCGGGAGGTTTTCCTGGTCATCGGCTGGAATACGAACAAGGATCTGGAGGAAATCGACCTTGTAGAAAGCTGCTGCTTTCCCTCACTGACGGAGGCTCAGGCCGCCCTGGAACATCTGCAGGCGCAGCACTGCCGCTCTGCCTGGACCATCCAGTGCTGGATCGTCGGACAGGCGGACTGGCAGGAAGGCTATCTCCGGGATTGACGCTTTTCCCTCCCCCCAATTAACTCCCATTCAGGAGGCTTCCCATGAAAAAAGGCAAGAAATCCGGCTCCGCAGGCCGGTCCTGGATCGCCGTGCTCCTGTCCCTGCTGCTGGGCGGCTGCGCCGGTGTTCTGATCCTGAACTATATGGAGCAGGTTCCCGACAAAGGGCGCTTTCCCGGCGAGGCCTTTCTGCTCTTCGCCCTGTGCCTCTTCTCCTTCTATCTCGCCATGCTGCTGCAGATCATCCTTCACGAGGCGGGGCACCTGGTTTTCGGCCTTCTCACGGGCTACCGCTTCCTCTCCTTCCGCGTGTTCAGTCTGACGCTGCTGCGGGAGGATGGCAGGCTCCGCTTCCGCCGCTATTCCCTGGCTGGGACCGGCGGCCAATGCCTGATGATCCCGCCCCAGCTTCGGGACGGGAAGATCCCCGTGCTGCTCTACAATTTCGGCGGCGCCATCCTGAACCTTCTCACCGCCCTCCTCTTTTTCGCGCTCTCCCTTCCGCTCCCGCTCTCGTCCTTTTTGCGGCTCTTTCTCCGCCTCCTGGCCCTGGCCGGGGGCTTCATCGCCATCACCAACGGCCTCCCCCTGCGCCTGGGTCCCGTGGACAACGACGGCGCCAACGCCCTCTCCCTGCTCCACAGCAGGGAGGCGGTCCGGTCCTTCTGGATCCAGCTGAAGGTCAACGAGCAGATCGCAAAAGGTATCCGCACCAAAGACATGCCGGAGGACTGGTTCGCCCTCCCCTCGGAGGAGGAACTGCAGACCAGCTCCCTTTCCGCCGCCATCGGGGTGCTGGCCGCCGGCCGGCTTATGGATCAGCACCGCTTTGACGAGGCGGACGCCCTCATGGAACGACTTCTCGCCATGGAAAGCAAGCTCCCGGGCCTCTACCGGAGCCAGCTGCTCTGCGAGCGGATCTTTGTGGAGCTGATCGGCCCCAATCGCCCGGAGGTGCTGGAGGGCTTTCTCACCAAAGAGCAGCAAAAGATGATGAAGGCCATGAAAAACAGCCTCTCCGTCCTCCGCACCGCCTGGGCTCTGGCCCTGCTGTCGGAAAAAGACGCCGCCAAGGTCCAAAAGCTCTCCGCGGACTTTGACCGCGTGGCCGCCCGCTACCCCTATCCCTGCGAGGTGGAGAGCGAGCGGGAGCTGATGCAGCTCGCCCGGGAGGCCGCAGTCGTTCAACTCCCTGTTTGATTTGCTTTTCCGGAAAGGGGTGTGTGCACTTTGCGCGTCTATTGCTCTTGCTTTTTCTTCATTGGTACAAAGATCCCCTTTTCTCAGTGGCCCGCACTGGTGGACCGCTATCTGGACTATCTTGGCCTTTCCTATCAGGCCTTCCTCTATGATTTTGAGGATATGGATCTCTCCGCATATTATCGGAAGATCCTCAGCGGGGAGAGCTGCCGGGACTGCAGGAAGCTGCAAGCCTGCGAGTTTTGCCGTGAGGAAGCGCAGCAGGCTCTGCGGAAGAAGAGCGCCTGTGAACGCGCCTTGGCAGACTGCCCCGCTCTCGGCCCTCTTTCTCTTCGCAGAGAGAAGGACTGCAGCTTTCACCGGCTTTCCAATCTCTCCTTCCCCGGGAAAGAGGCTCTCTTCCCTCTTCCCTCTTCCCTCTTCCCTCTTCCCTATTCCCTCTTCCCTCTCTGCTGTCATCGGGACAGCTTTTTTCTTTTCTCTGAACCTTCGCATGAAACCTTTTGACCCTCTCAAACGTTCTACAGGCAGAATGGCAAATGCTCCTCCCGTTGCTGTGCCTCCTGTTGCATGATATACTGGGAAAAACACTTCAGCGAAAGGAGTTTGCCATGATCTACGATATCACCCAGCCGCTCTTTGAATGCGTCGTCTTCCCCGGGGACCCGAAGCCCGAGAAGATCCCCCTGCGCCGGATGACGGAGGGCAGCGCATACAATCTCACGAGCATGTCTCTTTGCCTGCACAACGGCACCCATGTGGACGCGCCTTTCCACTTTCTTCAGGACGGCAAGCCCATCGACCGGGTCCCGCTCACGAAGTTCATCGGTCCCGCCTGGGTGGAGGGCCATACCGGCGACGTGACGGCGGAAGACGCCGAAGCCATGCTGGCCAGCGCCGCCGCCTCCGGCACCGGGGCGGAAAAGCGCATTCTCGTGAAAGGGCCCGCCACATTGAGCCTGGAGGCGGCCCGGGTCTTCGCCGCCGCGGGAATCGACCTTTTCGGCAACGAATCCCAGACCGTGGGGCCGGAGAATGCCCCCGCCGCCGTGCACCGGGTGCTGCTGGGCGCGGAGGTGGTGCTGCTGGAGGGTATCCGCCTTGCCCGGGTTCCCGACGGCCCCTATCTGCTCAACTGCGCGCCCTTGAATCTCAGCGGCTGTGACGGCTCTCCCGTTCGTGCCGTCCTGCTGGATTTGGGAGCTTTCTTCGACGCGGCATCCCGAAAGGAGGGAGATCGGACTGCAATTGCACAAAACGGAAGCAATGGCCCGGCCTCTCTCCCGCCGGGAGCGCCTTGTGCCGCTGCTTCTGCTGTCAACACTTCTGCTTCTGGTACTGGTCTCTCTTCCGGCGCTGACGCGGATGCTGCTCCTGCCCGGGAAGGAACCGGCGCTCCCCCTTCCTCTGCCCAGTCCTGAGATCTGCTTTTCCCCGGAATCCGGCGCCTGGCTGGAGGAGGAGATCACGGTCACCGTCACGGCTCCCGAGGGCTATCGCATTGCCTGTACCACCGATGGGCGCTGCCCCACGGCGGAGGACGACTGCGGCGCTTCCACCCTAAGCCTGACCCTGGAAAAGGAAGAAGCCGGGACCCTGCTGCGGCAGAAGGATCGGCTCCTCTGCCCTCTGGACACGCCCCTGCTGGAGAGCGCGGAGCTCCCCTGCGGCAGGATCCTCCGGGTCTCCCTGCTGGACCCGGAGGGCCGCGTCGCCGCCTCGCAGACCCGGGTCTACTTTCTCGGCGCGGACTTTGCCGCCCGTTATCCCGGCTGCCTTGTGCTCTCCGTCTTTGCCGAGCCGGAGGATCTGCTGGATGAGGACCGGGGGATCCTGGTCAAGGGCGCGGTCTATGCCGCCTGGGCGGAAACGGAAAAGGGACAGGAGGTGCTCCGCGCGAGACAGTGGTGGCTCTATGAATCCAACGCCACCCAGCGGGGTCGGGCCTGGGAGCGGCCCTGCATCCTCCAGCTCTATGACGGCGGAGACCGCCCCGTTCTGGAGCAGGCAGCGGGAATCCGCGTTGCCGGCGGCGCCTCCCGGCGCTTCAGCCAGAAGTCCTTTAACCTCTATTTCCGGGCTGCCTACGGCGAAAAATATCTGCGTTACGAGCTCTTTCCCGGGGTGGATGAGCTCCGCAGCTTCACCCTCCGGGCCGGCGGGAACAACACCGAGGGCCTGAAATATAAAGACTGCTTCCTGCAGAGCCTGGCCTGGGACCGGGATCTCCTTGTGCCGGACTGCCGCCCCGCCGTCCTCTTTCTCAACGGGGAATACTGGGGCCCCTACCTGCTCCGGGAAAAGATCTCCGCCCAGATGCTCCACCGGCGCTGCGGCGTGGATCGCTCCCAGGTGATTGTCATCAAGGACGGCAGGCTGGAGGCGGGCCGCCCGGAGGATTTGGCTGCCTACGAGGAGCTTTCCGCCTACGCGGAAAAAGATCTGGGCGATCCCCGGATCTACGCGGGCTTCTGCCGCGTCATGGACGTACAGTCCCTGGCAGACTACTGTGCCTTGCGCATCTACATCGGGGACGGGGACTGGTTCCGGGAGGTCAACGATGTCCTGTGGCGGACCCGGGACGCTTCCTATCGGGAGGGGCGCTGGCAGTACATCCTCCACGACATCGGCTGCAGCGCCGGTCTCTATCAGGATGCGAGCACCTCCGCCTCCACGAACCACTTTCTCCGCGCCATGGCAAACTATCCCCTCTTTGCCGCCGCCATGCAAAACGAGAGCTTCCGTCTTCTCTTTCTGCAGTCTCTGCGGGAGATCGGCTCTGCCGCCTTCAGCCCTGAGCGGGTGGAGGAGCAGCTGCAGGCCTGGGACCGGGTCTGGGAGCCCCTGCGGACGGACTACTGTCTGCGCTATCAGGTCTCCCCCGATCGCTGGGAGGCCGGGGAAGCCGAGACGCTCTCCTTTTTCCGGGAGCGCTATCCGATCCTCCTCCGGGACGTCCTTTCCTGGTACGAACGCTTTCCGGAATCCGCCGCTCCCCCGATCCCGGCGCAATGAATTGATCTGATGACGAAGCGCCCAAGAGCTTACCAGCGTAAAAAAGATCGGCGAACTCGCAGCTTCTGCGAATTCGCCGATCTTTTTTATGATGCAGTGCGTCTCTAACGTCTGTCCTGCTGTTCAGTTCTTCTCCAGGGCGGCCAGGGTGTAGTCCTTGTACTCCCGCTCGCCGGTGACCTCCCGGATCAGCTTCAGCGCCGGGGGCAGCTGGACAAGGGCGTCCTCCTCGTTCAGCTCCAGCTTCACGATGGCCTGGTCCTGCCAGAAGGGATAGACATTCAGCTGGAAGACCTGCCCCTCCCAGGGAATGCTGTAGCGGGTCTTGTGCAGCAGCTGCAGGGTGTCGCCGGCCTCCTCCAGCATCTCCTTGTAGGCCCGCTGGGTCAGCCGCTCCTCCACCTCCAGCTTCCGGTCGTTGAGGCGGCGGCGCCGGGTCTTGTAGTAGATGGCCCGGCCGTCCTCCACCCATTTGCGCACCCGGATCTTCTCGTCCGCGGCGGTCTTCAGGTAGGCCTGCTCGATCTCCACCCGGCGGCAGCCGGGGATCTTTTCCAGGGCGGCCAGATCCGGCATCTCCACCAGGAACTTCCGCTCGATCTCATAGGGCGCGGGTTCGCCCAGGAACTCCCGGATCTGGGCAATCAGCTTTTTCAGCTTCTCCCGCAGCTCCACGGAGTTGTCGATGACATAGTGGTGGGGATTGCTCTTCCAGGCCTCGATGAGCCGGTCGTCCATCTCCACTGCCTGGTTCACCGTCTCATAGCGGGCGGCGTTGTTGGCCAGGGTGTAGAATTCCTCCGCGCCCTTAGCCGCGCTCACCAGGTGGAACACCGCGTCGTAGCTTTCGATCAGCTCCTTCTCGGTTTTGCCCACCTCCTGGAGCACCGCGGCAAACTCCTCGTCGTTCATGTAGGCCCGGTTGTCGATGGCGCCCCGATCGCAGACGATGAGGATCTTTTCCGCCTTCATGGTACGGGCGGCCTTTTCAAAGAGCCGCTCCTTGGTCAGCTGCAGCTCCATCTGCACCTTCTGATAGTCCAGATTGGTGCCGCAGGTCCAGGGAGCCACTCCGCCGGTGATGAATTCCGTGGCCGTCTCCGGAACAAAGAGAACGGTGTAGCCCAGCTTGGTGAACGCGTTCTGCACCCAGCTCATGGCGGTGGTTTTGCCCGCGCTGGGGCCGCCGGTGATGACGATCTTGTTCAGCTTCATGGATCTTCCTCCCCTTCCGCCCATACGGGGCGGATCTTTCTCTTTTTATCCTTCCAGCAGCCGGATGGCCGCGGCGTATTTCTCCACCCGCTCCAGGTCCCGCGCCGTCACCTTTTGGATGCGGCTCCGGTCGCTGTTGTGGCGCAGGTCCGCCAGCTTCACCCGCCGGGCCACGGGGTTTTCCTTCACCCGCGCCACATAGCTGAGATAAGGCTCCGCGGGATCGTGGGTCAGCAGGGCCACCGCCTCCAGCGCCCTGGCCGGAAAGCCCATGGCCCGCAGGTCCTCCAGGCTGTATGCGGTGTCCTCCACCACGTCGTGCAGCAGCGCCGCCACGATGCTGTCCTCATCATCCATCTGCTCTGCCAGGTGCAGGGGATGGAACACATAGGGCACGCCGCTTTTGTCAAACTGGCCCCGGTGGGCCTCATAGGCAAGGCGCAGGGCCTTGTTGGTATTCTCCGTATAGATCATGACACATTCCCCAGCAGCGCCTGGTCGAACTCGAACAGGGCCTCGTTGATGGTGAACACATCGTAGATCCGCCGTTCGATGAACCAGCGCACGATCAGATCGAAGCGGCTGCTGCGGGACAGGGCAAAGCCCGCCTTCTCCAGCAGCTCCTCCGTCTCCTCCACATCCAGCTCCAGCGCCACGGCAAAGGCCAGGGCGGTGGGCTTGGAGGGTTTGTAGCGCACGTCCTTGCGGATCTTGGAGAAGAGCTTGCGGTCGATGTTGGCCCGCTTGTAGCATGCGGCGTCCGTCATGCCCCGCTCGTCGATCTTCCGCAGCAGCATCTGCTGGAAGCTCTCGTCCAGGCGGCCGAAGCGGCTGTCAAAGGACGCGGAGAACAGCACGTCATGGAAAAACGCCGGAGCGCTTTCCTTTTGCGCTGCCTGGGGCGCGGGCTTGGGAGCCATCTCCGGGAAGGCCTGCTCCGGGGCTTCCTGCGCTGTCTCCGGAAAGATCTGCTCCGGGGGAGCCGGCGCTGCCTCTTCTTTCTCCCAGGCTGACTGGGGCAGCGGCATGCTCGCCGCCTCAAAGTGCATATCGGGCCTCTCCGCGCAGAGCTCCGGAAGGTCCGGATCGTCTTCCCAGCGGTGGAACAGGCTCTCCCGGCGGTTTCTCCGGTAGGGGTGCTCCCGCACATAGGCGCTGTCGATGTATTCCCGGATCTCGTCAAAATACTTGTGGGAGGCGGCCAGACTTTCCTCCCCGTAGATCACCAGATAGACCCTCATCTCGTGCTCCCAGAGGAAGCGCTGGATGGCCTCCCGGGCCGTCTCCACCGCCGCCTCCTTGGGGTAACCGTAGGCGCCGGAGGAGATGAGGGGAAAGGCCAGGCTCTCGCAGCCAAGGCTCTCCGCCAGCTCCAGGCTGCTGCGGTAGCAGGAGAGGAGCGTTTCCCGCTCCCCGGCCCCGCCGCCCTGCCAGACGGGCCCCACCGTGTGGATCACCCATTTGCAGGGCAGCCGGAAGCCCGGCGTAACCCGCGCCTGTCCCGGCGGGCAGCCGCCCAGCTTGCGGCAGGCCTCCAGCAGCTCCGGCCCCGCCGCGGCGTGAATGGCGCCGTCCACGCCCCCGCCGCCCAGCAGGCTGGGCTTTGCGGCGTTGACGATGGCATCTGTGCGCATCTTTGTGATGTCGTTGCGAACGATCAGAAGGGGCATATTCTCTCTCCTCGCTCCTGTCTCTGCTGTCTCCGGGAAGCGGGTCCCGTCCTCAGCGGATCCCTGCTCAGCACAGCTCCGTCATAGCGCAGCCAGAAGCGCTCGCCCATCTCTCCGTAGCTGCCGGAGTTCTTCTCCGCCGCGGCGTAGAGGAAGCGGCCCTCGCAGACCTCCAGGGTCAGGGACATGTTGGCCCACGAGGCGAAACGGCAGGTCTCCCAGGCGTTGCCCAGTTCCCACAGCTCCCCGTTCCGGAAGCCGTATACCGCAAAGCTTGCGCTCTGGTCCTGTTCGCTCAGGGCGTAGACCAGCAGCTCCTCCAGCCCGTCTCCGTCCATGTCCAGCAGGAGATAATGCCGGGCGGGCAGGCGCACGCTCGCGTCTCTGCCCTGCAGCTGCACGCCCTCGTGCAGCAGGGCGGCATAGGCGTCCAGGGCCAGCTCCTCCTCTGCCCGGTCAGGCAGAGCCTTCGCCCCCTTTTCCGCCGCAGCCAGCGCCGCCGTCATGTCCAGAAGTCCGGTCTCGCTTTCCGCAACTGGGGTCTCCCCCGCGCGGCGCAGCAGTTCTCCCAGCTCCGCGCCGCTGAGAGCCGGGTTCATGGCCCAGGCCTCCGCGGCGGTGGCCGACACGAAGGAGGCCGCCAGGGAGGTGCCGTCCAGCCGTCCGTAGTTCCCCTGGGGCAGGGCGGTGTAGATATCCACGCCGGGCGCCAGCAGATCCACCCGGTCGCCCCGGCCGCTGAAGGAGGCCTCGGTCAGCTCTCCCGCCCTGTTCAGTCCGGCGGCGCCCACCACCAGGATGCGCTGCCGCAGTTTGGTCTCGCTCAGGCCCGCAAAGGGACTCACCAGGGCTGCGTCGGCGCCCTCACCCTGGATGCCGTTGCCTGCCGGCAGCACCAGCAGGAAATCATAGTCCTTTGCCAGCAGTCGCTCCAGGCCGGCCTCCGCCACCCGGGCGGCTTCGCTCCAGTAATAGCGGCGGGCCCTGGCGTCCTCCCGGCTGATCTCTTCCAGCAGTTCCTCCTGCCAGCTCAGACCCAGCTGGATCACTCGAACATCCTGGTTTGCCAGCTCTGCCAGAGCGGAGATCTGCTCCATCTGGCAGCAGAGGCCGCTGCTGCCGAAGGCGTAGAGCAGGCAGTCCTCCGCCGCGCCGCTCAAGCCCAGTTCGTTATCGTGCAGTGCGCCGGCAACGGCCGCCACCGCCGTCCCGTGCTGCCACAGCTCTGTCTGTTCCGCGCTCCGGCTGCGGCTGTAACTCTCGTTGGCGCGCAGCAGCCCAAAGCGCAGATCCTCGTGTTCTCCGTCAAAAGCGCTGTCGATCAGTCCCAGGCGCACCGTGCCCGGCTCAAAGCGCTCCCAGCTCTCCGGGGCGCCGACGGCGGCAAGGCCCCAGTTGGAGGCGCCCGGTTTCATTTCCTCCCAATCGGCGCTCTTGTCCCAGGGGTCCTCGGGGACGGTACAGCCCGCAGGCTCCCAGACCGTGTGCACCGCCGCGCAGGCGATCTGCTCCTCCGCCTCCAGCTCCTCGATCAGTCTCCCCAGCCCGTACAGGCTGTGCTTGCCGGACAGACGCAGCTGGTAGGTCTCCGTGAGCTCCACATAGCCCGCGACCCGAATCCCGCGCTCGCCGAAAAAGCGCTCCATATCCGTATAGGGGATGCCCTCTTCCGCCACCGCGATCAGCTCGTCCGGCAGGAAGCTCAGTTCCGCTTCCGTGCGGACCCGCTCCGCCTCCGGCGGCGTAAAGTAGTTGATCACCGCAGTCCTTGCGGGAAGAGAGCTTGTCTTTCCCACCGGCTCCGCTTCGGTCACTTTTTGCTGCCTCTGCATGTGGATCAGGAACAGCGCCAGGCCAAACAGGGCCAGCAGCCCCAGCGCCGTCAGCGTATAGCCGATCCGCCGCAGGACCTTTCTCCTGAGCTCGGCGTTAAACAGGATCGCAGGCTTCTGTTCCTCCCGCATGCGGCGCAGCGTTTCCAGCAGGCCGGGCCGCTTCTCCGGGACAGGCTCCTCTTCCGGTGCAGGCCCCTCCGCCGGGGCGGATTTCTCTTCCGTGGCAGGCTCTTCTGCCGGGGCGGATTCCTCTTCCGTGACAGGTTCCTCCGCCGGGGCGGATTTCTCTTCCGTGACAGGCTCCTCCCTCGGGGCGGACTCCTCTTCCGTGGCAGGCTCTTCTGCCGGGGCGGACTCCTCTTCCGTGACAGGTTCCTCCGCCGGGGCGGGCTCCTCTTCCGTGACAGGTTCCTCCGCCGGGGCGGATTCCCCTTCCGTGGCAGGCTCTTCTGCCGGGGCGGGCTCTTCTGCCGGGTCAGGCTCCTCTTCCGTGACAGGCTCCTCCCTCGGGGCAGTATCCTCTGCCGGGGAAATCTCCTCTTCCGCCGGGATGACGCTCTCCGGAGCCGCAGCTTCTTCCGGAACTGCCGCCTCCGGCAGGATCTCCGCTCCGCAGGCCGGGCAGAACTCTTCAGTTGTCGAAATGGGCTCACCGCAGCGCGGACAAGCTGTCATCTCTCGTCTCTCCTTTATCCGGTGCAAAGCGCTCTGTCAGCCTTCCGCCGCCCGTTCCTTCCCTCCGAAGGGCCGGGGTGCGGCGGCATTGGCTGTTTCAGCAGGGGAAGCGAAGGCTCACGGCCTTCTCTCCTGCGTTTCTCTCTGATCCTCGGCGGCAGCTCCGCCGCTTCTCTCTTCCGTCATAACGCTCCTGCCGCAGTT
Organism: uncultured Eubacteriales bacterium; assembly: GCA_900316255.1. Classification (GTDB taxonomy): domain Bacteria; phylum Bacillota; class Clostridia; order Oscillospirales; family Oscillospiraceae; genus Limivicinus. The sequence continues at coordinate 13,448 of ONCI01000063.1, read as the reverse complement.
GCTGCAGAAGCGGGCGTCCGGCCGCAGCTTTGCGCCGCAGGCGCTGCAGTAAATCGCCTCCCGGCGCTTGGGTCGGGTGCTGCCGCAGAGGTCACAGAAATTCTTGTCCGCTTCCATCCGTCTTCCGCAGTAGGTGCAGGTCCAGCTCTGTTCTCCGGGCAGGGGGACCCGTCCGGCCTGGATGGACGCCGCTGCCGCCGCGGGCGCGGCGTTCTGGTTCGGTCTGGGCGCGGCGTTCTGGCTCGGTCCGGACGCGGCGTTCTGATTCGGTCTGGACGCAGTGCTCTGGCTCGGTCTGGACGCGGGATCGGCCGACGTCCCGAGTTCCTTGCTCATCTCCTGCCATGCCTGTGCGGTTTTCTGCGCGGGACGGGACTGCTGGGCCCCGGTCCTGCGGGCGGGATAGGGGCTGGCCTCATAGCGGGGCTCCGGCGCCTTTTTCTTGATCCCCATCAGCAGCAGGGAAAGCAGGGCAAGGAAGGGGCAGAGATAGGCCCCGATGCCCATTTTCACGATCTCCAGATTGATGCCCAGATACTGGATCAGGCCGCTCATGCCATAGCTTGCCAGCAGGCTCGCGCTCTCCCGCGCCAGGTAGTCGTTGGCCGTCTGCCGCAGGAAGAGCAGTCCCCCCGTGATGAGGGCGCCCAGCAGGAAGTAGGGCACGATGCCGCCCCGGTGATCCGTCAGCTGGCAGATCAGCGCGATGAAGCCCAGCAGCGCCAGAAGCGCGAATACGCCCCAGACGCCGTAGGCCACTGTTTCCATGGTCCCGGCCAGATCCAGCCGCTTGGCGTCCCGAAATACTGTCGCCAGATCCCGGCACGCGATGCCCATCTCATGGGGCAGGAAGCGGCCGTCCATCAGCCGGTGCACCAGATCGCTCAGAGCGCTGAGGTCCGGCCCGATACCGATGGATGCAAGTTCTGACCGGACCGTATCCAACACCGCGGCGGCGTCCAGCCCCGCAAAATTCTGGATCACTTCTCCCGGGCTCATCCGCGTCTGGTTCGGCCCCACCTCTGCGGCCAGCTTCATCCAGGGCAGCGCCAGCGCCGCCAGGCTTCCCAACAGCAGCAGACAGGCGATGATCTTCACGCCCACAGGGCTCTTTCGTTTCGTTGACATGCTAAACCCGCTTTCTTCCTTCGGTAAAAATCCTGTGATCTCCCGCCTCAAGCCGCTTACACGCGGCAGAGAAGTCGGTGATAATGCGCCTTATAATGCTCCCAGAGCTGCAGCTTCTCCTCCGCGGTACAGGCGTCCAGGCCGCGGATATAGGTCCGGTACAGCTGGCTGGTCCGCCCGGCCAGCTGCCGCTTCAGCTCGTCGAAGCTGCCCGCGTTCAGGGCGATACCGCAGAGGCTGTAGTCGTCCTCTGCCCCCTTGCCGATGCTCTCGGCCAGGTTTTTCTCCCAGCTCTCGGCATTCGGGGCGTTCTGCAGCGTGCTCAGCAGCAGGTACTCAAACTCCATCGGGGTGGAGAGCTGACCGAAGCAGCCCCCGGTGGCGGCGAAGAGCAGGCAAGGCCGGTTCACGGTGAGTCTCGCCGTGTGGATGCTGAAGTCCCCGTTCAGACGGATCACATTGGTCGGCGCCTTGTCTTGAGACTGCCTCTGCATGGCGTCCAGGCCGCCCGTGTCGTCCTCGGTCAGCTGTGCAAGGCCGGCGCCGTCCAGCAGATAGACCCGGGAGTCTCCCGCCCACTGGAGCTGCACGTCCGCGCCGCCCCGGGCCGGACGGCAGATCGCCGCCGCCCCGCTGGCGGAAAGCCTACCGGCAAAGTCCGCCCCGGCCTGCTCCCGGCAGAGTCTCAGGTACTGCCGAAGGCGCTCCTTCACGTCCTCCGCGCCGTTCTCCTGTCCCGGCTGCAGCGCCTCAAACCAGTGGAGATAGGCCGCGGCCGCCGCCCTGGATGCCAGATACCCGCCGCTTTTTCCCTTCAGCGCGGGGCTCTGCCCGGCACCGGGGCCGCCGTCGAACACGCCCACCATGGCGCGGCTTTCGTTCAGGGCATAGACAAAGCTGTCCTCCCCGTTGTCAGGCTTCTTCTCGCCGCAAACGGAAAAGAGAAAGCCCGTGATCCCCATCATGCCGTTTCCGGTCTCCGTATTAGCTGCCATTGCCGTCACCGGTCTCTTCCGCGGCGTTTCCGCCGCCGCCGCTCTGTCCGCTTTCCTCCGCGGGGGCCAGGACCTGCTCAGCCCGGTCATAGAGCTCCACGATCTGGCTCACATAGCCGAAGCGCGTCTGGGTATCCACCACGATGAAGGCATAGTGGCCCAGGTGCTCCTCCTTCACCTCGCCGCCGATGGACAGGCGATAGATCTTGTCCTGGTCGCCGGCGGTGGGATTGCGGAAGATGTAGCCCTCTTCCTCCGTCAGCGGGGTAAAGAAGACCTCTTTGGTGTTCTCGTCCGTCTCCACCCTGACCCAGTAATAGCGGTAGGTCCCGGGCTGCCCCAGGAAGCGGGCGGTGAAGATGGGCGTCTCCTCAAAGTATTCCGGGTAGCCCAGACGGATGCTCTGGCCCCGGTTGTCATTGTCGCCCTTGTTGGGGCCTTCGAAAAGCTGCTGGCTGGGCTGCAGGGGGATCCCGGTGAGATCTCCGATGCCCTGCCACTTGCGATCGCCGGCGGCGGCGCTCTGCTCCTCCGCCTGGCTCTGCTCCTGACCGGCTGCAGCCTGCTCGATGGCGAGGATCCTGGTCTGAGACTCCTCCAGTCTCCGCTCCAGGCTCTGCATCCGCGCGTCCGCGGCGCGCATCTGGTACAGGACAAACACGCCCAGCGCCATGGCCAGCAGGCCCAGCAGCGCCGCCATCACGGCGGGCGCCGCGCTTTTCCCGGCGGGGTGCATCTTCCGCTCCCTGCGCAGCTTCTCCACTTCCTCCCGCAGGCTCTTCATCTCCTCCGCCAGGGCGGGATCCGTCCGGACCGGAACCTCTTCCGTCTTTTCGGGCTCCTCCTTCTTTCCTTCCAGCAGGTCCCAGAAGCCGTTTCCGCCCTCCAGGGGGCCAACCGGCCTTCCGCAGATCCTGCAGCGCATGGTGCCCTCGTCGATGGGCTTGCCGCAATACTTACAAAACATGGTCGCTTCCTCCTATATCAGCGCCTCGGCTGAACACGGGCCGTACCCGGCCCGGCTGTGATCTTCTCTCATTTCCGCAGCAGCGGATTATGGTACACATTTTATTGTATCGTATCCGCCATCACAATGCAAGGGAAAGTCTGTCCATTTCGGAAAGGAAGCGTCCCCGCTCATTCCCGATATTTCGCGGCGATGTCCGCCGCCTGCCGCCCCGCCTCCCGGCGGACGGCCTCCGGGGACAGGATCTCCGCCTCGGTGCCGAAGCCGAAGACCCAGGCAAAAAACTGCGGGCTCACCGCCACCTCCGCCGTCACGGTGAAACTCTCCTCCCCCTCGGGGATGAGGAGCACCTCCTTGCCGAAGCGGTCGATGACGGCGCCGGCCAGGTGCCGGGCAAAGCGCATGCGCACCGGCTGGGTCTCGCCGGCAAACATGCCGAAGACCCGCTGGGAATACACCGACATATCCAGCTGCGCAAAGGCATCCTTCCCGTCCCGGGGCCGGTCCAGGGCGGTGATGTGGGTCATCTTGTCCACCCGGAAGTGCTTGAATCGGCCCTCCGCCTCGTCCCAGGCCAGCATGTAATAGTTCTCATCGTCCCAGATGAGGGCATAGGGGCTGAGCTGGTAATAGCCCCCCTCGTGCCGGTAGTGCCGCTCCCCCGCCACGGTGAACTCGAAGTAGCGAAAGCGCAGAGCCCGGTCCCGGCTGATGGCGTCGGAGATGGCATCCACGTTATAATAGACGCTCTCGTTCATGCTCTTGACCCGGCCCCGCACAAAGACCTGCCGCTCCAGGACCTGGGCCTCGTGGACGCTGCAGAGTCCCTCCAGCTTACGGATCAGGGCCAGGGTCTTTTTCCCGGTGATGAACTTGGAGGACTGGATGCTGTCCACCAGCAGCTTCAGCTCCGGCAGCTCGAAGTCCCGGGCTCCCAGGTAGTAGCCCGGGGTCTTGCCCCGGAGCGTCACCACGTCCGCCCCGAAGCTCCGCAGGGTCTCCAGGTCGTCATAGAGGCTCTTCCGCTCGGCGCTGATGTCCCAGCGGGCCAGCTCCTCGAGCATCTGCGCCAGGGTCACCGGGTGCTTCTCGTCGCTCTGCCGCTCCAGAAAGCGCAGCAGAACCAGCAGCTTCAGCTTTTGATTGGGCGATTTCGGCATCTCGATCCCTCCCTTTTTCTTCTCGCGATCAGTATAACACACCCTAACGCGAAAGGGAAGAAAAAAGCTGTTTTGAAAGTCCGTTTTATGGGACAGCGCCTCCGCTATACTGAGCTCAGAAAACAACAAGGAGGCACAGCCATGAGAGGATATTTTACGGCAAGCGGGTATTACGGACTGGTGGACGGGCGCTACTGCCTCTTCGCCTCCGAGGCCGACTACTTCGAGACGCTGGCAGACGACGCGGGCTGAAAATGCGAAATTCGGAGTTCGGAATGCGGAATTGAGGCCTTGGCCCATTCCGGATCTCGAACTCCGAATTTCTATTATCCCATCAGGATCTCCACGTTCTCGGTGCTGTATTCGATCTGCTCGGAAAAGCGTCGCAGATGCCCGGCGGTGTCCGGCACCAGCGCGTCCCACAGTACCACAAAGTCGGTGCAGAGCGCCGCGTAGTCCGCGATGCTCTCCCAGTCCCGCTCCTCCGCCTTTTCGATCTGCCGATAGAGAAGGTATTCATAGATCCGCTGGTAGTCCTCGTCCCGGCACGCTTGCGGCAGGGGCGAAGCTTCCAGCGCTTTCAGCTCTTCGGGCCAGGCTTCGTCGATGGGCTCCGTCTTCCCGAAGCGCCGGAGGATCTCCCACCGCCGCTGCTCGTCGATCCGCGGGCGGTAGCGCAGGGTCTCCCGGGGCACGGCAAGCCCCACGTAATGCACCAGGCCCGGCAGATCCAGGATCTCCCCGGTCTCCCTGCACACGAAGCGCAGCGCCTTCTCCCCCAGCAGCAGGTCCGTTGCCTCCTCGCAGCTGAGGCCAAGGCCCCAGAGCTCGTCCGCGTCCAGCTCCTCAAAAAACCGTGGATGCAGGGCGCAGATATCGCAGAGGGCTTCCTCGCCCAGGCGCTTGATGAGCCGGCAAAGCCCGTCGGCTTCCAGGAAGGGACAGCGCTCCTCCCCGTCCAGGCGGAAATGCCAGCCCTCCTCATCGGCAAAGAGGGCCCGGCGCAGCTCGTCCCCCAGCTCCCCGGGGAGCTTGCGGTAGAGCGCCGCGCTCTGCTCGTCCACGTCGATTTCCCAGCCCCGGCAGCAGCTGTGGCGACAGCGGTCGGCCCGGCAGCGAAAGGCCGGGTAAAAGCTCGGGTACCAGGTGCTCATGGCCGCCTCCCCAGCTGCCAGAAGGCCACCGCACTGGCCGCCGCCACGTTCAGGGAATCCACCCCGTGGCTCATGGGGATGCGCACGGTATAGTCGCAGTCGGCAATGGTACCGTCTCCCAGGCCGTCCCCCTCGGTGCCCAGCACGATGGCCAGCTTCTCCTCCGCCATCAGCGCCGGATCGTCGATGGAGACGGCATCCTCCCGCAGGGCCATGGCGGCGGAGCGAAAGCCCAGCTCCCGGAGCCGGGTCATCCCCGGCTCGGGCCACTGGCTCACGTCCTCCCCCAGGTAGGCCCAGGGCACCTGGAACACCGTCCCCATGCTGACCCGCACGGAGCGGCGGTACAGGGGATCGCAGCAGGCCGGGGTCAGCAGCACCGCGTCCATGCCCAGGGCCGCGGCGGAGCGGAAGATGGCCCCCAGGTTCGTGGGGTTCATGATGTTTTCCAGCACGGCGATGCGCCTTGCCTCGCGGCAGATGTCCTCCGGCTTCGGCAGGGGCCGCCTGCGCATGGCGCAGAGCACCCCCCGGGTCAGGGGAAAGCCGGTGAGCTCCGTCAGCACCGGCAGGGGCGCGGTGTAGAGGGGGATGTCCCCGCAGCGCTCCACCACCTCTTTGGCCTGGCCGTCGATGTGCCGGCGCTCCATCAGCAGGGACACGGGCTCGCAGCCCCCGTCCAGGGCCCGCAGGATCACGTTGGGGCTTTCGGCTATGAAGAGCCCGTTTTCCGGGTCCGCCCGGTTCACCAGCTGGTTTTCCGTGAGCCGGGCGTACACGTCCAGCTCCGGCGCCGCAAATTCTGTGATCTCGATGACATTCGGCATGGCGATCGTTCCTTTTCGTCTTGCTTCCCCCTTGGGGGTACTGCCCCTGAGGGGCGATAGGGGGGCCGACCCGTATGCTGTCGGCTCGCCCCATTATAGCCGCTCCCCGCGCCGCTTGCAAGCGCCATCTTGCCTTCCCTCCCGACTTCCCGCCCCTGCCTTCTCCTTGAGTAAACGCTGATCAAATCGCCTACGGCGCCTCCCGGACAATTTGTGCCCTGATTTTGTCACTTTTTCTTGGAATACACAAAGTATTCCTGCGAAAAATTTCCGTGTGCACCGCGATATATCCTTCCTGCGCCGTCGGGATCCTTCGTCGGTTTCACCTCCTCAGGATGACAGTGTGGGAGGTGGAATCCGCCGATCTCCCGCGAGGCGGATGACGGATGAGGTGTTGACCCCTGCCGCCCTCGTCCTCCCGCACAAGGGCGGCAGGATCTCCACCCCATCCGTCACGACGCTTCCGTGAGACGCGCTCCGGCTTCCCCTCCGGGGGAAGCCGAGTCCCGCCCAAATTTCGCGAAAACCGGCCTTTGTTTTGCTGGACAAGATCATGCTTTCATGTTATTCTTATTGTGGATTGGTCTATACACTTGACTTCCGGATGTATAAAAACGACTGACGATAAAGGAGGATGCCCCATGAGAAGCAGCAAACGATTTTTGAGCCTGCTGATGGCGCTGTTCATGCTCCTCAGCCTGTTCCCGGCCTCCGCCCTGGCGGAGGAGCCGGAGGGCGGAGAAGGCAGCATCCAGCCGGCAGAGGACGGAGGCGTCATCGCCCCTGTCACAGAAGAGGATCCCGAAGCGCCCGTCCCCGGCGAGGCCGCGGACCCGGACGCCCTGCCGCCCCCGGGAGACGGGCTGCAGTCCGTCGACTTTGGCCTGTCGGGCGGTACGCTGTGGAACCTGTACGAGGACGGCACGCTGGAGATCAAAAACAGCGTTCTGCACAACCCCATGGCGGATTATGAGAATCCCGGCGACGCTCCCTGGTATCAGTACCGGGATCAGATCTATACGGTCCGTGTGGGCTCCCAGGTCAGCCGCATCGGCAACTACGCCTTCTACGGTCTGACCAAAGCCTGGGATTTCCTGCTCTCCAGCGACGTGAAGGAGATCGGCGACCACGCCTTTGAGGGCTGCGTCCGCTTGGGCGACCAGCCGGGCTGCTACGGCAACGTGATCGGCATCCTGCCCGGCTCGGTGGAAAAGATCGGCGCCTACGCGTTCAAGGACTGCACAGGCATCACTTCGATCTACCCGCTCTTCAACTCCACCAGCAATCTGAAATCGGTGGACGTGGGCGCCTTCTCCGGCTGCACCGGGCTGACCCAGGCGATCTTCCCCGGCGAGGTCAAGAGCATCCCGGCCCACTGCTTTGAATACTGCACCAGACTGAACAGCTTTGTCACCACCGGCGGCATGACCGGCATCGGCTCCAACGCCTTCGAGGGCTGCACCGGGCTCCAATACGCGGCCCTGGGCTCCGGGGTCCAGTACGTCTGGGGCGGCGCTTTCTCCGGATGTACCAGTCTGGCCGAGGTCAAGCTCCCCACTTCTCTCATCATAGTCGGCGCGGACGCCTTTTCCGGCTGCGACCTTTTGACCACGGTGTACTTCGACGGGAAGCTGTCCGACTGGCCGCGGGTAGAGGAGTACATCAGTTCCATCGGAAACGATGCGTTGCTGTACGCCGAGCTGGTGCTGATGGAGGACGATCCCGACCATATGTGCGGGGACGATCTGCAGTGGTGCGTCTACGGCGACATCATGTTCATCGCCGGCAGCGGCGCCATGGACGACTACAGCTCCGGCAGCGCCACGCCCTGGGCTTCCTACCGGAGCCAGATCAAGACGGTGAAGATCTGCACCGGAGTCACCACCGTGGGCAGCAGCGCCTTCTCCGGCTGCAGCAGTCTGAAGACCCTCTATCTGCCCGCCACGATCACCGTGATCCAGCCTTTTGCCTCCTACGGCTGCTCCAGTCTGGCGGACGTGTATTACCACGGGACCAAGACCGCCTTCCTGGGCATCGACATCGAATCCAACAACATGGCCATCGAGAACGCCGCGAAGCATTATCTGGCCCTGGACACCGGCATCTGCGGCATCGGCGTGGTATGGACCTACGACGGCACAAGTCTGACGATCACAGGCAACGGCAGTATGTACGACTGGGACGACACGGCGAACGTGCCCTGGCGCGCCTATGTCGATGAGATCCCCCGGGTGCAGATCGGCGTCGGCGTCACGAAGGTCGGCAAAAACGCCTTCAACGGCTGTACCGCCCTGACCGAGGTGAGCCTGTATCATTCGCTGAGGGTCATCGGCGAGAACGCCTTCCGGGGCTGCACCAAGCTGGAGAACATCGACCTGCCGGACAGCGTCAACAGCATCGGCGCCGCCGCCTTCCGGGGCTGTGCCAAGCTCAGCGGCATCGAGTTCCCCGCCAGCACGACCGCGATCCCGGACGAGTGCTGCTACGGCTGCACCAGCCTGCACGCGCCGGGTATCCATGATTCGATCAGCTCCATCGGCGTCTCGGCCTTTGAGGGCTGCACCACCATGGGTCTGGTGAGCGGTTCCGGCGTCCTCACCATCGGCGACCGGGCCTTCTACGGCTGCGCCGGCGTGACCGACGCCTATTTCGATGCCTGCACCACTGTGGGCGAAGAAGCCTTCTGCCGCTGCGTCCTGCTGAACCGCGTGGTCATGCCCGCCCTGGAGACCGTCGGCGAAAGCGCCTTCCGGAACTGCACCGCGCTGCAGTCCGTGACCCTGCCCGCCGCCGTCACCGTCGGGCCCTACGCCTTCCACAGCTGCAATCACCTGAGTTCGATCTCCATCCCGGCCGCGGAGAGCATTGGGGACTTCGCCTTTGTGAGCTGCGGCGCGCTGCACGAGATCAGCCTACCGACTACCCTGCGGAGCATCGGCTACAATGCTTTCAGCGGTGCCGGGCTCAACGGCAACCTGACGATTCCCAACGGGATGGAGACCATCGACCTCCATCACCGCGGTCACCATCCCCACCAGCGTGACGTCCATTGAGAAGGGTGCCTTCAGGAACTGCACCTCTCTGGCGGACGTGTACTACGGGGGCGCACAGGTCATGTGGGACGCCGTCATCATCAATGAGACGGATAACCAGCCGCTCCTGAACGCCACGCTGCACCTGGCTCCCAGCAGCGGCCAGATAACCGTTAACGTGTCCTGGTCTCTCAGCGATGACGGCGTGCTGACCATCTACGGCAGCGGCGGCACGGGAAATACCTTCGCCAGCGCCGCGGATCAGCCCTGGCACAGTTCCGCAAACGGCATCCACACCCTGCGGGTCACCGGCACCGTCACCTCCATCCCCAAATACTGCTGCGCCGGGCTGACCAATCTGAAGACCGCGGAGCTCTGCGACAGCGTGGGACTCATCGGCATTGACGCCTTCAACGGCTGCGCGTCTCTGACGGATCTGACGCTCCCGGCAAGACTGAAAACGATCGATCCCAATGCGTTTAAGAACTGCACCGGCCTGACCGAGCTGGCGCTTCCCGAGGGGCTCACGACCATCGGCAATTCCGCCTTTTACGGCTGCACCGGCCTGACGGAGCTCGTCATCCCCGACACTGTCACCTCCATCGCCATCTCAGCCTTTGAAAACTGCTCCGGGCTGACCGCACTCACGCTTTCCACCGGTCTCCCCCAGCTGACCGCTTTCTCTTTCAGCGGCTGCACCGGCCTGACGGAAGTGGAGGTCCCCGAGGGTGTTACAAAAATGTTGGGTTCCGCCTTCTACAACTGTGAGGGTCTGCAGGTCGTCCGCCTTCCCCACAGCCTGACCCTGTTGGGCGCCAACAACTTCTATCACTGCAGCGCCATTACCGACGTCTATTACAATGGCACCCTCACCGAGTGGAAGGCCATCAGCATCAGCGAAACCGGCAACGAAGCGCTGCTGGCCGCCACGCTCCATGTGCTTCCCACCAGCGCCGGCTTCGCCAACGGGCTCACCTGGTCCTATTCCACCGACGGCATCCTGACCATCAGCGGCAGCGGCCCCATGCCGGACTTCGAAGCGGCAGAGGACCAGCCCTGGTTCGACTATCAGCGGATGATCACCGGCGTCCGGGTGCTGGACGGCGTCACCACCGTGGGCAGCTCCGCCTTCTTCGGCCTGGAGCGGGCCCGGACCGCGGAGCTGGCCGACAGCATCACCTACATCGGCGCGTCCGCCTTCAAGAACTGCTCCGGGCTGGAGACCCTGAACTTCCCGGCCGGCCTGCAGATCATTCAGGTCCGGGCTTTCGAGAGCGTGGGGCTCCCGGGCCAGGATCTGGTGCTGCCAGAGGGCCTGATCGCCGTATACGACTACGCCTTCACCCAGGCGGGCATGGACAGCGTGCAGTTCCCGAACAGCGTCCGCATCCTGGGTCAGAGCGTCTTCCGCGACTGCCCACACCTGATGGGTCTGAACTTCCCGGCCTCCGTCAGCGCTGTGCCCGCCTACTTCTGCTCGAACTGCCCGGAGTTTTCGATGCTCTCCTTCCCCGAGGGCGTGACCACCATCGGCGAGCGCGCCTTCTGGAAATGCGCCGCCCTGGATTGGGTGCAGTTCCCCGCCTCCCTGCAGACCATCGAGGACTACGCCTTCTATCAGGTCGGCACCGTGGACATGATAGAATATGCCGCCACCGAGGAGGAATGGGAGCTGGTCAACATCGGGTCCAACAACTCGGCCATCGACCCGCCCACCAAGTTCCTGGTGGCCCGGGGCCGGCTCTACGGGGACATCTACTGGTGGGTGAATTCCCAGGGCGGGCTGCATGTCCGCGGCCCCGGCCGTATGCCGGATTTCGCCTCCCAGGGGACGCCTCCCTGGTATGAATACCGCGACAGCATCAACGGGATCTGGGTCGAGGGCAAGCTGAACGACCCGGCCGGCGGTATCACCTATATCAGCGACTATGCCTTCGCAGGACTGGTGCATGTGGACTACGTGTCGATCAACAACTGCTGCACCGGCATCGGCGACCATGCTTTCGAGGGTCTTTCCGCTCTGCCCTATCTCTACCTGCCCGAGCAGCTGGAGAGCATCGGCGACTGCGCCTTCCGGGGCTGCTCCCATATGAACTATCTGGAGTTCACGGACGCTCTCGCCGACATCGGAGCGCGTGCCTTTGAGGGCTGCAGCAGCCTCTCCGATCTCATTCTGCCCGCCTCCCTGAGCTTCGGCGGCATCGGGGCACACGCCTTTGCCAACTGCACGGGCCTCACCAGCGTCATCTTCCAGGGCGGTGACAGCATCCCCGAGGGCGCCTTCTACTACTGCAGCGGCCTGCGCAGCGTCACCATCCCCGTCAGCATGACGGACGTTGGCTACGCGGCCTTCGCCTCCTGCGATGCGCTTACCGACGTGTGGTATGACGGCATTTTGCCCCAGTGGAACGCCATTCAGATCGCCGGCCAAAACGACCCGCTGCTGAATGCCGATCTCCACTGCGCGCCCAGCTACGGCATGCTGGAAAACGGCCTTCAGTGGAGCTTTGCCGACGGTGTGCTCACCGTCTCCGGTGAGGGGCCCATGCCCGACTTTGAGCACAACTGGGATACGCCCTGGTACAGCTTCAAGGAATACGTCACCGGCGTGGAGATCCTGGAGGGCGTCACCTCCGTGGGCGACAACGCCTTCGTGTCCTTCACCAAGCTCACCGAGCTGACCCTGCCCGACGGCCTCACGGAGATCGGGTATCAGGCCTTCCGCGGCTGCACCGCCCTGGCCAGCGTGAACCTTCCCGCAAGCCTGACCACGGTGGATACCGGCGCCTTCTACGGCTGCACGGCCCTGGCCGACGTGTACTTCCGCGGCACACCGCTCCAGTGGGCGGACATGTCGGTTGCCGGCTATAACGAGCCTCTGCTTGCCGCCGCGCTGCATTACACCATGGAGTACATCCCCATCGACGAGGCCCACTTCCCCGACGCCATCTTCCGCGCCTACGTGGCGGAGAACTTCGACCCCAGCGGCGACGGCTATCTGACCGGCGCCGAGCGCGAGGCCGTAAAACAGATCGAGGTGATCAGCAAGGCCATCGCTTCCCTCAAGGGGATCGAGTACTTCTATGCGCTGGAGTACCTGGATGCGGAAGGCAACGAACTGACCGCGGTGGATCTCAGCGAAAACACGGCAGTAAAGACCGTTTCCCTTTGCTGCAACCAGCTGGAAAGCGTGGATGTTACGGGGCTGGAGCTGCTGAAGAGCCTGGACGTCAGCTATAACCGGTTGATGGCGCTGGATCTGCAGACCAACGCGGCGCTGCAATCGCTGGATTGCAGCGGCAACGGGCTGACGGCTCTGGACGTGAGCGCCTGTACGGAGCTGACCAGTTTGAGCTGCTCTGAAAACAGCATCGCGGTGCTGGACGTCTCCGCACTGGCCAAGCTGAATTACTTGTACTGCAATGACAATGCGCTCAGCGCCCTGGATCTGCATGCCAATACCCTCCTGGAGGAGCTGGACTGCTCCAGCCTGAGGGTACTCTGGACCATAGGCAACGGCATGACCGCCCTGGACGTGAGCATGCTGCCCGAACTGCGGGTGCTGGAGTGCTATGACATGCCGCTGGAGACCTTGACCCTGGGCAAGCTCCCGAAGCTCTCCCGCTTCGCATGCTACTGGATGAATGAAGATCTGCTGCTGGACTTTACCGGCTGCCCCATTCTTGTGGATGCCTTCCGCTACGGCAGCCGCAGGGTCATTGTCATCGACGAGGAGCTCTCTTTCGCGGAGTATAAGGGCGCTCCTCTGGGCGGCGTCCTGGAGCTGGATGTGGATTCCCTGGTGCTTGGCGACCTGAACGGGGACGGCACCCTCAGCGCTCTGGACCTGATGCAGCTGCGCAAGGCTCTGGTGGGTCTCCCAGAGGAGGATCTCATCCCCGCCGCCGCGGATCTGAACCGGGACGGCGCCACGGACATTCTGGACCTGGTCCGTCTCCGCAAGCTCCTGGCGGAGTAACGCCATCCTTCCGAGCCCCGCGTTTTCCGATTCTCCTGCGACCCATGGGGGCTGTTGCAAAATACGAAAACAGAGCGCAAGCTCCCGATCACAACGTAGGGGAGGGCCTTGTGCCAACACCCATAAGAGAGTTTTGAAGCAAAAATGACTTGGTAGCTGTCTGGAAGGATTGGAAGATAGAAGGAGAGAGATGCTCAGACTATGAG
>ONCI01000059.1 GCA_900316255.1 uncultured Eubacteriales bacterium | reverse complement strand
GAGGGGGAGGACCCCATCCGCAACGTGGGCATCCGGCTGGTCTTCCGCATGGCCCGGGACGTGGAGTATCAGAACATCCTGGGCATGAACGTGCTGACGCTCCGGATCTGAGATTTGCGCTTGAAGCTTCTGCTGAAAACCGGAAGCAGGGTGTGCTGCGTAGTGTGCGCACAGCTCGGTCAATGCCGTAGGGGAGGGGCTTGCCCCTCCCGGAAGCACATCGCGCTGTTATGAAAAATGTTCGGCGAATTCGTACCGTCTGCGAATTCGCCGAACATTTTTTGCAAATTGTGCCTGCTTCCGCCGGGAGGGCCAAGGCCCTCCCCTACGCGAGTTTCACAGGGATGTGCTTCTTTTGGCGCAGGGAAACGGATCGCGAGATACGTTTGCGAACTGGTTTTGCTATGTCAGTGCGTTTTGCAGCGTGCCGATCTGCGGCCTTGATCAGTCGCGCCGGGCGGCCTTTACCACCAGGGCGGAGAGGGCGATGAGCGCCAGGACGTTGGGGATCACCATGAGCTGGTTGAACAGGTCTGCCAGCTCCCACACCAGGTCGTTGGACAGCACCGAGCCCAGGAAGAGGAAGACCAGGGCGATCACGGAGTACACCGGCACCGCCTTTTTGCCGAAGAGGTATTCCACGTTGATCTTGCCGAAGTAGTTCCAGCTGAGAATGGTGGAGAAGGCGAAGAACAGCAGGCACAGGGCCACGAACAGGGGGCCGAAGCGCTCACCCAGAACGGAGGAGAAGGCCAGCTGGGCCATGTTGGTCTTGCTGATGCCCTCCGCCGTGCCGGAAGCCAGCACGCCGTTTCCGGCATAGAGGGTGGAGATCACCACGAGGGCCGTCATGGTCAGCACCACAAAGGTGTCGATGAAAAGACCGATCATGGCCACAACGCCCTGGTCGTGGGGCTTTTTCACATTGGCCATGGCGTGGGCGTGGGGGGTGGAGCCCATGCCGGCCTCGTTGGAGAAGAGGCCCCGCTTCACGCCCTGGCTGATGGCGGTCTTGATGGCATAGCCGATGCTGCCGCCGATGATGGCGTTGGGCACAAAGGCGTAGCGGAAGATCATGCCGAAGGTCTCCGGCAGGTAACGGATGCGGACGATCAGCACCACAAAGCCGCCCAGGAGGAAGAGCACCGCCATCACGGGCACCAGCTTCTCCGTCACCGCGGCGATGCGCTGGATGCCGCCCAGGAAGATGAGGGCTGCCACCAGGGTGACGGCAGCGCCGATGACCCAGGAGGGAATGCCCAGGGCGTTGCTGCAGGTCTCGCCGATGGAGTTGGACTGCACCATGCTGCCCATGAAGCCCAGAGCCAGGATGATGGCCACCGCGAAGAAGCCCGCCAGGAAGCTGCCGAAGCCCGAGGGGAAGGCCTTCTTGATGTAGAACACCGGGCCGCCGTGGACAACGCCGTCTTCGGTCTTCACCCGGGTCTCCTGGGCCAGCACCGCCTCCGCATAGATGGTGGCCATGCCGAAGAAGGCGATGATCCACATCCAGAAGATGGCGCCGGGGCCGCCGATCAGGATGGCGCCGCAGGCGCCAACGATGTTGCCGGTGCCTACCTGGGCCGCCACGGCGGTGGCCAGGGCCTGGAAGGAACTGAGGCCGCTCTCCTGCCGCCCGCCCTTCAGGTTGATGCTGCTCAAAAAGCGGCGCCAGCCCTCCTTGAAGCAGCGCAGCTGCACGAAGCGGGTCCGGATGGAGAAGAAGAGTCCCGTCCCCACCAGAAGGAGGATCAGAACATAGTCCGAGAGGTATCCGTTGATGGTCTGTACGAGCTTGAGCATAGGGCTTCCTCCAATAAAAAAAGTTGCTGACAATATCAGCAACTCTGGAAAAGACAGGCGAAACATCGTTTTGCCCGCTTACTCTGTCCTTTGGCCTGAGAGATTCGGCTTGCGCCTTGCACCTTCGGCACTCAAATGAATGAGATTCTCCAGAGTTCCTCCGCCTCCAGTTTTTGCATTCTGGAGACATCATCGGTATGCAATTATCAGTACGGCTGTCAGTTTAGCATAAGGACCTCCGTTCCGCAAGGGGTTTCCCGCGGAGGGAGCGCCAGAGTTTTTCCGCCGAAAAGGCCGCAAATTGTGGAAAAACGCCAAAAAAAGCGGACTGAGGCCATGCCGCGGTGCTGCGGCGGAAAGGGAAGAAGAGCGGAGAGACTTGTACTTTCTGCACTTTTACGCTATAATGTCATAAAGTATAAATCCGTGAGCGTTCGTGTTCACCGCGACCCAGACTATTCTGAGGAGTGCTGCCCTATGCCCAAGCAGACTTATCAGCTGCGCGACTATCAGACCACCAGCTTTGAGCGCTCCCTTGCCGGTTTTGCGCTGCCGCAGGACAGTCCCATGCTGCCCCTGCTCCCCTCCGCCCTGATCGTGCTGGCCATGGCCCTCCTGTTCAGCCGCTTTCGCAGAAGCACCGGGTTTCGGGCCGTGTTCGATCTTCTCAACGCCTGCGTCATCGCGGTGCTGCTCAATTCCGCCATCCATCTGATCGTCAGCTCCCTGGGTCTGGGCGGTACGGTCGACTGGACGGCGCTGCTGATTTTTGCCGGGTCGTTCTGGCTGCTGTTCCGCTATAAGACCAACCCGCTCTACGTCATGGCGAGCTCCGGCCTGCTGGGCCTGATCTTCTATTCCGTCTGGCCCTGAGCGAGAGAAAAAGAATAAGGCAAGACCCCGAAACCGTTGCGGTTTCGGGGTCTTGCCTGTTTTGAAACGAGAACTGCGGCGCGCGGCGCTCAGCCCTTGATCGCGCCGGCGATAAAGCTCTCCTGGATCTTTTTCGACAGGAAGATGTAGATGAACAGCGTCGGGAAGGTGGCCAGCACCAGCGCGGCGCCGATGGGGCCCCATTCCGTCGTATACTGGCCGGAGAGGGCCTGGACGCCCACGGGCAGCGTGCGCAGAGCGGACTTGCTGATGAAGATGTTGGCGAACATCAGCTCGTTCCAGCACTGCAGGAAGGTGTAGATGCCGACCGTGGCGACCGCCGGCTTCATCAGCGGGACGATGATGCGCAGGAAGATGCCCCAGACGCTGCAGCCGTCGATACAGGCGGACTCGTCAAGGTCGCGCGGGATCTCGTTCATGAAGCCCGTGCAGACGAGGATGGCCATGGACAGCGAGAAGGCGGCGTAGGGGATGATGAGCGCCCAGTAGGTGTTGAGCATGTGCATGCGCGAGAGCGTCACGTACACGGGGACGATGGAGGCGTGGATGGGGATCGTGAGGCCCAGCATGAAGAACTTGTTGAGCGTCTTGCGCCGCTTCCAGATCAGGCGCGTGAGCGCGAAGGTCGCCATCAGCGCCACGACCAGCGTGATCAGGATCGTGGCCACGGCCACGATGGCGCTGTTGAGGAAGTAGCGGCCCATGTTGCCTGTTTTCAGGGCGCTGGCGTAGTTGGACCAGAGCCAGTGATGCGGCAGGCCCACCACGTTTTCGCCGAAGATCTCCGCGTTGTTCTTCAGCGAGAAGGTGAACATCCAGTAGACCGGGAAGAGGTTGACGAGCAGCCAGAAGACCAGGCCGATGTAGATGAGGATCCGCGCGGTTTTGCTGTTGTTGTTCACGGTCTCATTCCTCCTCTCTGAAGATCGCGCTGATCAGCAGCGCAAAGCCGAAGCACAGGACGATCAGCAGCACCGCGATCGTGCTGCCCATGCCGTAACGGTTGCGGAGGAAGAGCATGTTGATCATCAGGGTGCTGGGCACCTCCGTGGCGTGCAGGGGACCGCCGTTTGTGAGAACGTAGATGAGGTCGAAGGACTTGAGGGAGCCTGTCACCGCAAAAATGACGCTGATGCGGATGATGGGCTTGATGTAGGGCAGCACGATGAAGCGGTTGACCTGCCCGTCCGTGGCGCCGTCCAGCATGGCTGCCTCGCGCAGCTCCGGCGGCACGCTCTTGACGCCCGCGTAGAGCAGCAGCATGTGATAACCCACGTACTGCCACAGCGTCGGCACGAAGACCGCGCCGAGGGCGGTCTCCTTCGTCCCGAGCCAGATCTTCGCCCAGCGCTCAAGGCCGATGGCGCGGAGAAAAACATTCAAAATGCCGTAGTCCGGATTGTAGATCTTCAGCCAGAGCTGGCCGATGACCACCGTGGAGATCAGGACGGGCATGAAATAGACAGAGAGGAAGAGGCGCTCGCCCTTGATCTTTTTGCCCAGCGTGAGGGCCAGACCGAGAGCCAGCGGGAGCTGCAGGAAGACCGACAGCGCGGCCAGCAGCAGCGAATTGCGCAGCGCCTTCAGAAAGCCGATGGCGTCGCTGGTGAAAAGCTCCTTGTAGTTGGAAAAGCCGATGAAGGTCTTGGGACCGAAACCGTTCCAGTCAAAAAGACTGTAATAGGCCGAGGCACCGATGGGCGCGATGAGCACGCCGCAGAACAGGGCCAGGGCCGGAAGGAGAAAAATCAGAATATGGATTTTTTTGCTGTACATCCGATTCATGGTCGGTGTCCTCCTCGTGGCAGGGGTGACGGCGCCTCTCAAGTCCTGGACAGTATGAGAGGCGCCGTTTTGCTGTGTCAGATCTTGATGCGAAACAGGATCGGTGCGAAGCGCGATCAGCCGATGTCCTTGGTCAGGCCGGCGATGAAGCCCTCGCCGTCGATAGCGCCGCCATAGACCTGGGCGACATAGCTCAGATAGATCTGGGCGGGATCGGCAGCCATGGCGGTGTCGCCGAAGAGGACCAGGCCTTCGCAGGAGTTGACCAGCGCGCCGATGTCGACGAGCAGCGGGGGCAGGGAGCTGGTGTCGTAGTCGACGGCCCAGGCGGGCATGCCGACGGCGTTGAGGAAGTTGTAGTGGCAGATCTCCTTGCCGAGCTCAACGGCGGCGGCAGAGGCGGCCTCCAGGTTCTTGGAAGCAGAGCAGACAGCCAGGACGTCGGACGGGCCGCCGATGGTCTGGTTGTAGGAGGAACGGTCGGCGTTCATGAGCGGGAAGAGGCCGACGCCAGACTTGAACTCGGCAGCGGCGACTTCGCCGGTGTTCCAGGAGCCGTTCTGATAGAAGGCGGTCTTGCCGGCCAGGAAGTTGGCCTTGACCTCGTCGTTGCCGAGGGCGGCGCCGTTGGGATCAAAGTAACCCTTGGCGATCATGTCCTGCAGGGTATCGACGGACTTGGCGATGTCGGGATCGTTCCAGCTGGCCTCGCCAGCGAAGATCTTGTTGAGGTCCTGGTAGCCGATCGTCTTGATGATGATGGGCTCGAGGTACTCGGTCACGCACCAGGTCTCCTTGCCGGCACAGCCGAAGGGGATCTTGCCGGCGGCGACGAGCGCGTCGCAGCAGGCGGTCAGGTCTTCATAGGTCTCGGGGACGTGGTCCCAGCCGACCTCGGCCAGCATGTCCATGTTGGCGTACATGGCGACGATGTTGAAGGTCGTGGGCACGCCGAAGTGCTTGCCGTCATAGGTGGTGGTGGACAGCATGGATTCAGGGATCTTGTCGGCATAGGCCTTGAAGTTCTCGTCGAGGCACTGGACTCTGCCGGCATTGACGAACTCACCGAGGAAGGCGCCGGACCAGCTGAAGAAGATGTCGGGCAGATCATCGGTGTCGCCGCCCATCATCGCGGCCTTGATCTTGGTCTTGTAGGACTCGTTCTCGAAGGCCTCCATCTCGATCTTCACGCCGGGGTGCGCGGCCTCGTAGTCGGCGATGGCCTGCAGGTAGGCGGGACGGTTGGCGTCGGACTCGGTGGCGATGCACCACAGCTTCAGAACAGTTTCTCCGCCGTCGGTCTTCCCGTCGGTCTTCGCGGCGGTCCCGCCGCAGGCAGCCAGGGCGAAGATCATGCAGAGAGCGAGGAGAAGGGCAAGAATCTTTTTCATGGGTATCCTCCTTTTTTATTATAATGGTTTTGCTGACACGTCTATCAAGATCTGGGCCCGGAGCGGGACGGCCTGAGTCCAGGCAGACCGGCCGCGGCCGGCCCAAGGTCTTACGGAGTGGAGCGGATCGGCACGGACAGGGCCTTCCGGCCTGTCAGCGCTTCGGTGCGGGCGTCCGGCCCGCCAAAGCCGGCGTAGAGCGTCCAGCGGCCGCTGCCGGGGACGTGCTCGCCCGCGTCGTTGACCACGGTGAAGGCCTGTTCGCCCAGTGGGACGCTCAGGCTCTTTTCCTCGCCCGCGGCGAGGAAAACGCGGCGGAAGCCGCAGAGCACGGGGTTCGGCGGGGCGAAGGGGCTCGCCTCGTCGCGCAGATAGAGCTGGAGGACTTCTTCGGTATCGCGCGCCCCCCCGTTGCGGACCGTGACGCGGGCCAGCGTCCGGTCGGCGGTGAGCCCGGTCACGGCGCAGGCGCCGTAGCTCAGACCGTAGCCAAAGGGATAGAGGGGCTCGCCCTGATAGTAGCGGTAGGTGCGCCCGGTCAGGGAATAGTCGGTGAAGGCGGGCAGCTCGGCCAGCGCTTCGTTGCGGTAGAAGGTGACAGGAAGCTTGCCGGAGGGGGAAACCGCCCCGAAGAGCAGCTCCGCCACGGCTCTGCCGCCGCCCGCGCCGGGATACCAGCCGAGCAGGACGGCGTCCGCCCGCTCCTGGGCGGCGGACAGATCGATGGCGCTGCCGGCGAGCAGGAGCACAACCGTCGGCTTACCCACGGCAAGCACACGCTCCAGCAGCCGACGCTGGGACTCGGGAAGGAGCAGATCCTCCTTGTCGCCGGAGCTGTAGCTGTTGCCGGTGTCGCCCTCCTCGCCTTCCAGCGTCTCGTCCAGGCCCAGCACGAGGATCACGGTGTCGCTGGCCTTCGCGACGGCGGAGGCCTCCGCCAGGCGGTCGTCCGGCAGGGCCAGGGGCTCCACCCGGTCGGCGCAGAGGGCGCAGCCCTGCGAGTAGAGCACGCGGCAGCGCTCGCCGACGAAGTCCTGGATCCCCTGCAGCACCGTCACATAGCGGGAGGCGGTGCCGTGGTAGTTGCCGACCAGTGCCGCACGGCTGTCGGCATTGGGGCCGATCACGCCGATAGTACCGCAGGAGGCGGGGTCCAGCGGAAGCAGGCCGTTGTTTTTCAGCAGAACGCAGCTCTCCCGCGCGGCCTTCTGCGCCAGCGCCAGATGCGCGGGGCATTCGATGGTCTCGTAAGGAAGGGCGTCGTATTCGCTGCCCTCGTCTCCGAGGGTGCCGAGCAGGAAGCGGGTCGTGAACAGACGTACGGCACTGCGCGTGACGTCCGCCTCGTCGATCATCCCCAGCTCCATGGCGTGCAGGATGTGCTGATAGGTGCAGCCGCAGTTGAGGTCGCAGCCGGATCTCAGCGCCAGCTGCACGGATTCTGCCGGAGCGGCCGTGACGCCGTGGCTTTCATGGAAATCCCTGATCGCCCAGCAGTCCGAGACGAAGTGACCCTCAAAGCCCCAGTCGCCGCGGAGCTTGCCCATCAGATAGGAGCTCGCGCAGCAGGGCTCGCCGTTGAGGCGGTTGTAGGCGCCCATGACGGACTCCACGCCCTCGTCCACCAGCGCGCGGAAGGCGGGGAGATAGGTCTCCTCCAGATCCTTTTCGGAGATCTGCGCGTCAAAACTGTGGCGCAGGGCCTCGGGACCGCTGTGGCCGGCAAAATGCTTGGCGCAGGCCGAGGTCTTGAGCGTGCCGCCTTTGCCCTGCAGGCCCCTGACAAAGGCGCGGCCCAGCCGGGCGGTGAGAAAGGGGTCCTCTCCGTAGGTCTCCTGACCGCGTCCCCAGCGGGGATCGCGGAAGATATTCACATTGGGCGACCACATGGTCAGCCCGTGGTAGATGTCGCGGTCCCCCTCACGGGAGACGGCGTTGTATTTGGCTCTGGCCTCATCGCCTGCAGCGGAGGCGATCTGCTCCAGAAGCTCCTCGTCGAACATAGCGGCCAGGCCGATCGCCTGGGGGAAGCTGGTAGCCGTGCCGCCGCGGGCCAGCCCGTGCAGCGCTTCGTTCCACCAGTTGTAGGCGGGGATGCCCAGCCGCTCGATCGCAGGAGCGTCGAAGCGGAGCTGTCCGGCCTTTTCCTCCGCGGTCATGCGGCCGACCAGTTCCTCGGCCAGTTGTTTCGCTCGTTCACGCGTCATGGCCTGTCCTTCCCTTCGGCAATGCTTCCGTCAAGTTGTCGGACCGTTTCGCCCTCCAGCAGCCGGCCCTGCACGGTGATGTGCTTCGGCGGCGTCGTGCGCGGATGCTCGATCCGCTCGATGAGCTGCTCTGCGGCGATCCGGCCCAGATCCGTGGTGTTCTGCTGCCAGGTGCTGAGCTTCGGGCTGACCATCTTGGCCATGTGGATGCCGTCGTAGCCGACGATGGAAATGTCCTCCGGGACCCGGAGCCCCTCGTCGTAAATGGCGTTGATGCCGCCGATATAGGAGTAATCGTCTGAAAACAGAATGCAGCTCGGTCTCTCGGGCAGCGCCAGCAGGCGCTTGGTCGCCCGGTAGCAGCTGACCGGCTCATGGTAGATGCAGTCGGTGACGTATTCGTCCGGGATTTGGAGACCGAGCTCTTCGCAGGCGCGGAAAAAGCCGGTCAGGCGGCTCTCGGTCACAGCCGTCCGGTTCCCGTGGATGTAAGCGATGCGGCGGTGGCCTTTTCCGTAGACGTAGCGGACCAGGGACTCAAGCCCGTTCATGTTGTCGGAGAGGACCGCCGCGCGGTTGTTGAAGGCATGGTCCAGCGTGATGACCGGCAGTTCGGAAAAGACGAGCTCCTGTACCCGCGGATCGAAAAAGTCGGCGCAGATGATGGCAACGCCGTCCAGGCCCCGGGCCAGCGCGTGCTGCAGATAGCCCGTATTCGTCGGCCCCATGTTGTCGCTGATAAAGGTGATGTCGTAGCCGCGGCGCTCGGCCTCCTGCCGGAAGTTGTTGAGCACCGAGGCGAAATACTCGTGCATGAAGCCGCTGTTGGACAGGTCCGAGAACAGGATCCCGATGCTGTAGCTGCGGTTGGTCTTCAGGGCGCGGGCCGCGGTGTTGGCGGTGTAGCCAAGCTCCTTCGCGGCCGCCAGGATCCGCTGTTTCGTCTCCTCGCCGACGTCATGCCGTCCGTTGAGGGCCTTGCTCACCGTACCCATGGAAACGCCGCAGCGCTGCGCGATCTCCTTCATGGATACCATGGACACGCCCCCTTTGATTCGAAATCGTTTTCGCAGTTTAAAAATACCGCATTCTTTGAGTTCGTTCAATAGATTTTTTGGAAAAAGTTTGCGTTTCTTGAATTTTTGTTGCAATGATCAATTTCGGCTTTTGCCTTTTGTAGTTTTTGCACAGAAGAGTTTCGCAGTTTTCGTAAATGTGCCTCTAAACCGCGTTTCATCCGGCAGATCGCGCTCTTTTTTCCGCAGAATCGGCCGGACCGAACGGGGCGGGATCTGCGAAATCGATTGCCTCGAGCCGACATCCGGGCGCGGCCTCCCCTCCCGAAACGGAAAAAGGGGGCGGCAGCGGGCGGATGCTCATAAGGTAGACTGGATGAGAAACGATGCTGGCATGCTGACATACCTGCACGCATTGTTTTTGGCTCTGCGATCGTGAAGATGCGGCGAAGGCAGATCTCGCGGAAGATAAGGCCCGATTGAAAAAGGGAAAAGAGTGTGGTAGCATAGAAACGCATCAGCCGATGTCTGCGATGGACGAGCGGATATGGAAGGACAGGATCCTCCCGGCATCGTGTTTGCATGCAGCGATCAAACATCATTTACGGGGCTGTGGAAGCTTCACAGCATCAAAGAAAGGTTGAGAAGACCATGTCATTTGCAGAGCATAGGGAAAGACTGTATCAGACCTTGGCGGAAAACACTTTGGTGATCGCCTATGCCGGCATCCCCATCCATACCAACGAGGATGATTATTATGATTTCGCGGTCAACAGCCAGTATTTTTATTTGACAGGGCTGCAGCGGCAAAACACGGCGTTTCTTGCTTACAAGACCGCGAAAAAGACACGGGAGATCCTGTTCATCGAAGAGCCGGATCCGCTGTCTGAGAGATGGACCGGGAAGATGCCCACCAAGGAGGAAGTCCGGAGCGTCTCCGGGATCGAGGACGTGCGCTATACCGACAAACTGGAAGATGCGATCGGCGGTATTATGGGCTTCTGCCGAGTGGATCAGGCGTACTTCGACCTGTACCGGTGCCAGATGAACGATCTGCCGGATTATAATCTGGTCATGGCAGAACGGTTCAAACAGGCTTATCCGCATGTGATCCTGAAGGACCTGCACACGGCCTGCGTGCCGCTCCGGGAACGGAAGGACGCGGAAGAGGTGGAGCGCATCCGCAAAGCGCTGGATGTCACCCGCAGCGGACTGGAATTCGTGATGAAGAACCTGAGGCCGGGCATGATGGAATACCAGGTGCAGGCGGACTTTGAGTACGCCTGCAAACGGCTGGGTGCGAAGCGCCTGGCATTCCCCGTGATCGCCGGCTCCGGGATCAACGGCTGTATGATGCACTACGAAACGAACCACTGTGAGGTGCAGGACGGCTCGCTGATCCTGCTGGACCTTGGCGCAAAGCTTGAAAACTACTGCAGCGACATCACGAGGACCTATCCGGCGAACGGGAAGTTCAGCCCGAGACAGCGTGAGATCTATGAGCTGGTCCTGAAGGCGAACGAAGCGGTCGCGGCGGCCGCGAAACCGGGGATCACCACCCGGGATCTGAACGACGTCGCGTGTCGTGTCCTCGGGGAAGGGCTGCTTGCCATGGGCATGATCCAGGACGCCTCTGAGGTGGACAAGTATTACATGCACAGCGTGAGCCACCCCATCGGGATCGACGTGCACGACGTCTCTTTGGCCGGCGATGTGCTTCAGCCCGGTTGGGTCATCAGCAATGAACCGGGACTGTACATCGATGAAGAAGCGATCGGCATCCGCATTGAGGATGATCTCCTGATCACCGAGGACGGGTGCGAGGTCCTGTCGAAGGATATCATCAAAGATCCTGATTTGATCGAGGCCTTTATGGCATAAAATCGGTACTGAACACGCGGGAAGCAAGTGACTTCCCGCGTGTTTTATCAAACGCCTCAAGGCCGCCCCGGTATCCGCTGCAAAATCTTCGCCGGGATTCGATAAAACAAATCAAGAGGATTTAGACATGAAAAAACCCCGGAAACATTGCATTTCCAGGGTTTTTTGATGATTTCGACCCGAGATCAGAGCTTGCTGAGCTGAGGCGCACGGCGAGCGGCTTTGAGCCCGTACTGCCCGGACTTTTTTACCCGAACAGGATCGGCACAAGGAAGAATCCGATCATGTTGTTGAGAAAATGCGGAACAAAGCTGATCAGGCAGTTGCCGGTCCTGCGATACAGGATCGCGAAAAGGATCGCGTCGATAAAGATTCCGGCAAGGTCCCGCGCAACGATCCCGGCAGGGCCTGCGGCATAGTGCGCTGCGGCAAAGATTACAGCCCCGGCAATAGCCACCGGCCAGAACGAAAAGCGCTTCATGCCCTTCCCCACAAAAAACGCGCGGAATTCGATCTCTTCTCCGAGAACGGAAACGATCTGATTGAACAGCAGCAGGGGAAGCTGATCAAGACCGGGCACATTTACCCGTCCCAGCACATGGTCTATATAGGCGCTGCCGAACACCGCC
>ONCI01000061.1 GCA_900316255.1 uncultured Eubacteriales bacterium | reverse complement strand
TTGGGGCAGGTCACCGTCTCCTGGTCGATCAACACATTGGATGAGGCGTTCAAGAACGACATGGATTCCGCCGTTTCCATCGAGCGCCGTCTGGCCGCCATGAAGAAGGTCTACAATGCGGGAATCCGCACGGTCTGCTTTGTCTCCCCGGTCTTTCCCGGCATCACGGACTTTGAGGCGATCTTCGAGCGCGTCAAGGATCAGTGCGATCTGTTCTGGCTGGAAAACCTGAATCTGCGCGGCGGCTTCAAAAAGACGATCCTGGACTATATCGCGGAGAAGAGGCCGGAACTGATCGGGCTGTACGATGCGATCTACAACAAGAAAGACCGGAGCTACTTTGAAAGCCTCGAGGCCAAAGCGGAAGCCATGGCCAAACGATACGACTGTCCCTTTGTGGACAACGAGATGCCTTACGGCAGAGTGCCGCCGGGGCATCCGGTGATCGTGGACTATTTCTATCACGAGGAGATCCGCGGCTCGGAGAACACAGGAAAGCGAAGGAAATGATCGGAGCGGCGCATCAGAAGAGAGAACGCCCTGTACGGAAGAGCTTTATCAATCATCCCGGCTTTCGGCCGCGAAAACCTCTCGCAGCCGCAGCCTCCGCAATGTACAATTTGTCGGATGTTTGCTTCGGCGTCCTCATCACCTATTGCCTGTACGCCCTCACCTATAAGCTCGTCTTCTCCATCTTTGAAAAAGGCCGTCAGGGGCAATAACACTCCGCTTTCGATGCCCATACTCCCCTTCCGGAAACAGGAAACGCCGTATTCCAGATTTCCGGGGTCCTTACGCACAAACACACAGCCCGCCGCCCGACGGGCTGTGTGTTTTGCCGTTACGGAGAAAGACTCGGCCCCATGATCCTATGCAAGCGTTGATTTTCCGGTCTGTTCGTAATACAATGTTTGGGAATCGGCGGGATCAGAGACGCGGCAGCGCAGGGCTCCGGTCGATACCCGGGGCCATGATACGCAAAAGGAGACCGAAGCATGATAAAAACAGCGACACAGGAGCAGCGTCTCGACTATCTGGTGGAAGCCTTCAAGGCGGACGCCGTTGAATATCAAGATTTGCGGACGCCCGCGGACACGGAGAGCAGGCAAAGGCTCCTGCGCTCCCTGATGAATGTCCGCATGCCCCGCCCCATGGGAAAGGACATCCTGCTGGTCCAGGACGAATACCTGAAGGAGCGGGCGGAGGAGCGAGGGATCGTGCCCCTTGCTCGGATCCCTTCGATCGCGGAGAGTCTCGGCAGCAAACGGCCTTTTGCGGACACGCTGTCTCTGTGGCAGGGCGACATCACCTGCCTTGCCGTGGACTCGATCGTAAACGCCGCCAACTCCCAGATGCTGGGCTGCTTCCAACCCTGCCACAGCTGCATCGACAACTGCATCCACAGCTATGCGGGGATCCAGCTGCGCGCCGAATGTCACCGGCAGATGCAGGTGCTGCGTTCCCGATACGGCCGGGAGTATGAGCAGCCCACCGCGGTGCCGATGCTGACGGACGGCTACAATCTCCCCGCGAAGAAGGTCGTGCATATCGTCGGGCCGATCGTGTATGACGGCCTGACGCCGAAGCTGGAGAGCGATCTGGCTGACTGTTACCGCAACACGCTTGACCTGTGCGCGGAAAACGGTCTGCGCAGCGTGGCTTTCTGCAGCATCTCCACCGGCGTATTCCGCTTCCCGAAAGAGCGGGCGGCCGAGATCGCGGTCCGGACCGTGACGGATTGGCTCGCCGCCCATCCCGGCAGGATGGATCGGGTCATTTTCAACGTATTCAGCGACAGGGACAGGTGCAATTATGAACAGAAGCTTCGATAACAGACCGAACGGGTATTCCGATTCCATCCGCAAGGGCCTTTCCGCCGTGCGCGGCTTTGGGTATTCTCTGTGTGAGGGAACGGGAAGCAGGGAAGAGAACATCTCCCGCCTCCGGGAGGAGCTGAAAACCGCCGACGCCCTTGTGGTCGGCGCCGGCGCGGGTCTCTCCACGGCCGCCGGGCTGAGCTACAGCGGCGCGCGCTTCGAGAAGGTTTTCTTCGATTTCAAGGAGCGTTTCGGCATCACGGACATGTATTCCGGCGGTTTCTATCCCTTCCCGGACAACGAGACCCGCTGGGCCTGGTGGGCGCGGCACATCTACTTCAACCGCTATCTCGATCCACCGAAGCCGGTTTATACCAATCTGCTGGCTCTGGTGAAAGACAAGGACTATTTCGTTATCACGACCAATGTGGACCATCAGTTTCAGCGCGCGGGCTTTGACAAGTCCCGTCTGTTTTACACTCAGGGCGATTACGGCCTCTTCCAGGATGCGCAGGGACGCGGCGGCCGGACCTGGGACAATGAGGACTGGACGATGCTTGCCATGGAAGCCCAGGGCTTCCTGCGGGACGAAAACGGCGTCTTTCAGGTGCCGGCGGATCAGAAGCTCTCCTTGCGTCTGCCCCACGAGCTGATCCCGACCGGCCCGGAAACCGGGCGGGCTGTCGCGATGAACCTGCGCGCGGACGACAGCTTTGTGGAGGACGCGGGATGGCACGCCGCCTCGGCAAACTATGCGGCCTTCCTGAAAGCACACGAGGGACAGCATGTACTGTTCCTGGAGCTGGGCGTCGGCGGCAACACGCCGGTCATCATCAAATACCCCTTCTGGGCCATGGCGGCGGAAAATCCCAGGGCCGTCTACGCCTGTCTCAACCGCAGCGAGGCCGTCTGCCCGCGGGTGATCGAAGACCGCTCCCTCTGCATCGACGGCGACCTGGGAGAAGTTCTGGAGAGGCTCCGGTAACGCGCGGCAAAAGCTGTCAGGGGGTGATTTCCCGTGAATCGCGGAAAAGTGCAAAAGAAGCGCCTGTCACAGGCCATGCTGTTTATCGTTCTCTTCGGGATCGTCAGCCTCTTCTCCGATATGACCCACGAAGGCGCGTCCAGCATCCGCGGGGCCTACCTGTCCCTGCTGGGGGCCTCCGCCGGGGCCATCGGTTTCGTGTCCGGACTGGGCGAAATGATCGGCTACTCCATGCGCTACGTGTTCGGCCGGATCACCGACAAGACGAAGCAGTACTGGCCCATGGTGATCCTGGGCTATGTGCTGGACATCATCGCAGTGCCCGCTCTTGCGCTGGTTGGGGAGCACGGCTGGCTGGCGGCCTGCCTGCTGCTCGTTGTCCAGCGCATGGGAAAGGCGATCAAAAAACCGGCCAAAGACACCGTTATGTCCTTTGCCGCCTCACAGGAGGGGGCCGGCAAAAGCTTCGGCATCCAGGAATTGCTGGACCAGATCGGCGCTTTTCTCGGTCCCGTGCTGCTGTATCTGGTGATGCTGTTCCGGCAGGAAGGGCCTTTGTTCCGGATCTATGCCAGCTGCTTTGCCGTTCTGGCGATCCCCGGCGCCGTCACCCTGATCCTCCTTCTGGTCACCCGGGCGAAGTTCCCGAATCCCGAGCGCTTTGAACCGGAACCGAAGGAGTATATCCCCTTCAAGCTGAAAAAGGAGTTCATCCTCTATATCGCGGGGATCAGTCTCTTTGCCTTTGGCTTCCTCGACTATTCCCTTGTGATCATGCACGTATCGCAAAACTACACTTCCCTTGCGCCGGACCTGGCCGAAACCTCCTCCCTGGTGAACAGCGGCACGCTTCCTTTGCTCTACGCCGGGGCCATGCTGGTGGACGCTGTTGCCGCCCTTGTCTTTGGGATGCTGTACGACAAAAAAGGCGTCGGCGCCCTGGTCCTCTCCACCCTCATCTCCGCGCCCTTTGCCTTTTTTGTGTTCCTGTGCCGTTCCGTCCCGCTGCTGCTGGCCGGGATCGCCCTGTGGGGCGTGGGCATGGGAGCCCAGGAATCGATCCTGAAGGCGGCGGTTTCCGGAATGGTGCCCAAACAAAGCCGCGCCACCGGCTACGGGATCTTTGAATGTTCCTTCGGCGTTTTCTGGTTTCTGGGCAGCTGGATTCTGGGATCGCTGTATGACGTGAGCAAGGTCGCCATGGTCATCGTTTCCATGGCCGCACAGCTGGCGGCGATCCCCCTGTACCTTGCTTCCGCACGGCAAAGGCGCTGAACGCCCGCGCCGGGCCGGGAAGCGATCCCGCCCGAAGCCCGGGCTTGCCGGGATCCACAAAACCAACCGTTTCGGCCGCACATACCGCAAAAGGCACAGCCCGCCGGAGGGTGGGCTGTGTCTTTTGCCTTTATGGAAATATGCCTCCCGCCACTCCGGGGAAGCAGCGCCGATCGTCCAGGCCGATCCCCGCGGCAGGCGGCATTTTTTCTCTCCGCCTATTGCTTTGTGCGGTTTTATGCGGGTAAATTCTATTGAAATGTGTAGTTTATATGGCGGTCTGGATATTGAAATGTGTGATTTTCACTTCCGCCAGGATATTGAAATGTGTGGATCCCTGGGCCTTGATCCTGTTGAAATGTGCCGGACGGGCGGCTATGTGTATTCCCTCTCTTTCCGCGGATCGACCGTCCATTTCTTGACCTGCGGCCCGAAGAGGCAGCATGAAATGCACAAAACTTCCGATTTTCAGGGCCAAAAACGCGGAAACGAAAACCTTTTGCTCCCTCCGGGAAGCGGCGCCGCTTCTATGCCCATTTCCGGGAAGCGCAGAAAAAGCAGCTCCTGGCCTTAGAAGTTGTGCACAATTTCGGTTGACATTTTTTGTTCAATGCGTATAATGCGGCCATGACAAGGATGCACCACTTCGATCCGAAAACCAAGCCGGAACCCAGGAATGCATCGTACCCGGCGCGGAATGCAAAGCCCGTGCCGCGCCCCGGTATCTGTCAAGAAAGGATAATGAACCCAAATGAAAAACACCAGCAAGAGCTTTTCCAAGACGTTTCGTCAGTACTTCCGCGAGAGCCTGGTCCTCTATGCCGCCGCTACCGCCAATTACCCGAATGCTCTGGACCTTCTGAAGATGGCCCAGCAGTCCGGCAGCGAGGAATGATCGGAAAAGCCCAGTCGGATGCAGGCAGCTTCGGCCGCCCCCGACGCCGGGTATAAACAGATGGGAGGCGCCCTTCTCTCGGGAAGCGGCGTCTCCCATTTTTTGTCCTTCCCGGGACCGGATGGCGCTGATTTGCGGCGGCCCCTGCCTTCTCCTGCAGAGCAGGCGTTCCGACCCGCCCGGGTCTTGCTCAATGACCGGCTCTATGCTATGATGAACTCGATTCTTCTTCACCGGGAGGTGCGCCATGTTCAGAAGAGCAAAAATGCTCCCGCTCCTGCTGCTCTGCCTTCTCCTGCTGCTTCCCGCCTGCGGAAAAGGGGCCGAGCCCGCCCCAAGTGCAGCCACGGAAAACGAGTCCGCGCTGATCGAGGAGCTGGTGACCTTTTACGCTAAATACGGCGATGAAGCCGCGGAGCAAAACGCCGCCCTGCTGGAGCGGCTGCGCGCGGTGGATCCCGACGCCGCGGCGCGCTGGGAAAAGATCCTGACGCTGTGGAAATCCGCCAACACGGATCTGGAGATCCACCCCGGCGTGCTGCCCGACGGCCTGCCGGACACGGACGAGCTCTGCCTGGTGGTGCTGGGCTTTCAGCTGAACCCGGACGGCAGCATGCGCCCGGAGCTGGTGGAGCGGCTGAAGGTGGCCCTGGCCTCCGCCGAGAAATATCCCCACGCCCTGATCGTCTGCACCGGCGGCGGCACCGCCGCGGCCAACAAGTCCGCCACGGAGGCCGGCTGCATGGCCGAATACCTGCGGGAGCAGGGCGTCGCGCCGGAGCGCATCATCGTGGAGGACCAATCCCAGACCACCGCGCAGAACGCCGCCTTCACCTGCCGGATCCTGGAGGAATCCTATCCCCAGGTGCGTCAGCTCGCTATTGTCTCCAGCGACTATCACATCGCCACGGGCGTGCTGCTCTTTTCCGCCCAGGCGACCCTTACGGCGGAGGAAGTGGGCAAGGAGCGCTGCACCGTCGTCTCCAACGCCGCCTGGCCCGCCCCCTCGGGCAGCCTCTCCACCATGTTCCAGGCCGGCGCCCTCATAGAGCTTGCCGGGGACGTGAAGACCGCCTATGAGATCTATTACGACACCTATGATATCCACCCGCTGCCCTCCCCGGAGAGCGGGACCAACTAAAAGGAAGGGACCGAAATGCGCTTTGCACTCACCCTCTGCGGCCTGTTTTACGCCCTGCTGTGCCTCTTCAGCATCGTGACGGGGCTTCTCTACGCCGGCGGGAAAAAGGAGCTCAACCCCCTGGAGCTTTCGGACCGCTTCATGGCCCGGCTCTCGGATGGGGAAAAGCTCCGGCGCTTCACGGTCAAAATGGGCTGGGTGACCTTTGGCGTCGGCATCGTGCAGGGCCTTACGGCCTGGGCCCTGTTCCGGCGCGGCGGCGGACTCTGCTACGCCATCGCCCTGGGCTTCACCCTGTTTTCCATCGCCTCCGTGGCCTTCAAGCTGAAGGGGAAGATCAACGCCTTTCCCCTGCTCAAATGCGCCGCCTACCTTGCGATCCTGACGGTGCTGCTCCTGCCCGGCGCAAGGGCGCTGTTTTTCTCCTGAAAGGAGGGGTTCCATGATCAGCACGGAAGCCTACAGCCGGATCCTGTCCCAGCTGCTGGACGAGCTGCCCCCGGAGTTCTTTCGGGAACTCTCCGGCGGGGTGATCGTCTCGGCGGAGGCGCCGATCCCGGACTATGCCCGGGCCGGGGACCTCTACACCCTGGGCCTGTACCGCTTTTCCCACGGCATGCGCCAGATCGTGATGTACAAGGGCTCCTTCGACCGGGTCTACCCCCAGGCGGACGAGGCGGAGGCCGTGCCGCTCCTGCGCAAGATCCTGCGCCACGAGTTCCGGCACCACCTGGAATATCTGGGCGGGGTGCACAACTCCACCTCTCTGGAGGCGGAGGACGAGCGGCAGAAGCAGGCCTACCTGGCCTCTCATCGGGAATAATACGAAAACAGGCTTCCGGGCCGAAAGGGCTCGGAAGCCTGTTTTTCTTGCCGGGAGAGCGCCGGTGTGCTATACTGCAGAAAAACAGACAAGGAGGAAAAAGTCATGGGTGTGTTTTCCAAGGTCCATCGTTTCCGGGAGGCCGGTGAGGACGCAAACGTCAGGAACGTGGAGCGCTTCGGCGAGCCCCGGCGATCCCTCTTCACCAGCTCCAAGGTCATGACCCTGCACCACCGCATCGAGATCACCGACGCCAATGAGAATGTGGTCTACCGGGCGGAAACCAAGTTCCCCTCCCTCCACGACAAGACGGAAGTCTATGACGCCGCCGGGCGGCACCTGGCCCACATCGAAAAGAAGTTCTTCACTCTCCATGAGCGGCACTTCATCACCATGGAGGACGGCAGAGCCTTCCAGCTCTCCAACGAGCTCTTCCATCTCATCAAGGACGTGTCCAATCTGGAAGGACTGGGCTGGCAGCTCCGGGGCAATATCCTGGGCCTGAACTTCGAGCTCTACGACGAAAACGGCGGGATCATCGCCGTCATCGCCCAGAAGCTCTTCTCCCTCCACGACAAGTACTGCATCGACATCTACCGCCCCGAGTACGAAAAGGAAGTGGTGGCGATCCTCATCACCCTGCAGCACATGATCCGGGACCGGCAGGCCGCCTCTTCGTCCTCTTCCTCGTCCTCCTCGTCCAACTGAGCGGAGCCCATCGCGCCCCCTCCCCCATTTCCCGAAGGAGCTGTGATCCTCTATGAATCTCTATATGGCCATTTCTCTCTTTTCCCTGATCATCCTGATCTATTGGATCATCACGGAGCTGTTCACCATTCTCTTCCGCTTCACCGGCCTGCCGGATGAGCGGGCCCGCTTCCAGGTGATCTCCCTGCTCACCGGCTGCGGCTACACCACCCGGGAGAGCGAGATGTTCCTCTCCAACCGGCGCAGGCGGCGGCTGGCCCGGATCACCATGCTCTTCGGCTATGTGTTCAACATCACCATCGTCTCCGCCTTCATCAACGTCTTCCTCTCCCTGAAGCTCAGCCAGGTGGAGCACTACTATCTGGGCATCCTGATCCCCCTGGCGGTGGTGGCCATCATCTTTGTGTTCATCCGGGTCCCCGTGGTCCGCGCCTGGGGAGACGGGCTGCTGCAGAAGGTGGCGGACCGCATCATCCGGCGGACAGAGTCCTTCAACACCGTGCTGCTCCTGGACTATATCGGCACGGACTCCATCGCCCTGGTGACGCTGCACAACATTCCCGAGGAATACCGGGGTCTTTCCCTTTCCCAAATGAACCTGCGGGCGAACACCGGCATCCTGGTCATGCTGGTGGAGCACCCGGGAAAAAAAGCTGCGCCCGCCGGAGCGGACACCGTGTTCGAGTTGGGCGACAAGCTCACCGTTTTCGGTGCCTATTCCACCATCTGCCAGACCTTCCACGCCCGGGAGCGTTTCGCAGATGCATAATCTCATTTTCCGATCAAGGTGATTTTACCATGAACCCCTCTCTCCGCCTCAACCGCAGCCCCAGGGCCATCCTGCTCAACATGCTCCTGGCCGCGGTGAGCCTCTTCTTCAACGGCTTCGGCATCTATCTGACCATCCAGGCCAACATCGGCGCCGCCCCCTGGGATGTGCTGAACCTGGGCATCTCCAAAAGCCTTGGCATCCTGTACGGAAACGCCTCCATCGCGGTGTCCGTCACCATCCTCATCATCGACATTCTCCTGCGGGAGCCCATCGGCCTTTCCATGTTCATCGACGCTTTTGTGGTGGGCAAAGCCGTGGACTTCTTCAACTGGCTGCACCCGGTGCCCGCCTGCCGCAGCCTTTTCGTCTCCATCCCGGTGCTGCTCCTTGGCCTTGTGGTCATCGCCTACACCCAGTACGGCTACATGGTCGCCTCCCTGGGCTGCGGCCCGCGGGACAGTCTGCTGGTGGGCCTTGCCAAGCGCTGCAGCCGGCTCCCCATCGGGCTGGTGGGCATCCTGCTCCAGGGCTCGGCCACCTTCATCGGCTGGCTCCTGGGCGGTCCCGTGGGCATCGGCACCATCCTCTGCGCCGCCTGCGCCGGGCCCATCATGCAGCTGGCCTTTCAGAGCGTCCGCTTCGACGCCACCCATATCCGGCACCAGAACCTGCAGGAATCCTTCAAGATCCTCTTCCCCCGCCGTTTTCAGATTTGAGAGCGCTGCTCAAAACGCAAAGCGCAGAATGACCCGGGGCTGTGAAAAACGCCTGTTTTTCACAGCCCCGGGTCATTCTGTTTGAAGCTTATTTCCACTCCTGATGCTCCTGCATCCGGTCGCGTACGGCACGGCCGGTGGGGGTGTTGGCAAGGCCGCCCAGAGCCGTCTCCCGGAACTGGACCGGCATGGACCGGCCCACCTCGCCCATGGCCTCGATGACCTCGTCCACGGGGACCACACACTCGATACCGGCGAGAGCCATGTCGGCGGCGCTGATGGCGTTCATGGCGCCGATGACGTTGCGCTTCACGCAGGGCACCTCCACCAGGCCCGCCACCGGGTCGCAGACCAGGCCCATCAGATTCGAAAGGGCGATGGCCACCGCCTGGGCGATCATCTGGTCGCTGCCGCCCTTCAGGGACACCAGGGCCGCCGCGGCCATGGCGGAGGCGGTGCCGATCTCGGCCTGGCAGCCGCCGGAGGCGCCGGAGATGCAGGCGTTGTGGGCAATGACGATGCCCACGCCGCTGGCCACATAGAAGGCCTCCAGGATCTGGCGCTGGGTCAGGTCCTTGTCCTTCTGCAGGGGCAGCAGCACCGCGGGCAGCACGCCGCAGGCTCCCGCCGTGGGAGCCGCCACGATGCGGCGCATGCAGGCATTGGATTCCGCCATGGAGAGGGCCTCGGCGATCACCTCGCCCACGTAGCCCCCGGCGATGGCCTTGCCTCGCAGCTGATACTGGCGCATGCGCATGCCGTCGCCGCCCACCAGGCCGCTGACGCTGCGCCGGGTGCCGGTGTAGGCGTCCGCCGCGTCCCGCATGGCCTGCCAGGTGATGAGCATCTTGGCCATGGATTCCTCCCGGGTGACCTGGCGCTCCTCCATATCCGAGCGGAGGACCACCTCCCAGAAGGGGATGTCCTCCAGCTTTGCCAGCTCCAGGATCTCAGCGACGGAGTGAAAAGCCATATTCCTCGTCCTCCTTGTCGTAATAAGTCAGGGAAAGAATGCCCGGCAGATCCCGCAGGAACTCCACCTGGCTGGGCTTGATGTGCTGGTCCGTCTCCAGGACCATCAGCGCGTCGCCGCCCCGCTTGGCCCGGTTCAGACTCATGTTGGCCACATTGATGTGCAGCTGGCTCAGGATGGTGGTCACCGCCGCCAGGGTACCGTATTCGTCGTGGTTGTGGATGACCAGGGTGTTGAAGGCCCCGGTAAAGAGCACGTCGATGCCGTTGATCTTGTGCACCTCGATGGCGCCGCCGCCGATGCTGCAGGCCTGCATCTCCAGCCGGGCGCCGTTTTCACCGATGAGCTCGATGACCGCGGTGTTGGGGTGGGCCTCCCGCAGCTCGATGGTGGTCCGGCTTCATGCCCAGCAAGCCGCCCACCAGGGCCCGGTCCGTGCCGTGGCCGCTGCCGGTCTGGGCAAAGGAGCCGTGGAGGTGGATCTTCGCCTGCACCGGCGTTTCGCCCAGCAGGGTCCGGGCCATGCTGCCGATGCGGGCCGCCCCCGCCGTATGGGAGCTGGAGGGTCCGATCATGATCGGGCCCAGAATGTCAAACAGATTCATTTCTCTGCCTCTCCTGAACGCTTTTCTCGATATCCGCGGAAAACAAAGATCAGCGCCACTATAGCACATCGTTTCGGAAAAAGGAAGACGGAAAGCCCTGTTTTTCGGCGTTTTCCCCGCTGTGCTTCCCCCAGCGGGGGAAGCTCCCTCCAGTGCGCACACTGGAGGGTGATGAGGGAGAATCTCCTCCTGATCGCCCCCCTCCGTTCTGCCGCAGGTGGTCTCTGTCTCGCCCCACGCCCCACACAGCAAAAGCGGCAGCCCTCAAAGGCCGCCGCTTTCGCTGCTTTTCATGTTCAGAGCGATTCTCTTACGCCTCCGCGACCTCCACCAGCTCAATGCGGAAGTTCAGTTCCTTCCCCGCCATCTCGTGGTTCGCGTCAAAGGTGATGGTGCTGTCGTCCTTGGCGGCGATCTTCACCGGGAAGGGCCGGCCGTAGGAATCCTGCAGATAGACCTGCTGGCCCACGAAAACGCTCTCGGCCCCGGGAACGCGGGCGATCTCCACGGTGAAGATGGCGTCCGGGTTCACCTCGCCGTAGGCCTCCGCGGGAGAGAGATGCACGTCGATGATCTGGCCCACGTCCATATCCGCCACCGCCGCGTCAAAGCCGGGGATCATCTGGCCCGCGCCGCAGATGAATTCCAGAGGCTCGCCCCGGTCATAGGAGGAATCGAACTGGGTGCCGTCGTTGAAGGTGCCCCGGTAGTGGGTGCGGACCCGCTTGCCGCTGTTCTTGCCCTGCTTTCCCCCGTGGCAGCCCTGGCCGCAGTCGTGCTCGCCGCAGTCATGGTCCCCGCAGCCGTGCTCCCCACAGCCGTGGTCCCCGCAGGAATGGTCTTCGCCGTGGTGATGGTCGCAGTTGGCGCCGGTGTTGTGGAGCTCGCCCCGCAGATAGGCGGCCACCGCCTGGTCCGCGTCGCCTTCCGCGCCGGCGCAGAGCTCGATGCCCCGCTCCTCCAGGGCGGCCTGGGCGCCGCCGCCGATGCCGCCGCAGATCAGCACGGCGATCCCCTGCTCGTTCAGGAGTTTTGCCAGGGCGCCGTGGCCGCTGCCGTTGGAGCCGATGATCTCAGATCCGAGGATCCTGCCGTCTTCCACCTCATAGACCTTAAAGGTCTCGGTATGGCCGAAGTGCTGGAAGATCTCGCCGTTTTCGTAGGTCACTGCGATTTTCATGTTTGTTCTCCTTATGTTTTGATTCTTGGTTTTTTATCGCTTCAGATACCCGGAAGACACCGGGAAGGTAAAATAGGTGTCCGGGTAGGGCTCGTTTTTCAGGGAAAAGTGCCACCACTCGCAGCCGATGGGCTGAAAGCCGTTGCGGAGCATGACCCGCCTTAGGAGCATCCGGTTTTCGTACTGCTCCTCGGTGACCTCCCGACAGTCCGGATGGGAGAGGGGGCTGAAGAGATCGAAGGGGCTGCCCATGTCCAGCTCCTTGCCGGTCTTCATATCCAGCAGGGTCAGATCCACCGCGCTGCCCCGGCTGTGGCTGGACTGCTTTGCGATATAGCCCTCGGCAAAGAGGGCCTGCTTCTCCAGCTCCGGGTAGAAATAGGGCTTCATGCGGATGTCCTGATCCTCGATGCCCCAGAGGATGAAGTGCTTCACCGCCGTGGCGGGCCGGTAGGCGTCAAAGATCTTCAGCCGGTAGCCCTGGACCATGAGCTCGTTGGCGGCAGCCTTCAGGGCCCGGGCCGCCTCGATGGTCAGCAGGGCGCAGGGCTCCTCATAGCCGTCGATCCGCTCGCCGATGAAATTATAGGTGGAGTAATAGCGGATCTCCTGGACGATATGGGGCACATAGTCCGCCAGCAGCACAAAGCCGGAGGGATCCATGGTCGGGTCGCTGCGATATTCCGTTCTCATTCTGCTTCTCCCCTTCTCTCTGTCTCGCTGCAGGGATTATATCACATCCTTTCCGCCAAATCCAGTTCGGGATTCCGCGGCCCGCCGGATCCCGCGGTGATCCTGCCGCGGGGCATGGCCCATCCATCTTTTGGGGGCAAAAGGAAATACTTGACAAAAGGCGGTATGAAATGTATGATTTGTATAACGATATGAAAGGAGCGCGTGCCATATGGAAAAGCCGGAAGAAAAATACGCATGGACCGTCACCGTCGGGACAAAGGGGCAGATCGTGATCCCCAAGGAGGCCCGGGAGGTCTTTGACATTCACCCGGGAGACCATCTTCTTGTCCTGGCCGACGCCAGGCAGGGCCTGGCGATCCCCCCGAAGGGGGCCTTTGACGAATACTTCAAAAAGATCTTCGGATAAATCGGAACCGGGAGGAGATTGCTATGCCTGAACGATTCGGAATTCCGCTGATCGGATGGATCCAGATGCTGCTGGGAACCGGCCTGGTGCTGTTTGTTCTGGTCAAGTACCTGCGCCGCCCGAAGAAGAAACAGACCGCGGGCTATCTGATCCGGGACGTCCATGTGCTTGTGGGCGACGGCAGCGAGCTGTTTCATCAGAACGTCCTCGTAAAAGACGGGCTCATTCAAAAAATCAGCGGCGACGCCGTTGAGGCTGCCGCTGTGTCTGTCATTGACGGCAGCGGTTTGACCCTCATGCCGGGACTCATCGACGCTCACGTCCATATCCAGGGCGGTTTCAGCTGCCACAACGAGGCGGAGAGCGACGCTTTCCTGCGGGAAAAGATCCCCCAGATCTTCCGGGAGGGCGTTCTGCCCTACGGCATCACCGCCATCAAGGACCTGGACGCGCCGAAGCATTTCATCTACAAGCTGCGCCGCAAGCTGCAGACGGGCGAGATTCTGGGCCCGGAGCTGCGGATCGTGGGTCCGAACTTCACGGCGCCCGACGGTCACCCCGCCAGCACCCTGGGCTCCAACAGCCCCTGGGCACGGGCGGAGATGGCCATTGAGGTCTCCACCCCCGAGCAGGTAAGCGCCGGGATCCGGGAGCTGAAGCAGGCGGGCGTCGACTTTCTGAAATTCACCTATCAGGGCGGAGACTACTGGTATTTTGACGAGAAGCGGACGATCCGGAAGATCGACAAGGCGCTGATGCGGCAGATCATCCGCGAGGGCCGGGAAAACGGGCTGCTCGCCACGGCCCATGTTTTCTATTACGACGACGTGAAGGACCTGCTGGAGGCCGGGATCTACGGCATCGAGCACGGGATCCTGGACCGGGACCTGGAGCCGGACGATCCGATCATCGCCCTTTGGAAGCAGTCTGGCGCCCGCTTCGTTCCCACCGTCAACGCCATGACCTACGAAAAGGATCCTTCCCGCCTGGCCCACAGCCTGCACAATCTCAAAGTGCTGTACGATGCCGGCATCCCCATCGCCATGGGCACAGACAACATGCTGGAAAGCATGACCGGAGCCATCGAGCACCGGGAACTTGCCTATTATGTGGAAGCCGGGCTGAGCCCCATGGAGGCCATCGTCCTCGCCACCAAAAACAGCGCCGAGCATCTGGGCCTCGCGGAGCGCAAGGGACTGGTGCGGGAGGGCATGGACGCAGATCTGATCCTGCTGGAAAAGGATCCGGGCGCGGACATCTCCAACATCCAGTTCATCGACAAGGTGTTCCTGAAGGGCAGGCTCGTCTTCTCCCAAAAGGCCATCTCCTCCTATGCCATCCCGGATTATGCGTATCCGAGGGATGTGTCCGGGATGCGCTACCAGAGATTGGACGGGACGGAGACCCGCTGTGTCGACGTTTCCGGCTATGCAGACCGGGCCGAGATCACCCAGACCCTGCTGCGAGAGGGCGCGCCCTGGTCGGAAGAGCGCTTCCACGTATCCGGCAGCCTCTCCTGCACCGACTGGCATTACAGCCGGCCCTCCGACCGGACGGAGCTCCAGGCGCGAAAAGACGGGGACTATATCAGGCTCACCGGAACCTTCAAGGGAAAAGCGCAGGACAAGACCTTCAAAATCGGGGACGGCCTGTGGTATCAGATGATGGAGCTGGCAATGCCCGCGTTCATCGCCTCGGATGAAAAACAGATCGTGTTCTATTCCATCGGCACCGGAAACAATCGCGGCGCCATGGGCCTCGGTGAGTTTGCCGCCGAAAAAGCCGGAGAGGAGACCGTAACGGTGAACGGACAGTCCTACGATTGCGTGAAGATCAGCCTTGTCCTCACCGCGTTCTCCTGGGCCTGGACAGGCTTTTACTGGTATGACAAAAAGAGCGGCCAGCTGGTCCAGACGGGCGAAAAAGGAAAGAACGCCGATAAAAACGGCTACCGGCTGAGCGAGATCCGCTGAACCCGGGGTTCGAATCCCCGATGGAGCACTGCCGAAGAAACTGCCAGACGCAAAAAGGGGTGGGCGGAGAAGAATCCCGGCCAAGTCCGCGCGTGTTGCTTTCCCGTCCCACGCAAGGGAAAGCAAATGCAAGCGAATCCCCGCTGGAGCACAAAGCTTCCCCGCAGCTTGAGACAAGTTGCGGGGATGATTCATTTATGGTATAGGTGAAAATTAATATGATACAGCCAAACAGGGCCATGAAACTCCTTTTACAGCGACATAAAATCAATACCGATGACGTTCCCGCCAAACACACTTCTCCGATCTGGAAGAAACAGGATCAGACAGGCAGACCCTATTGGGGCGTTTCGGATTTTTGGCATTTGGATCAGAACGGTGTCCCCGCATCAGAAGATCTTTCGCAGCTGGAATGGGATGGAAATGAAGTTCACCTCGACGCATACGCCGAGGATCAAATACCCGGGATCCTCAGAGAGACGATCGGGATCATAAAGGCTTGGATGCGGCAATTGGAGCAGGAAGAACCGGATACGCCTTTTTTGATTTTGGCAAGCTATGACGACGGAGCGGAACTCGTGAACAAAGAGGACTTTCCGGATGGCTTCTATTCGACCACGCTTCGCTTCTGGTCCCCTCGCGGCGGAAACACCGTTGTGAATCTTGCTTCCTTTGAAGATTGGGAACAGCCTGCTCTTCTGGCTGCCTGCGGACAAACCCTTGCGGGCGGACGCGTATTGCGCTATAATAATAAACGATAAAATCAATACAGAAACGAGGTGCATCCCATGACCGAACAAGAAGCCCCGCGCAGCAAATGCGGCTACTGCATGGGCGGCGAACTGCTCGACGCCTTCGGCATCCCCATCTGTGAGCTTTCCGTGAGCACACTGATCCTGTTCCGGGAGCAGAGCCATCCCGGGCGCTGCATCGTCGCCTACAAGGACCACGTCAGCGAGATCGTGGATATCAGCACCGAGGAGCGGGCGGCTTTCATGGAGGACGTGGCCCGCGCCGCGAACGCGATCCACGCGGCCTTCCATCCCGAGAAGCTCAATTACGGCGCCTACGGAGACACCGGCTGCCATCTTCATGTCCACCTGGTGCCGAAGTATCGCGACGGCTATGAGTGGGGCGGCGTCTTTGCCATGAACCCCGGCCAAGTAAAGCTCAGCGACAGCGAATACGCCGAGATGATTGAGAAGATCAAGGCGAATCTGTGAGAAAAGAAGACCCCCATCGGGGGTCTTCTTTTTGCCGATCCGCAAGGATCCGCTGTTGCGGGGAAGGGATGTTTCCGCTATACTGGTAAAAAACGCTGCCGGGAAAGGAGAGAAGCCATGCAGACCACATCCGTGCTGATCCAGAGCCTCTGCGTGCCCTGCTGCAACCGCTGCCGCTACTGTCTGCTGTTCTGGGACGGCAGAGTCGAAGGGGCGGACTGGGAACGCAGCGTGAAGCTTGCAGCGCGTTTTTTGCGGGAGCTGCGAGAGCAGCTGCCCCAGATCCACAGCAGCTTTGCCTTCGGCTATTCCATGGAGCATCCGAACTTGCGGGAGGCCATCCGGACCCTTCGCGGCCTGGGAAGCCCCACAGCCAGCTTCCTGCAGTGCGACGGCATGCGGATGCGGACGGAGGGAGAGTGCAGGGAACTGATGGAGATGCTGCTGGCTGAGGGCGTCCGGCAGCTGAACTTCACCGTCTATGGCCGGGAGGATCACCACGACCGCTTTGCAGGGCGGAGAGGGGACTTCGCCTTGCTTGGCAGGATGATGGGCGCAGCCCGGGAAGCGGGGCTGCCATTCAGCATCGGCATCCCCCTGACGGGGGAGAACTGCTCCCAGGCTGACCAGCTGGTGCAGGAGATGAAAAGCACCGGCGCAGGTGAGGTCCGCCTCTTCATCCCCCACGGGGAGGGACGCGGAGAGACCATGGAGCCGCTGCGCCTGTGCCGGAGAGAGCTGAAACAGTTGGCGCCGGAGACTCGCAGCCTGCTGAATGGGGAGATCTACCGCACGGAGGCGGATTGGCTGAAAGAAACGGAGCCGCTGCGGGAGACCCGGCGGCAGATCCTGATCTCCCTGCGGCAGGACAATATCGAGGACTATGAAAAGAAGAGTGCCCTCGACCTCCTGCGGGAGATCGAAGCGCTGGACGAGCGCTACTACGGGGCCTTTCCCGACTTCCGGGAGCTTGCGGCGGAATACGGCGATGCGGCCGGGGACAGGCTCTATCGCATCCGGGATCTGTACCACCGCTACCGCAGGCTCTATGCCCGGGACCGGGATCTTCAGCTCTACGACGTGACGGACGAGCGACAGTCGGGCAGCAGAAGATTTTGAGCGGCCAGAAAAGCCGGGATTTCCGGGGCTGGATTCGGCGAAGTGCCTATGGTAAAATGCGCTGAACGCTCGTGCATTTTGAGAGAAAAGGGGGAGAAGCAGGATGATTCGATTCTTTGGAAACAAAAACGATTTGCGGACGGAAGAAGGCACGATCACAAAAACAGGATATGCCGTTGTGCTGCTGTCCGCGGTTTTTGGCCTCTGCGTAGTCCTGGCCGGAAGAGCCTGCTACGGACAGGCGCTGAAAAACAGGCGGCCTTGAAGCAATCTTGCGCCTGATCCCCGACTTG
This sequence comes from uncultured Eubacteriales bacterium, assembly GCA_900316255.1. Classification (GTDB taxonomy): domain Bacteria; phylum Bacillota; class Clostridia; order Oscillospirales; family Oscillospiraceae; genus Limivicinus. The sequence continues at coordinate 151 of ONCI01000061.1, read as the reverse complement.
CCGGAGTTCTTCCGTCAAAGTCCTGCCTAAGAAATCAGAGCCCCATCGGGACTCTCAGACTGTCGACAAAGCCTAAGGGCTTTGCCGACAGGAGAGGCTTCAGCCTGCTGCGCGCACTCGCTTGCGGGAGACGCTCGCACACTTGCAGGCT
>ONCI01000065.1 GCA_900316255.1 uncultured Eubacteriales bacterium | reverse complement strand
ATTCGAGACCTCTCGGGAGGGGCAAGCCCCTCCCCTACGGTGGGAACGGAGGCGTCTTCGTCGGAGGGAGACATGTTGCCCTCGCTCTTCGATGTGGTGCGGGTGCTGAAATCCCTGACCACACGCATGGCACGGCCTTTTCTGGGAGAAAACCCGCTTTGGCAGCGCTCCTACCACGAGCATGTGATCCGAAACGAAGAAGATTATCGCCAGATTTGGGAATACATTGACACCAACCCCGCCAGATGGGCGGAGGATCGGTACTATGGCGAATAAATGGACAAGAGCGCATCCTTGGTAAGGATGCGCTCTTGTCCAGGAAAAAGGCTGACTCTGTCATCGCGAACCAGTGACCGACGTCACTGGTGTGGGGTCTGCCCTGCGGGTGCGATCCGTTTTCCTCGTCCAGCATTGGCGCGGGCTTTGTCCGCACGGAGCTGCTGGGCAGTATTCGTTTGCATTTCTTTTCCCTCGCGGGGGATCGGGAACGTCCTTATCTTTTTTTGCGGGGCATCGTTTCGGTGTATACCTGTTCGATGCGCTGGATCCAGTTTTCAATGCTGTATTTTTCTATCATCTCCTGCGCGTTTGTTGTATCAGTATGATTATCAGCAAGCGCATCCAGGATCGCTCCTGCGCATTTCTGAGGATCTTCCACGGGATAAGAATACGAACGATTGTACTCCATAGACCAGCGTGTTCCTGCTATATCACTGACAACGATCGGGGTGTTCTGCGAAATGGCTTCCAACAGTCCATAGGAAAAAGCCTCCGATCTGCTGGCAGACAAATACACGTCCGCAGCTCTGTGATAAGAAAACATATCCTCCCCAGCATGCAATTGTTTGATCCATGGGACGTCCGGAGAAATTCCTGTGCGATTTTGAATGAAGTATCGGCACCGATCTGAATTCCCGACTCCTATGAGGCCAAGAATGATATTTGGGTCTTTCTTCCTGCATTCGTTGACTGCCTTAATTGCGATATCAAGGCCTTTTCGATATAGGTCCCAGCCTAAAAACAAAACGATTTTATCATCAGCATTGAATCCAAGCGTTGACCGGCACTGTTCTCTTGTGAGGCTGGATTGATTATTGCGGGAAAAAGACAGGCCATTAGGGATGTAATAGTGTCTTGCAAAACAGTACGCAGCGTCAACTGTTTTATTGACACTGACAACCCGGATCCTTTTTGCGCGATAAACAACGGAACGCGCCATGTATCGAAGGGACTGTTTCACATGGTTGCAGCCAGCAGGATATTCCATGTGTTCATGTATGATGATTTCTACAGGCAGCTGATCCCGACGGTGGATCGCGAGAGAATGAAACAATCCAAAGTGAAGATGTAGGATATCGATCTGGCATTCGGTAATGATGGTCCGGAGAAACAAGAATTGATCCTCCAGACTCTGAGTCATGTCTATAAGAAAAACGCGAAAGCCTTCTTTTCCTAACCAGCGTGTCCAAGAGCCATCACGAGTCGTATTCTCGCTGCTCGGAAAAACGAAAGAAATGCTGCTTCCGTTGGCAGATAAGTGCTTGCCCAGGTCCATCATGGACCCGATGAAATTGCCGCTGGCCGGAGCAGCATAATCTGCGGCTATCAGAATATTCATCTGTGAAGACCCCCACACACACAGCAAAATCGACATTTGCTTTTTATAACAGGAAAAGTATAGCACATACGAGAGTGTGAAACAAGCCTAATCCTTCCACTGCTGGGGATCTTGAAATCGCTTTCAGCTGCCCGGAAAACGCAGTTGCGGAGTGTAATATCACTCACGCCCTTTGCCGTTTGGGAGGTCGTGTATAAATCCCAAACCTGATGGATGGTGTTCGCAATATCCCCATCCACGAAAAGTTTCTTTCTTGCCATAAAATCAGAGCGCATCCCTTCGTCTAAATTGACTGTTTAGGGATGCGCTCTGGTTCATTACCGCACATAAAGCAAAAAGCCCTGAAATCCGAAGATTTCAAGGCTTTGGAGCTGCTGGGCAGATTCGAACTGCCGACCTCATCCTTACCAAGGATGCGCTCTACCTACTGAGCTACAGCAGCAAAGTACATGCCCCCTATTGGGGGCATGTGTGGCGACCGAGAAGGGACTTGAACCCTCGACCTCCGGCGTGACAGGCCGGCGTTCTAACCGACTGAACCACTCGGCCACGGCTCAGTTAATATACCAAAAGAACAGGGATTTGTCAACACTTTTTTTCAGGATGGTGATTTTTTTCGCAGAAGAGGTTTTTGGAAGCGGGAAAAAGGGCGGCGGAGATAGGGCGGAGCAAGGGGAAGGGGCTCCCGGCTTCCCTGCCTGTCATCCTGAGCGCAGCGAAGGATCTCGCCCCCGGCGCATGGCTGCTTGTTCAGGGAACTGCGATACACCCGCCCGCGGCACCGGGATCCTTCGTCGGCTTCCCCTCCTCAGGATGACAGAACGGGGACCTCCTTCACGCCGGTGTGCCGCCGAGCAATGCTCGGCGCTACGGGGCAACTCCTTCCGACAGCCGCCTCCCGTGGTACGGCGGCTGCCACCTTCCCCCGCTGGGGGAAGGCAAGGGCCGCGCTCAGAGCTCCTCGAAAATCTTCACGCCTTTTTTGCGGATCCAGAGATAGAGCAGCACGCTGAGCACCACCAGCAGGCCCAGCATGATCCAGCCGGCCAGAACCGGGGTGAGCCAGTCGCTGAAGATGAGGCAGGCCAGGACGGGCAGCAGCACCAGGCCCATGCCGGCGAACATGGTGATCAGGACGCTTGCCCCGCTCTTCACGGCCTGGGTCTCGTTGATCCAGTTGAAGTTGGGGTGGCGCAGATTCTCAAAGAGGCCCAGGAAGCCGGAAAACACGCCGAAGACCGTGGGCAGGATCAGCACCAGGAGGAACAGCTGGCCCTCGTAGCCCAGCACCAGGGCCGCGACCACGGAGACCAGCACCAGGGGCGGCAGGGCGATGAGCATGTGCAGCCGGAGCTTGGCCTGCAGCACGTCCCAGGAGGACACCGGCAGGGACTTGGGCAGCCACAGGTACTTGCCCTCCAGGGAAATGGAGGGAGCGGTGAGGAAGACCAGAGAGGCCATATAGCACAGGCCCGCCAGGATCAGGGGCAGGATAAAGGAGGACATCATCTCCCACTCCGCGGAGGCCGTGAGGGAGCGGCCCTTGATGGCGAGGTAGACCGCCGCTGCTAGGGTGAAGAAGCTGCCCAGGGCCCCGTTCAGCAGATAGGCGGGGCTGGCCCAGAGGCGGCGCAGCTCATGGATGAGCAGCGCGGAGCGGGGGCTGCGGACCTTGGCGGTGCGCTCCACATAGACCCGCTTGGCCACGCCGCCCTTGGCGGTGGCGGTGCGGATGAAGGTGCGGGAGAGCAGCCACAGGCAGAGGGCGAAGGCCGCCGCGGCGATGGCCAGCAGCAGAGCCAGCAGCTCCCAGCGCCCCTCGGCGATGGCGCGGCCCGCCCAGACCACCGGTGCCGCTGCGCCCAGGGACCTTTCCAGCAGGGTGGGGTTGGCGGCCAGGGTGGTGAGCATACTGTTCAAGCGGAAGCTGAACACCATGTAGGCGCCCAGGAAGCCCAGGGTCACCACCAGGGAGACCAGGGACTTGTTCCGGGTCTTGTTGGAGGCCAGGTGCACCAGCCAGCCCAGCAGCGCGGAGATCGCCAGGTTCAGCAGGGGCAGCACCACCAGGAAGATCAGCGCGAAGGCGACCCAACCGACCGCGTCCAGGGGCTGCTTCCAGAAGAGCAGGGCGGGGATCGCCACCGGCAGCATGATGCCCACGGCCAGCACATAGAGCAGGAAAAGCCGGCTGAGCAGAATGTCGATGGGCTTGATGGGCATGCTCAGAAGCAGATCGTTGTCCCGGGCCTCAAAGAGCTGGTATTTGGCCAGGATGACGTTGCCGATGATCATGACGCCGAAGCTCATCACCACGGCCATGCCGAAGTAGAGCCAGCCCATGTCCAGCATGGCAAGGGGCTGGGCCAGCACCTCAAAGATCCGGGCGAAGAGGGTGCCCAGGGAGAAGAGGGATAGGAACATCAGCATGGCAAAGCCGATGAGCTTGCCCTTGCTCTGGGCCTTTTTGGTCCTGCCGGCGCCGGTGAGGACGCTGAGCAGGGCCTCCATCCGGGAACGCAGCAGTACCTTAAGCATCGTGATCCTCCAGTTCCAGGAACACTTCCTCCAGAGACTCGTTGCCCTTGACCTCCTGCATGGAGCCGCTGGCGATGAGGTGCCCTCCCTTGATGATGGCGACCTTGTCGCAGAGCTTCTCCGCCACGTCCAGCACGTGGGTGGAGAAGAAGATGGCGCCGCCCTTGTCGCAGTGCCGGTGCATCAGCTCTTTGAGCAGGAAGGCGGCCTTGGGGTCCAGGCCCACAAAGGGCTCGTCCATCAGGATGAGCCGGGGCTCGTGGATCCAAGCGGCGATCAGGGCCAGCTTCTGCTTCATGCCGTGGGAGAAGGCGGAGACTGGCTGGGCCAGGTCCCCCTCGATGCCCAGCATCTCGGCATAGGTGTGGATCCGCTCCCGGCGGACCGTGGGCTCCACCCGGTAGATGTCGCCGATGAAGTTCAGAAAGCGGATGCCGCTCATGTACTCATAGATATCCGGGTTGTCCGGGATATAGGCCATGCGCTGCTTGCAGGCCAGGGGCTCGGTGACGATGTCCCTGCCATCGATGCGGATCTGGCCCTGGTCAAAGGGCAGGATGCCCGCGCAGGATTTCAGGGTGGTGGTTTTGCCGGCGCCGTTGTGGCCGATGAAGCCGTAGATCTCGCCCGGGGCGATGTGCAGGCTCAGGTCGTCCACGGCCTTGGTGTCGCCGTAGGTCTTGGTCAGATGCTCAATGGTCAGCATAATGATTCTCCTTTATCTCAATAGGGTCGGGTGCTTATAAAGCAAAGGGATTTTGCCTGGAGAAAAGGCTTCCCCTCGAGGGGAAGCTGTCACAGCCGATCTTCCGCGAGGCTGTGACTGATGAGGTGGGCGCTTCACTGCCCAAGGAAGAAACATGAGCAGCGCGATTTCCACCTCATCCGTCTTGCCCCTCGCGGGGGATCGGGGCAAGCCACCTTCCCCTCAAGGGGAAGGCTTGGGCGATGCCGCAAGCGAATCACCTGGCCCGGGCAAGGCGGATGAAATAGCGCACCAGCGGCGCAAAGATCAGGATCAGCATGATCCCGGTCACGTTGCCGCTGAACTGCTCCGGCAGATTGGCCTGGTATATGGCGAAGCCGGCGAAGGCCAGTGCGCAGCTCAGCCGTAGGTCCGCCATCATGTCCCGCAGCACCCGGTAGACCCGGACCCGGTTCAACACCGTGATGCGCACGCCCGTGTTCCAGCTCTTGGGGAAGCGCTCGCAGACGGCAACCGTCAGGTCCGTCACCAGGCCGATGATGGGCATCAGCAGCAGGGATCCCCGGCCGCCGTAGCCGTCAATCTCCCCGGCGAAGTTATAATGGGTGGGGATCCGCTCCGGCAGCTTCTTCCAGATGATGAGAATGTATACGATACTGCCCAGCAGGATCAGCGGCGCAAGGATGCCCGCGATGCGCTGGTATCGTGTGGTGGGGGAGCCGCAGAAGGCGTCCACCTGGGCGCGGGAGGGGATACGCATGGCTGCCTCCTTTCGGGAATGAAGCGCTCTGCCTTCCCCCCGCAGGGGGAAGGGGGACCGCTTGCGGTGGATGAGGTCCCCGAGCGAAGAGAGGTTTTTTTCGTGACCCCGCCAAAAAAGACCTCATCCGCCCCAGTGTGCGCACTGGGGCACCTTCCCCATGCGTGGGGAAGGCTTGTCAGGCTGCGGACACTTCCGAATTGCTACTTGATGTCCAGCTCGATGGGCTTGTCGATCTCCTGGCCCACGTATTTGCCGTTCTTTTTCCGCTGCTTGACGCACTCCGTCAGCAGATACTCGATCTGCCCGTTGAGGGAGCGGAAGTCGTCCTCCGCCCAGGCGGTCAGCGCCTCATAGAGCTTGGGGGACAGGCGCAGCGGCACCTGTTTCTTTGCGTTGTCAGCCATGGCTGCTCCTTAATACAGGCTGCCGGAATTGACGACGGGCTGGGCGTCTCGGTTGCCGCAGAGCACCACCAGGAGGTTGGAGACCATGGCGGCCTTGCGCTCCTCGTCCAGCTCCACGGTGTGGTTCTCGCTGAGCCGCTCCAGGGCCATCTCCACCATGCCGACGGCGCCGTCCACGATCATCTTGCGGGCGTCGATGATGGCGCTGGCCTGCTGGCGCTGCAGCATGACCGCGGCGATCTCCGGCGCATAGGCCAGGTACGTGATGCGGGCCTCCAGGATCTCGATGCCGGCCTCGCCCACCTTCTGCTGGATCTCCTCCTTGATACGCTGGGCCACCAGCTCGCTGGAGCCCCGGAGGCTGCCCTCGTCGGCCACGCCGTCGCCGGTGGTGTCCACACCGGGAGCCACGTCATAGGGGTAGATGCGCACGATGTTGCGCACGGCGCTGTCGCACTGCAGAGAGAGATATTCCTTGTAGTTGTCCACATTGAAGACAGCCTTGGCGGTGTCCGTCACCTTCCAGATGACGGCGATGCCGATCTCCACGGGATTGCCCAGGCAGTCGTTGATCTTCTGCCGGGAATTGGAGAGGGTCATGGCCTTCAGAGAGATCTTCCTGTTGGTCATCTCCACGCCCTGGTTGGCCCCGGTGAGCAGGGCGTTCAGGGTTGCACCGCCGTTCTGGCCGCCGTCCACGTCGCCGGACTGGTTCAGCTTGGTCTTGGCCGCCGGGTTCACCGCCACGCAGAAGGGATTGACAAAGTAGAAGCCCTCCTCCTTCAGGGAGCCGATGTACTTGCCGAAGAGGGTGAGCACCAGGGCCTCCTGGGGCTTCAGTACCTTCAGGCCCAGGAAGGGGATCCAGCCCGCGCCGATCCACAGGATGCCCAGGGCCAGAGGGGCCGCGCCCCAACCGATCTTGCTGTCCAGCAGGATGCCGCCCAGGATCACGCAGCCGATCCCGGCCAGATACAGCAGACCGAACAGCAGCAGCATGGCCATGCCGTTTTTCTTATTGTTGAGCACGATTTCTTTCATTTCGCGCGCCTCCTTCTTTTTGATATCAAAATGATATCACGACAATATGCACTTGTCAAGAGAAATCGGAAAGATTTTTTGCGGGAGGAGGATATCTGTCATCCTGAGGAGGCGAAGCCGACGAAGGATCCCGACGGCGCCGGGCGGGAAGCCCCGCAGCTTCGTAGGGGCCGACACCCTCTTGGCGGCCCGGCGCGGCGATCTGACGATATGAACAGCCTCGGGCGAATCCGCACTTCTTGCCCCTTGGCTCGCCCCGCCGAAGGCAGGGGAGAGCTGGCGCTTGCGCCTGAGAGGGGAATCATCGGAGGGAAAGCGGCCCCTCTCAGTCCCTTCGGGACAGCTCTCCCCAACGCGGGGAGAGCCAAGAGCGCGCTGAATGAGGAGGACGCGCTCTTGGCTCTTATAACAGCCGGCTGCGGATCCGCACCCGGAAACCATACCTTGCGCCGGAAAGAGATCCTTTGCTGCGCGAAGCCATGAAAGGGTTGAGAACGAGGGAGCTCAATCAGATCTCATAAGCTGCCAGCCTTGCGTTCAGGGTGTTCAGCACCCGCTTTTTGTTCCTTGTCCAGTCCGGGGCCAGCAGCAGCCTTCCCGGGCCGTCCCCGGTGATGCGGTGAAACACCGTCTCCGGCGGGAGGATGGCGGCGCTTTCCTCGATCAGCTCGGCATATTCCTCCAGGCTCAGCAGAGGGAAGGGCTGCTTTTGGTACTCCTCCCCCAGGGCGGTCCCCCGCAGGATGTGGAGCATCTGCAGCTTCACCCCGTCGGGAGGCGGGTCCAGGGCTGCCAGATAGCGGACGCTCTCCAGCATGTCCTCCCGGCTCTCCCCGGGAAGGCCAAAGATCAGGTGCACCACCACGGGAAAGCCCTCCGCCCTGAGCCGGCGGTAAGCCTCCGCAAAAACCGCCAGGGGATAGCCCCGGCGGATGCGGCGGGCGGTCTCCTCATGGACGGTCTGCAGGCCCAGCTCCAGCCAGACGGGCTTGAGGGTCCGGAGCTCCCGGAGCATGGCCATGATCTCCTCCCCCAGGCAGTCCGGCCGGGTGCCAAGGGACAGGGCCGCGATCTCCGGGCGCTCCAGTACCTGACGGTAGAGAGGCTGGAGCCGGGCCGGGTCCCCGTAGGTGTTGGTGAAGGACTGGAAATAGGCGATGAACTTCTTCGCGTCGGTCTTCTGGCGGATGCGGGCTTTGGCCTCCTCCAGCTGCTCGTCTATGGGCGCGAAGGCCGCGGCAAAGTCCCCGGAGCCGCCTTCGGAGCAGAAGCTGCAGCCGCCGACACTCAGGCTGCCGTCCCGGTTGGGGCAGCTGCAGCCGGAGGAAAGGGAGAGCTTATACACTTTTTCGCCGTACTGCTCCTGCAGCACTTTGCCCAATCTCCGCATGTGGGGACCTCCTTCCGAAAAAACCGCCGGGGCCTGAAACGTGTTCAGTCCCCGGGTGCCAGGTCATATTACAGCGTCCTTTCCCAGACGCCGGCTTTGGGCGCATAGCCCATTCTTTTCAGGTAGGCCACATGTCCCTCCTCCGCGTGCTCATAGCGCAGCAGCCTGAGGCCTTCCTGGCCCAGGTGCTCCACCAGGTAGCGGCCCTCGGAGCTGTCCCGGTAGGCGGGGGTGCTGTAGTCCAGCGCCACGTCCAGCACGCCGTCCTGCTCGGTGCCCAGCAGCAGACCCGCCGCCGTGTCCCCGTGGCAGACCAGCCAGGCCCGGTTCAGTTCCCCGTCCACCCAGTTGCGGCCGGGGAAGCATTTTGCGATATCCTCCCGGTGCTCCCGGAGGAAGAAGTCCACATAGTCCCCGCCGGGGGTCAGGCTCACCAGACGGTAGTTGGGCTCGCTGTTGCGGAGCTTCCAGAGATAATAGAGGTTGATGATCACCAGGCAGATGTTCATGATCATGGTGGGATAGGAGCGGATCAGCAGGGCGTAGACGGTAAAGATGATGCCGCCCACACAGTTCACCAGTCTCAGCTTCACCACCGAGGACATCAGGAAGGACACCAGCACCAGGCCGGAGCCCACATAGCCGATGATCTCATAAATCGCCGCAGTTGACATGCTATCGTTCCTTTCGTTTCACAGGATCAAATGATCCAGTCGTCGGGCCGCTCCATCTCCAGCTCGCTCTCCCGGTGCTTCAGGCGGGCAAGCTCCTCCCGCAAAGCGGCCAGGTCCGAGGTGATGGGGTCGGGCACATCGTGGACGTGGTCCACTTCCTTCACGTAATCGATCTTCTGCCCCGCCAGGCGCACCACACGGGCGGGAATGCCCACGGCGGTGCTGTTCTCGGGGATATCCTTCAAGACAACGGAGTTTGCCGCCACGCGGCTGCCCGAGCCGATGGTGATGGGGCCCAGGACCTTGGCGCCGGTGCCGATGAGGACGTTGTTTCCGATGGTGGGATGGCGCTTGCCCACGTCCTTGCCGGTGCCGCCCAGGGTGACGCCGTGATAGATGAGGCAGTCGTCTCCGATCTCGGCGGTCTCGCCGATGACGAGACCCATGCCGTGGTCGATGACCAGGCGCTTGCCGATGGTGGCGCCGGGGTGGATCTCGATCCCGGTGCGGCGGCGGCTGGCCTGGGAGATCAGGCGGGCCAGAAAGTGCAGCCCGTGGGTGTAGCACCAGTGGGCCCGGCGGTGGCTGCGCACGGCCTTCAGGCCGGGATAGAGCAGCAGCACCTCCAGGGCAGAGCGTGCCGCAGGGTCCCTGGCCTGATAGGCGCGGATGGTGTCTTTCAAATCTTGAAACATGCCGAACTTCCTTTCCTTCTTTTTATCCTATGCAGAGGAAGGGACATCGGCCATACAGGGGAAACAGCATATGCGTACCTCGGGATCGCAGACTTAATAAGGTATTATATCCCGAAACCGCCCGGGCTGTCAACGGAATGCGGCGCTTTCCGGGGATGAATTCTCCCCGGGGAAAAAGGCAGTGCTTCTTGCAAATGGACAAAGCGGGTGTTATACTGAAAGATAGCAAAAAATGGGGGTACTGTGAGATGAAACACAACACCTTTATATCCAAGCTGATCGCGCTGCTCTACATCGCGGGGCTTTTCTTCCTGGGCGTGAGCCCTCCGGTCATCGCCGAGGAGAAGCAGGACGGCACCGTGGCGCCCAAGCCCGTGGCCGAGGCTCTGACCGAGGTGGAGCAGAACTTTGAGGCGGAGACCGTCACCACCGGCGTCCGGGAACTGACCATGGTCCTGCAGCCGGGGGAGACCGCCAAGCTCAAGGACTTTGACAAGCTGGAGAAACTGGATGCCACCGGCAGCACCAACTATGAGGAGCTGCGGGACTGGGGTCTGGAGCATCCGGAGGTGGAGCTTCTGTACACGGTGTATCTGCC
>ONCI01000058.1 GCA_900316255.1 uncultured Eubacteriales bacterium | reverse complement strand
ATAGCCGCTCAGATGATCCAGCTGCTCGTCATAGTAGGCCGTCCCCGGCAGGGCCAGGTCGTGCGTTTCCAGGTTGTGCCGCACGATTTGGGCAAGGGCAGCGTCGTCTTCCGCGGTGATGGGCGCAAACCGCGGCGCCGATCCTTCCTTTCTCAGGAGGCACATCCGCTGGAAGGCTTCCTCATGGCTCTCGCTCTCGCCGTAGAAGTCCCGCATCATCTTGCAGGGAAAGTCCGGGCACAGGCCGCAGCAGGAGATTGTTTTCTCCCCGCAGCAGGCGGCCGGCGGACAGGCGTCCCCCTCCGGCCAGACGCTTTCCCGGCAGCCGGGACATTTTACATTCCGATAGTCCGGACAGGCGGCGCAGTCCACGCCGCAAAAGCCGATTTTCGCAAGCTCCATCCCCATCGTCTTCCTCTGCAAAGTTCCGTTGCTTTCCCCTTAGGCTTAGCGGATTCGAACCCCTGCCGGATTTTTCGGGCAGATTTTGGCTGATGCTTCGTTCCAGCCCTTGGCAATACAGGCGTATTCCCTGCGGTGTTCGTATCCGCTAAGTCTACCCGCCCTCGCTCTTCCGTCCATATCCGGTGATGCGTCATACGCGATAAGCCTGCGGTCATGCGCCATCGGAGCCTAACGATCCCGGGGGATTCGAACCCCGTGCCCGCTCACGGCACATCCGCTGTGCAGCTTGGGCAGCTGCCGCCTGATATGCGCCCGGAAAAGCTACCAACAAGTATCTTACTCTTTCAAACTGGTTTTCCAGTTGGTCTCCTGAAGGAGATTGTCCAGCTGTCTGGCCTCCTTTGCCATCCGGTCCACTTCCTTCTGCAGCTCCGCCGCCTTCAGCACCGCTTTGACCTTGATCTCGGTGCCTCTGGCCCGGCTGGTGCTCTGCCCCGCGGTGTACACCAGGTCCCGGTATGCCGAAAGCTTCAGCAGCAGGGCGTCCTTCCGGGCGATGAGCTCGGTGAGGGTCTCCCCTTCCACCTTTGTCCTGCTGTTGGTGAGATTGATCTGTGCCATCAGCGTCTCCAGCCGCCGCACGGCGCCGTCCAGCTCCTCCAGGAGCATTGCCGGGTCCTCGGCGGGCTCTTCCCCCTCCTGGGTCAGGATGCAGTTTCCCAAGCGGCGGCGCAGCTCCTCGATCTTCCGGTTCAGATCCGCCCGTTCCTGTAAGGCTTCTGCCAGCTTCATGGTTCTCTCCTCCTGGTTTTCAAGCATTTTCACGGCGATCGCAGCCATTTCTTACGGCGATTGTAGCACAGCGCCCCGGGCCTTTCAAGCCCGGGGCGCTGTGTTTTCGTTTTCGGATTCGGGCACGCTATGCTCTGTGGTCAAGTACCCATTGGAGCAATTCCTCATAGCCCATACTGCCGTCAGCGACTGACAGGCCGATGTGCACCAATTCTTCGTCGGTACAAACAACCCGGATCCCGTTCATTTCCAAGAAGGAAAGCATCACATAGACCCCGATCCGCTTGTTCCCGTCCACAAAAGCGTGGTTGGAGATCAGCGTGTAACCGAGACGCGCGCCCTTTTCTTCCTTGCTCGGGTAGCCTGATGGCGCCAATACGAACACGCCTCTCAGCGGCCTTTTTCGGTGCTTTTTGTCCCGTCTCACTTGCTGGGCGCCAGCCCAGCGGCGTTCGTTGGGCGCAAAAATCCCTCGAAAAAAACTCGCTGAGAGGTGCCTTGCAGTTTTGACGGAGCCAATTTTCGTCAAAACAAGGAAAAGGGTGCAGAGAATACTTTGTGTATTGTCAAACCCTTTGACGCAGGATTGGCGGAAATTGGCCCGTCAAAACCGTGTTCGTATTGGCGCCATCAGGCTAAAATTCCCGGTCACCAAAGCCGGCAAAGGCCCCTTCCAGCGCGGAGTCCAGCAGTCCTTCATCCCGTACGCCCACGCCTCCACCGGTGGCCTCCGCAAGGATCTTATGCAGGAGCAGCACCTTTTCTTTGGAGAATTTGATCATTTGGCAAGCTCCTCAAAAGCCGCCCTGTGCTCCCGCAGGATCCGGGCGGCCACAAACTCCAGCTTTTCATCCTCCGTCATGTCGATCTGCGGCTCCGTGTCCAGGTCGATCACCAGAAGCTTGGGCCTGTTATTCTTGAACACAACGACCCTTCCCTTTTTCTCTGCCATCCGCGCGACCCTGGAGAAGTTCTGGTTTGCCTCGGTCGCCGTCACGATGGCGTTGGTATCAATCGTCATTATCCTCGCCTCCCCCTTCAGTATAACAGATTATAGGTAAAAATCAACCTATTTATGCAGTGTACCGGGCTTGAACAGTCCGGTACACACATGTTTTTTATTCTCCTTTGCGCAGGAAGAGCCCCTCAGAGGCCGCAAGGGCCCCCACGGTCTCCCGCAGCTCCTTATGGGGGTGGTAGAGGGTCATGGAAAGATCCCCGCCGTTCAGAGTGATGAGGCTCTCCTCCTCCGGCAGCAGCAGATTGCACCAGCCCCGCTCCGCGCAGGCGGTGACGCGCTCCCAGAGCTCCCGGGGCGCGGGCTTTTCCGTCCAGCTTCCCTCCGCGCAGAGGGCCAGATCATAATAGCAGCTCAGCTTCACCAGCAGGGCCGCGAAGCTTCCGTAAAGGGCCCGGAGTCGGGGCGCTTCCAGGAAGAAGGCCTCTGCCGCAAACCAAGGCTCCGCCCGGTCCGCGCTCACCTGCCTGGGCAGCAGGTCGATGATCCAGTATTCCTTTTCCAGCAGCGCCTCCGTCAGCGCGTCGTACCGTTCTTCCATTTCAGCCTCCCAGGACCGTTTTCAGCAGGTACAGCAGCAGGAGGTGTCCGGGATAGAAGGCGTAGAACAGCCATTTGAGGCCCCGGCCCCGCTTGCCGTTGTAGAGCAGCAGAGGGATCAGGCTGAGGCCCGTGGCCCGGTAATAGCCCACGGTCCGGGTGAGGGCCAGAAAGCCCACGCCCACGCCGCAGCGCAGCAGCGGGTGCCTGTTCCGGAGAACGTAGAACAGGAACACGGCAAGCACCGCAAAGAGGGTATAATCCGCCCGCAGCACCAGGGCCAGCACCGCCATGGCGCAAACGCAGAGGATCCCCAGCAGGGTTTTTCCCGCGGCATGCTCCTTCCCCTCGCCCCGGATCCGGTCAAAGAGCATCAGGGCCAGGATGGCGAGGAAAAAGCTGAGCATGATGTTCTGGTGCCCCAGGCCCACCCGGCCCTCGAAGGCCAGGTCAAAGGGGATCTCGCTCACCAGGGCGAAGACGCCCATCCGCAGCAGGTAACGCTGCTTGTTTTTGGTATGAGCGTAGCCCTCCGCGATGCAGAAGGAGAACAGGGGCATGGCCAGCCGCCCGATCATCCGCATCCACAGCGCGCCCGGGAAAAACATGTCTCCCACATGGTCAAAGACCATGCTGATCATGGCGATCAGCTTCAGGCTTGTCCCGTCCAGGATCCGCAGTTTCTCCAGCTTCTTCATATCCTCCGTTCCTCTCTGCCGGTGATCTGCCGGATGGCACCGGCGTAGCGCTCCGGGTAAGTTAAGGAAAACTCTCCGTGATAGAGCCCCGGCAGCCGGTGGAGTCCGGACCCGGGCAGCGCGGCGCAGATCGTCTCTGCGGAGCGCAGGATCTCCCCCGTCTCCTTCTCCCCCACGAAGACATGGACCTCCGCCTTCGTGTCCCGGAAGGACTCTTTCAGGGCGTAGGCCGTATTCGCTTTCAGAAAGGCGATCATGTCCTGCTTCCGGATCCGGCAGGTGTCCCGGTAATAATCCTCAAACAGTTCCTCTTTGATGTGCAGGGAGGCGGCCTGCAGCCGGGCAAAGCGCCGGTTTCGGATCAGGCCGTAGCTGCTGCCGAAGGCCGGGCCGATCAGGGCATTGGTGATCCGGGAGGGGATCACCGCCGCGCTCTCCACCAGCGCATAGGAGCAGCAGTCCCTGCGCCGGGAGAGCAGCTCCAGCAGGATCTGCCCGCCCAGGGAAAGCCCCCCGATCAGCAGTACCGAACCGCCCAGCTTTTCCTCGATGTACGCGAGGATCTCCTCCGCGTTCTCCTCGATGCTGCGAAAGGGCCGGTCGCTTCCCCCGTGGCCGTCCAGGATGGGCAGGACCACATGGTAATCGTTCTGCAGCAGCTCCGCCGCCTCCCGGTAATTCCACCAGGAGAGGCCGCCGCCGTGTAGCAGAAGGATCGTTTCTCCCCGGTCCGCGCCGTATTCCACAAGCTGCATGGCTCCTATCCTCCCGGTCAGTCTTTTCCGTAAACGATCTTCACCTTTTCGGGCTTTCCCTCGTCGTAGACCAGATCCACCTGTTCTCCCACCTTTGGAACGGGATAAGCCGTGCCGATCCACTTCGTTTTGCAATAGCGGATCCCGTCCGCCTCATACTCCACCCGGACCACATAGGGGAATCTGGCCCCGTCCAGCGGTCCCGTGCGGAAGGCCTTGGTGTTGACCTTCAGCCACCACTGTTTCCAGGCGGAAACGATCGTTCCCTTGGTTCTTTTCTGCATGCTGTTTCTCTCCTTTCCTGTTCCGTCCCTTATGTCCGCTTCTTCTTCGGCAAAGGCAGCTCCGCCGCGACGGTCTCCACCATCCGGCACAGCAGCTCCCGCCGGTCCACATCCGCCAGCAGCAGGGGCTTTGCTCCCTCATAGGGAAGCTCCCTCTCCGCGGGCAGCCCCGCCTCCTCCAGCAGCCGCAGCGCGCCGGGGGTCGGCTTCAGCAGCAGCCTGTCGTCATACACGCCGCCCACCACCTTGCCCCCGCAGTAGAGGACGTACTCCCCCATCATCGGGCGAAAGGAGATCCCCTCCAGCTCGTCCAGCTGTTCCAGCACGAAATCCAGATAGTCTTTCGATGACGCCATGGGCTCACTCCTTCCGGATGGGGTGACGGATCACGGTCTTCCACCTGGCGGGCTCCACCTTCCGCGCGTCGGAGAGATAGATCTCGTGGTGCTGCCGCTGCTCGCTCAGGTCGTTGACGTAGCCACGCTCCCGGATGTAGGCGTCCATCAGGGCCACGGAGGCGGGCTCTTCGTCAAAGGGGCCCAGGTGGAGGATCTGGACGCAGAGGCCCTCGTCGACGGTCAAAAACGCCGCCGCGGAGCAGTCCAGCTTTTTCTTCTTTTCCGTCGTCTCCACCGCCCAGGCAAGATCCTTCTCCGTCACGAAATCCGGCAGGCGGATCACGGAGGTCCACTGAAAGGCGGCCTTGTTGCCGTAGTCGATGCCTTCCACGCCCTCCTGCCGCCAGAAGCCCTCCAGGGGCGGGACCACATAGTCGTAAAAGCCCTGGATCCGGTAGTCGGTCTTGTAGCTCATCTTCAGGGTGTAGGCCAGGGCGTAAAGCACACCGATGGCCTGCTGATAGGCGCCGCCCTCCGCATTGGGGTCGCCCTGCCCCCGGACGGCGATGTAATTGGCCCGGGGCACCGTCACGATCTCCGGTCTGTTTTTGGGAAGATAGAATTCCTTGTATTCCTTCTTGAAGTCAAAGGCCACGGGTCCTTCCCCCTTCTCTTTTCCTGTTTACCATGTTAGCACAAGGCCCCGCGCTCTTCAAGCCCGGGGCCTTGCATTTTTGAATTGGGAATGGCATCGGGGCTCCGTCTGCCCGGAGCAAGTGACCGTTCGCGATTGCTTGTCGGGTTTCAGTATAAACGCAGGGCCTGTCCCCTTTCCTAAGTTAAGCGGGATAATCCGAACCACGGTTTTCCCGGGCCGGAAAGCGCCCATCCTTCGTTGAAATACTCGGCAATACAGCAAGTATTCCCTGCGTTTTCGCCTCGGCTGGACGAATTCCGGCTCCGGGAAAACTCTGCGACCAAAACGGATGAGATTTCGGATGATTTTGGGCGCGGAGGACGTAGGCTTACTCGCGTAAGTCAAGGACGACAAACCCAAAAGCGCCGAAAGATCGCCGTTTTGGCGGGTTCGGATTATCTCGCTTAACTTATGCTTCAGATCATCTTGTAGAGTTCGTAGCAGTTGTGTCCCTTGGGCACGTCTTTCAGTTCTCCTCTCGGCAAATAGCCGTTCTTCCGGAAGAACTCCACGTTCCAGTCGCCCGCGCTTGTCAAAACCATGGGCGCGCCGTTTGCCTTTGCCAGTGCTTCCACTTCCTGCAGAAGCCGGGTGCCCAGGCCCTGATGCCTGAGCGGCTCTTCCACGAACAGCGCGTCAACAAAGCCGTCGGCCCCTTTTTCCACATTCGCGATCACGCCCGCCGCGAAGTTTCCGTCCTTGTCCACAAGCTTCTTATCAAAATCCACGCTCTCGTTTTTTTGCTCATAGGCTTCGCTGTATGCGCTCAGGCCCTGCAGGATCAGCTCCGCGTCATCCTCGCTGCCGATCGAAACCCGGAAGCGCGCGCCGCTGTTGTCTGTGGGCACATAGTCCGGCCCGTCCCGATCCAGGTATTTGACCAGGGAATAGCTGAGATAGCCGTTTGCCATTTGCAGCGTGGTAAATACCGTGTAGCCGTGTTTTTCATAAAAGGGTCTTGCCATGTAACTGGCGGTGCCCAGCGTCACGACCCGGCAGCCCTTCTCTTTTGCGATCCGCTCGACTTCGCGGAGGACCATGGAGCCGATCCCGTGATGCCGATAGTGTTCGTCCACCCAAAGGTCTGTAAGAAACATTCTCGACCAGTGGTATTCGTAGGCCTGCGCTACGCAGCCGCCCACGATCTCGCCCGTATCGTTCTCGACTTTGAGGACGAATTCCTCTTCCTCCGCATCCACTTCGCGGGGCACGATCTCATTGATCTTCTCGCCGATATAGACGGCCTCTTCTTTTGTCAGGTCCTCGATCCTGTATTCCATTTTTCGTTTCCTCTTATCCCGGCGGCGGGGATCAGGCCCCGCCGCCTTGTTGCGTCAGGCTGATCGGCGAACGGCCAACCCAACATGGGCTATTTGATATCTGCGTTGTTTTTCTTCAGAAAGTCGATATTCCTGCCGTAAGCTGCGGCAGTCTCCGCATCATTCGTTTGGAATGCTTCAAACAATTCTGCAGGGATCTTTCCCGGCTTTGTCCGTTCATAGATGGTGAGGTTCCAGGAATGCTTGCATTTTTTGCATCGGTAGATCAACCAAACATCGACGCTGTTCCCGTTGGCGTTTACTCTGAATCTGCCGGAATTGAGAAACTCCTGCTTTTTTCCGCAGCCTCCGCAACGATGAACCACACGGATCCCGTTTGTTTTTTCGACCTCCTGCCGGATCGTGCTGTTTTTCGCTCCGGACGGACTCCCGCCCGGTATGTTTTTGCTCATACGTTCCTCCCAAAGATCCTTTAGGAACCGTCTGAGCTTATAGAATTGTGATGGATTTAAGCTCAGACTACTGAGCGTTCACATACTTTCTGGTCATAAATGCTATGCTCCTTTCCGATTGTATGATCATGGATTCTGCAGGACAGCTCACTATGCGCCTACGGAATAAACTACGGTCACAGTTTTTTGCAGGTAAACTCGTCGTACATCAGGCAGCCTTCGCCGAAGCGCAGCTTGAGCATGCCGCCCTTGCGGCCGAACTCGTTCTCGCCGATGGGATAGAGCCGGAAGCGCATCTCATCTCCGTCCTCGTCGATCGCTCTTGCGTAAAGCTCGCCGTCCTGCATCCAGACCTCGTCGACGAGGAACTCAGCGTCCTCGGGATGCTCGTATTTGCCGCAGAAGCTCTCCCACTTCGACTTATCCGGGTCCTTGATCGCGAGATCCTCGATGGAGACGACGGGCTTGGGCTCCTTGTCCCTTGCGATCGCTTCCATGCCATCCCAGTAGCCCAAATACGCTCTGACGTCCCTGTAATCACGGCAGCTGAGTATCACAAGAACCCTGTCCGCGTCGATGAAGCGCTCGAGCCAGGTGGCGACGCCCGGCATGCCGCCGCTGTGACTGACGACGAGCCCAAGCTCCTCGTCACGGCCGACGGCCCAGCCGAAACCGTAGCCAAGCCCGTCATCCTCATCGTAAACAGCATCCTCGCCGTTGTTGAGCTTTCCGGGGGTGTACATGAACTGCTGCTCTTCAAGAGTGAGCACTTTGCCCTCGCGCAGTGCCCTGTCCCATTTGAACATGTCAAAGATGTTGGTGTACACGTAATCGTCGCCGTTCAGACCGTCAAAGGCGACCACGTCGCCGTCCTCTGCGGAATCCACGTCGGCCACGCATTTGCCGTCTTCGAACACCGTCGCCTGAGCATACTCCTCAAAAGGAACGCCGTCTCTGCGGATATGGCAGCAGCGGGTGGAGCTCATGCCGGCGGGCTCGAAAATACTCTTTTGCAGGAACTCTTCATAGGGAACGCCGGAGAGCCGCTCCACCAGCAGCGCCAGCAGGTTGTAGCCGGTGTTGGAGTAATGCAGGCCTTCCCCCGGGGCGAAGTAGGGCTTCGCCTTGGTTTCCCGGAGAAAGCGCAGAATCTCGTCGTTGCCGGGCACTCGCTTTTCTTCCTTCCAGATCTTGATGAACCAATCCGCGTCATCAAAGTAATCGGGAATGCCGCTCGTGTGGGTCAGCAGATGCCGTACCGTCACGCCCGGATACGGGATCTCCGGGAAGAACTTCGTGATCTCGTCCTCCGGGCCGAGAAGACCCTGCCGCATCAGCAGCATGACCGCCGCCGACGTGAACGTCTTGCTGACCGAAGCCAGCTGGAAGATCGTGTCCTCCGTGATCGGCAGCGTGTCTTCGGGATCCCGGAAGCCGAGAACGCCCTTGGACACGATCTCACCCTTTTCGGCGTAGAGCCAGGCCCCGTTGAAGCCGTCCTTTTTATTCAACTCCCGGGCCAGATTTTGTATCATGGTATTCTTATCCATATCAATTCTCCTTTTGTTTACAGTTTCCGGAAGGCGTCCCCGTTAGCGGTCATGACGCCGTCTGCGAAGACAAACTCATCGTCCGCCCACATGAGGCCGAAGTGCTTTTCCCCCACGGGGAACAGCTTCAGCTCCAGCGGCTCGCCCTTCCGGCTGATGAATTTGACATATAGATCTGCGCCCTTTCGCAGCACTTCGAAGACCTTGCGATCCTCGGTCTGCCGTTCGTAGCGCCCGCAGAGGGCGTCCCAGCCGGACTTGTCCGGGTTTGGGATTACCCGGTCGAGGATCTTATCCAGCCAGTAGCAGGGATATTCGTGGCTGAACTCGTAACCCAGCTTTTCCGCCAGATGCACGGAGATCAGGTTCGCCGCGTCCCAGCTGGGGTAGAGCCCGTCGTCCAGGCAGGAGAGGATCAGCGCCGCGCCGGCCACGCTCGCCAGCCCCTTGCGCCGATACTCCTCCTCGGTGTCGATCTCGATCTCGATGCCCTCCCGGTACACCGTGTAGCTGGAGGCGGCGGCGACCGGCGACCCGTCCTTCAGGATCGCAAAGCCCCGCCCCAGCTCCAGGAACTCCTCCTTCGATGCAAAATGGCCTACGCAGTCCTCAAATTGCTCGTTCTCCAGAAGGGTGTCATATAGCACGCCGTCGATCCGCCGCAGCTCGTAGCCCGCGGGCAGCGAGGCGACGATCCCTTCCAGATCCTCCCGGTCGAAGCGCGTGTCCTTTCGGATGGCGTAACGCGTCGCCTTGTCGGCGCCTGGCCAGCATTCCTCGATCAGGGCTGCCCAGCCCTCGTCCGACGGCACCATGCCCACCACGCCCTCGGGCTTAAAGGCGACCAGCTCCCGATCCGGCCCCCCAGCGTAGAAGGAAAAGCAGGCCAGGAAGGCCAGCGCGGAGCGGGGCGCCTCCGGGTCGGTGACATAGATCTTCCCGCCCATCATGCCCTGCAGGCAGGAGCGGATCATGGAATCCTCCATCCCCGCGAAGACCGGCTCCGCTTTTGCTGTTTCTTTCAACTCATAAATCATGGTCTTCCTCTCTTTTGCAGCAAATATCTTCTCTATTCCTTCGCGTTTTTGTAAATCTCACAGGCGATGTCGTTCATCGCTTCGTCGGCCGCTTCCGTGACGTTGTTGTACATCACGGCAACGCACATGTCTTTCTTGCGGGAGAAGACCCAGCTGGTCAAAAAGCCCCAGTTCTCTCCGTCGTGGCCGGCAACGCTGTCTTTGCGGGCTTCCGATTCCCAGACGTCGAGGCAGAGGCCGTAGTCGTCCAGCACCGGCGTCATCATGCGCCGGGCGGTCTTTTTTTTGAGGAGTCCGCCTTTGCGATAGCATCTCGAAAGCTCAAGCCCGATCTTGACCAGCTCGGTCGGCGTCGTCCAAAGCCCCGCCGCGGCGTGCTCGGGATAGTAGTGAAAGCCGCGGGCCGGATCCTCCTTCTGCGCCAGCCTCCAACCGAAGGCGGCGTTGGCGACAAGTTCTTCGTCCAGGGGCTGGAAGAAGCCTGTGCGCTTCAGGCCCAGAGGCTCGGCGACCTCCTTTTGGAAGGCCTCGCGGAGCGTGGTCCCCGTAATGCGCGTGAAGGCAAGCTCCGCCAGGGTGATCCCGCCGCCGGAATAACTGAACTGCTTGCCGTAAGGTCCGATCCTGCGGAGCTTCGGCGTATTGCCCTTGCCGTTCAGCACGTCCTCCAGCGAAAGCGGCTCGTGATCCGCCCGGTAGCCGGGGAAGCCGTGCAGGTTGTATCCCGCCGTGTGGCTGAGCAGAGCGGCGAAGCTCACGGGGCCTTTTTTGACGAATTCCGGCACCACGCCGGAGATGTCCGCGTCAAGATCGATAAGCCCCTTGTCCACATAGCGCAGGAGGGTCAGCGCAAACATGGGCTTCGAGACAGAGCCCGCCTGGAACAGCATATCCGGGTTCACCGGGAAGTCCTCGCCATAGCGGCCGCTGCCGGAGCAGTAGGTGTTAAAATCACCGTCGCTGTCGCAAACGGCAATGCTCACGCCGTAGCCCTTCTTTCCCCTGATGCGCATGGCCTGATCCACGTCGACGCCGTAAAAGGTTTTGATGGTCTTGTTCGGCCCCTTCAGCATCCGCATCAAAACGGCCTCATCCCCCTCGATGACGCCGGTCTCCCGGAAACCGGCCTTATGATACACGTGCAGGCCCCGCGCGTTTTCCGGCTCGGTGGACAGATACAGCCGATCCGCGCCGTTTTCTTTGAAATAGCGGATGATCTCCTGCAGCGCCGCCTGGCCGTAGCCCTTGTTCTGCTCGTTCTTGTCGATCATGAAGCGCCAGAGCCAGTAGCGGTAAGCCGGATCTTTCTCTTCCGGATCAAAGGCGAACATGCAAAAGCCCACCAGCTTCTCATCCGCATAGATGGCAAAGGGACGGGCAACGCCGGGCTGCTCCGCATTGGTTTCGTCCGCCTGCCGCAGAGAGACGTCGTTTCGGGCGACGAAGGGCTGATCCTCCCGCACGGAGAGGGCCAGAACGGCGTCCCGATTCTTGTCATTTACAGCATCCAGTCGAATGGTCATGATTTGTTTCTCCTTATGAAAAAAGTGTTGATATGGGCTCCTTCCCGGATGGCGTCGACGCCTCAAACAGGCGCAAAAATACCGCAGCGAAGCAGCTCCCGTTGTGGCTGCATCCTGCGGTTCCCACTATCCGAAAGTTACCCGAAAACGGCGCACTGAAGCAGAGGGGTCTCCCCCTTCGCGATCGTATACGCCTCTATTCACTTAGCCGATGATAGCGGTAAAGATCATTGGTCCAAACTCCTGTCCTGATATTTCCGATTTCATTATACAAGATATCATCCGGAAAAGCAATGCTCTTTTTCGTGAAGAAGGCCCTGCGGGTGTAGGGTTTACAATGATGTGTGACAGTTAAGTGAAAAAAAGGATAGCGAATAGGAGTGGCCTGTATTAAGGTTGAGTTGCTCAGACAAAACCGAAAGG
>ONCI01000013.1 GCA_900316255.1 uncultured Eubacteriales bacterium | reverse complement strand
ATTCGATCATCCTTCTCACCTCACCACAAGAGAGCCCAGAAGCTGGGCCAGATCCACAAAGCGCAGCAGCAGGAAAGCCGCCGTGCAGCCCAGGAAAAAGGCGGCGTCCTTCCCGGTGCATTTCTTCACCGGGGCGTAATGGAAATGCTGGTGATAGCCCCGCAGGAGCATGCTGTTATAGAGTTCCTCCGCCCGGTCCATGCTGCGCAGCAGCAGCTGGCCCAGGAAGCTGCCCCAGGCGGACACGTGGATACCCTTCTGCCCGGGGGCCCGGAGGGCATAGGCCTCGGTCATCACCGCAAGCTCCTCCGTCATCACGCCGATGTAGCGATAGGTCAGCAGCAGCAGGGTCACCAGGGTGGCGGGAACGTGGAACTTCCGCAGCGCGGCGCAGAGCACGTCGATGGGGGTGGTGGCCATGAGCAGATAGGAGGCCATCAGGCAGAAGACCCCCTTCATCATCAGCGTGAGCATGCTGATGACGCCGCCGGAGACCCCCACCGAGCCGATGCGCAGCAGGATCTGCCGATCGAAGATGGGGTTAAAGAGCCCCACCGCCATCACCAGGGGCAGCACGATCCGCAGCTTGTAGAAAAAGCTGCCCACGGAGACGCCGCTGATCTGGAAAAGCAGCACCGGGTAGAGGACCATGACGATGAGCCCGCTGAGCTGGTACTTGCCGAAGGAGAGCACCACCGCGATATATGCAATTGTGGTCAGCAGCTTCGCCGGGGCGCAGAGGCCGTGGATGGGCGAAGTGCCCGCTGCCAGCTCGTCCATTTCGGCAAGCTCGTGCAGCGCCTTTTCCATTTTGTTCATAAACGCAGCAAAACGCGGACGCGGACAGGGAGTTTTTCCCTGCCCGTTTCCGCTTTTCTAAAAACTAAAAACTAAAAACTAAAAACTATTGTACTCAGGCTTTCTTTTTACGGAAGAAGCCGCCGGCGAGACAGATGAGCACCGCCACGCCCGCCACCAGGGCGGAGCCCACCACGCCGGAGAAGCTGGTGCCCGCGGCGCTTTCGCTCTCGGGGAAGGCATAGTCCGGCAGCAGGGCGGTCTTTTCCTGGATGGCACCGGCGGTGTCCGCCGCGGCGCTGGCGACGCCGAAGTCCTCCTCATCCAGACCCATGTTTTCGCTGTAGCCCTCCTCGGCATTGCCGAAGAGCGCCCACTCCAGTCCATCCGGATTGCCGGAGGCCAGCAAGCTCAGGCCGCCGCCCACGAGGAGCACCACCACCGCCAGGATCGCGATGGTTGCCTTCAGGCTGCGCTTGGCGGAGACGGCCTTGTCGGAGGTGTCCACGTCCCGCAGAAGCTCGGGCCGGGACTCATACACGAAGACCAGCACCGCCGCGGTGATCAGGCCCTCCACCAGGCCGATGGCCAGATGGATGGGCTGCATCAGGGCCAGGAAGGCGCCGAAGGGCAGCTCCGTGATGCCGGAGAAGCTGGTCTCGATGACCACGGAGAAGGCGCCCAGCTGCAGGGTGATCACGCAGCCCAGGATGGAGGCCAGAATGATCCTGGCCCGCTGACCGGCCTTGGCGCCCATGCCGGAGAAGAGCTTGCTCCGCATGATGGGCCGCCAGAGCAGGTAATAGCCCACGAAGCAGCCGTAGAAGGCCATGTTCCAGATATTGGCGCCCAGGGCCATCAGCCCCCCGTCGCCAAAGAGCAGGCATTGGATGGTGAGGATCACCACCATGGACAGGAAGCCCGCCTGGGGTCCCAGCAGGGCCGAGAGCAGCATGCCGCCGCACATGTGTCCGGAGGAGCCGGTGCCGGGAATGGTATAGTTGATCATCTGTCCGGCGAAGACCAGGGCGGCCGTGACGGCCATGGTGGGCAGCTTCGCGGGATCGTCCTCTTTTTTCAGCTTGTGGATGGAAATGCCCGCGGCGGTGCCGGAGGCAACATACATGGTGGCTGCAACGGCGGGAGCCAGCAGCGCGTCTGCCATATGCACAAGATCACCCCATATTTCGAATATTTGATGCATCTGCGCTCATTATAGCGGCAGGTCCCGGCCCCCGCAAGCCCCCCGGGGGGATACGTTTTTTCCTTTTCCGATCAAAAATCCCCTCGGTTTTCCGAGGGGATGCGATATGTGTGGTCCTTTACTTCACGGTGACGGAGATGATGTGGGGTCTGGCGCCTTCCTCCCAGCAGAGGAAGCCCTCCAGATCCACGGTGTCCCCCGCTCTCAGCGCTTCCACCGCCTTGTAGACGCCGGTGCTCTTGCCGCAAAGAGAGAACTCCACGCGAAATTCATAGGTCTTGCCGTCCCTGGAGGCTTTGAAGTACAGGTCGTCGGTCATGCCGTCGGGATCCTTGTAGGCAAAGGCGGCGCCGGATCCGTCCCAGGGCTCAATGGTCATGCCCTTGAAGGAGACCAGCTGGTTCTGATACGCGATCAGCTCCTCCCGATCCAGCAGCTCCGTGACGTCCGCAGGCGGGAAGAGATAGTTGCCTTTCAGGAACGCAAAGCTTGCGTCCAGGATCTGGGCCTCGCCGCCTGCCATGGATTTGACGCCGGTGACACGGATCTTCTGTCCGGGGATCAGGCGCTCCGCCTCTTTCTCGGAGCAACCCATATCACAAATGAAATAGCCGCCCGCGCCGTCCTGGGCATAGACGGTGATAGTGTCCTGCCGCCATTCCTGGCAAGCCTGCACATAGGCCTCGATGACCACCGGCGCGCCGGACTCCGCCGCGGCATAATCCTCATAGCTCATGGCGCCCTCGCCCTTGGCCAGGGTGTCCTCCCCGCTCACATGGGTAAAACACAGCTCGCCATAGCTCGGCAGCGTCAGGCTCATGGTGCTGCTGTCCCAGCTGCCCGGCGCATTGCCGCTCTCCAGCCGGATGGCGATATTCCCGTCCCGCAGCATATAGGTTCCGGTCTGGCTGTCGTCCAGGCCGGTGAGATCCATGGACTCGACCAGGCTCGCAACAATGTCATCCAGGCTCTTGCCGTAGGCCTCCTCCGCGTCCTCCGTGCTGGAGCCGCTGGCCTCCAGGTTCGCCGCGTAGAGCTCCTTCACCGCCTGCCGCAGGCTGGGGAGCACGCTGTCACTTTCCAGGGAGAGGGTGCAGCTCATGTCCGAGCGCAGCTCCATGGCCAGCTCGCCCGTCACAGTTCTCAGGGCTGCCGGGATCTCCGTCTCCAGCAGACTTCCCAGGTTCACCGCCGTGGTCCAACGACCCACGACGCCCTCCATCTTCTGGAAGGTCATGGTGAAGTCATCCTCCAGCAGCATGAGGACGCCGTCCTCGAAGCTGTAGGGGATCTGCAGCCCGTCCTCGGCGGTGAAATTCTCCCCGTCCCAGGTGAAGGAGCGGACCCCGTCGGGCGTGGTGAGGGCCGCGGTCCCGTCCTCATTCACCAGCAGGCGGAAGGCCGAGCGGGCGTCCCGCTGCTGCTCCGGGTAGGGCACGCCCCGCAGGAGCATGCCGATCATCTCGTAGGCGCCGGGCAGGTCCTCCGGCGCGTCGGCCGAAGCCGGGATGCCGCTGCCGCCCGTCAAGCTCAGGGTCAAAAACAGCGCCAGGACCAGGACGCAGGACAAAGTCTTTTTCATGGGTCGGTTCCTCTCTTGTACGTTCTGAGCATCCAATATAACGGCCCCGCGGCCTTTTGTCAACGCCCCAGCCGGAAAGCGGAAGGGGCTGTGAAAAAGGCACGCTTCTTCACAGCCCCCGTCAGGGCGTTATTTACTTCACAATGATCGCCGTCACATGGGGATTGGCGCCGTTATACCAGTAGAGGAAGGCCTCCAGGTCCACCACGTCGCCCACCTGCAGGGCCTCCACCGCCTTGTAAACATCGGTGTCCTTGCCGCAGAGATAGAACTCCACGCAGAAATCATAGGTCTTGCCGTCCTTGGATGCCTTGAAGTACAGATCATCGGTCTTGCCGTCCGAGTCCTTGTAGGCAAAGGCGGCGCCGGTGTCGTCATAGGCCTCGATGGTCAGGCCCCGGAAGGAGGCCAGCTGGTTCTGATAGTCGATCAGTTCTTCCTCTCCCAGCAGCTCCGTCAGGTCCACCGGATTGAAAAGATAGCTGCCCCTTACGATCTCAAAGCTGGCGTCCACGATCTCCACCTCTCCGGACCACTCGGACTTGACACCGGTGACGCGGATCTTCTGGCCGGGGAGCAGCAGCGCGGCATCTTCCTCGGAGCAGGCCATCTCATAGAGAAAATAGGCGCCGTCCGCATCCCGGGCATAGACGGTGACCTTGTCCTGCCACCAATCCTGGTGGGCCTGCACATAGGCCTCGATGACCACCTCCGTGTCCATCTCGGCAGCGGCATATTCCGCATAGCTCATGGCACCCTCGCCCTTGGCCAGAACGTCCTCGGTGCTCAGGTGGGTGAACTGCAGGGTAGCGTAATCCTCGATCTTCAGGGTCATCTTGTTGCGGCTCCAGCTGCCTTCCAGCTTGGTGCCGTCATCGCCTGTGCCGGTGAGTTCTCCGTCCTTCTCGGTATAGCTGCCGGTGAGCACCTGCTCCAGGGGAGAAAGGTCCGTTTCGGCGATGAGCCCGTCCACGACCTCTTCCACCGTCTTGCCGTAAACCTTCTCCACATCCGCAGCGGTCACGCCGCTCTCCTCCAGACTCTCGAGAAATGTGACCTTGACCGCGTTCCGATAGGAACGATAGAAGCTCTCCAGATCCATGGACAGGATGAAGCTGTCGTCCGAGCGCAGCTCCAGAATGCGGTTGAAGGTCACGTCCTGGAGCGCGGCGGGCAGCTCCTCGCTCCCCTCCACGTCGCCCAGCCGGACCTCGGCACTCCAAAGGCCCACGGTCCCCGCCCGGGTCAGCTCCACCGTTCCGTATTCGTCAAGCTCGATCAGAAGCGCGTCGCCGGTAAAGGTGCAGCTGTCCGATCCGTCGAAGGTGATCTCGGAACCCTCCTGCACATAGGTGCCGGTCTCGTGGATGACGAGATCCCCGGTCTCCATCTGCGCGATGCTTTCCTCAATGGTTTCGCTCACAGTCTTGCCGTTCATCTGTTCAAACTCTTCCACGGTAAGACCGAACTGCTCACAGACCTCCTCGATGTAGCCTACCATGCCGACACGAAATGCGGAGATCATGGATGTCGAGTCTACCTCCAGGTCGTAGCTGCCGTCTTCCAGCAGTTCCAGGGTCACGCTGGCAAAAACGGAGCCCAGGTGTTTGGCCAGATCAGCGTCCTCTTCCTCCAGGATAGGCAGCATGTCCACAAGGCCGATCCAGACGCCGACAGCGTCCTCAGCGCCGGCCTGATCCGCCGGGGCCTCGGCCAGGGCGCGGCCGCTCCAGGCGCCGGTGAGACTCAGGGAGAGAAACATTGCCGCAAGCAAAAGGCAGGATAAAAGTTTTTTCATATCTGTGCTCCTTTCTGTCTGTTTTTTCAGGGTCGCTCTTCTTTTTCAGTATAAAGTGGTGAATCGGATTTGTCAACGAATTCGCCCGTTTCCCGCGCTTTTTCGTACCGCGGAAAAGGGCCGGTGGGACAGCACTCTCTCCGCTGCGGCGCCGCAGCTTTTCGATCGCTCCCGCCCCGGGTTTTATTTTGTCAGGTGTGCCTTTCTATTTTACATTCTTGTAACAGAAAATCGGTTACTTCCGAAACATCTTTCCTTTACTATAAGACTCGCAAGCAGAGTATTCATCTTTTTCATTTTGTCCTCATTTCATAGAAAAGCGGAGCGGCCGAAAACGCTCCGCTTTTTCTATGCTCCGGCTCCCCCGAATCTTCCCTTTTCCCCGCGGGCGGGAATTGTCATCCCGTCAAAAACATGTTATAATATTGATTCGGTGGTTTCTTATTGAAGCCGCTGCCGCATAGAATCCCGTATCGAATGGAAAGGAATGCAACGCATGAAGATCCGTGCCGTTTTCGCTATTTTGCTCTGCCGCCTGCTGCGGGGCCTGTCCCGTCTGCTGCATCGCGGCGGCACCGCCATGCCCGGCCGCTGGGCGCTGAAGGTCTGCCCCGATCTGCTGCAGATCCTGGCGAAGGACCTGAAGATCCTGGCCGTCACCGGCACCAACGGCAAGACCACCAGCGCCCGTATGATCGAAGAAGCCTTCACCCGGGAGGGCCTGTCCTTTGTGGCCAACCGCTCCGGCGCAAACCTGGCCAGCGGCCTGGTGACGGAGCTGGTGATGAACGCCACGCTTACGGGCAGGTCGAAGAAGGAATACGCCATCCTGGAGTGCGACGAGGCGGCGGCCCGCACGGTCTTCGGCCGCATCAAGCCCCGGGTCATCGTGGTGACCAATCTGTTCCGGGACCAGCTGGACCGCTACGGCGAGGTGACCCACACCCTGGAGAACATCCGCGCCGGCATCCAGGGCGCCCCGGAGGCGGTGCTCTGCCTGAACGCGGACTGCTCCCTGACGGCTTCTCTGGCCCTGGATCTGCCCAATCCGGTGCGCTGGTTCGGCGTGGAGCAGGGGGCCGTCCCCTCCCGGCCGCTGCCGGAGATCTCCGACGCCACCCACTGCATCCGCTGCAAGACCGCCTACGAATATGACTATGTGAGCTACGGGCACCTGGGCGGCTTCCGCTGCCCCAAGTGCGGCTACCGCCGGCACAAGGCGGACGTGGCCGTCACTTCCGTAGTCGAGCAGCGGCTGGACGGCAGCAGCATCGTCCTGGAAGCGGAGGGCGAAAAGAAGCTGGTGGAGGTCAATCTCCCCGCCATGTACAACATCTATAACGCCGTCGGCGCCGTGGCAGCGGTGACCGCCATGGGGTTGCCCCTGCAGGCGGCCATCGACGCCGTGGGCAGCTTCCACTGCGGCTTCGGCCGCATGGAGCAGTTTCCCCTGGGCAAGGCCGGCACCAAGATGATGCTGGTGAAAAACCCCGCGGGCTGCAACCAGGTGATCGAGTTTCTGCAGAACGTGAAGGAGGACTTCGTGCTGGCGGTGTGTCTCAACGACCGGGACGCAGACGGCAAGGACATCTCCTGGATCTGGGACGCGGATTTTGAAGGGCTGGAGGCTCTCTCCGGCCGGCTCAAACAGGTGGTCGTCTCCGGCGACCGTGCCCAGGACATGCGCGTTCGCATCAAATACGCGGGCATCCCCGACGACAGGATCCGCGTGGAGCGGGATTACGCCCGCCTGGTGGACTGGGCCGCGGAGCAGACCCTGCCCGTATTCCTGATGCCCACCTACACCGCCATGCTGGAGCTGCGGCAGACCGTGGTCCACAAGGTGGGCGGACGGGAATTCTGGGAGAACTGAGGTGGAAACATGGAACTGAAGATCTGCCATATGTATCCGGACGTGCTGAACCTCTACGGCGACCGGGGCAATGTGAAATGCCTGCAGCAGCGGCTGCGCTGGCGGGGCATCGACTCTACGGTGGAACGCCTCCCCATCGGGACGCAAGCCCGACTTGGAGACTTCGATCTGGTCTTCATCGGCGGCGGGCAGGACTTTGAGCAGCAGGTGCTGCTGGAGGATCTGCACCGGGGCAAGGATCGGGAGATCCGCGCCGCCATCGAGGACGGGGTCCCCTTCCTGACCATCTGCGGCGGCTACCAGATGCTGGGCCACTATTACGAGACCTACGACGGGCAGCGCTGCGACTTTATCGGTGCCCTGGACCTTTACACCGTGGGCAGCAAACAGCGCATGATCGGAAACTACAAATTCCTCTGCGGCGCCGAGAGCGGCGGGAGTCTGGTGGTGGGCTTTGAAAACCACAGCGGCAAGACCCGGCTGGGCGGCGGCGTGCAGCCCCTGGGGCAGGTGCTGGCAGGCTTTGGCAACAACGGCGAGGACGGCACCGAGGGTGCGCGCTACCGCAACGTCTTCGGCACCTACAGCCACGGTCCCCTGCTGCCGAAAAATCCCGCCCTCTGCGACTTCATCCTGCTCACCGCACTGCAGCGCAAGTACGGCGCGGCAGAGCTCAGCCCGTTGGACGACGCCGCGGAGCTGGCCGCCCACGACGAGATGGCGGAAAGAATTTAGGAGAATCGTGAAAAGTGAAAAGAGAAGAGATGTGGTGTCCGCTTTGCGGACAGACTGAAATCATCGCCGAAGGCGATACCTTTCTTGTTTTTTCTTCTCTATTCACGATTCCGGGAGCCTGTAAGGAAGACCCCTCAGTCATCCGCCTTCCGTGAGACGGCGGATGCCAGCTCCCCTTAGGCAGGGGAGCCTGTAAGGAAGACCCTTCAGTCATCCGCCTTCCGTGAGACGGCGGATGCCAGCTCCCCTTAGGCAGGGGAGCCTATAAGGAAGATTTATTGTAATGAAACAGATCGATCTGCATATTCATTCCTCCGCCTCTGACGGGACGGACAGCCCCGCCGAGGTGGTGCGCAAGGCCGGCGCGCTTGACCTGGCCGCCGTGGCCATCACCGACCACGACACCGTGGCCGGCTGCGCGGAGGCCGCGGCGGAGGGCCAGAAGCTGGGCGTGGAAGCCGTCTCCGGCGTGGAGCTCACCAGCCGCTACGGACGCACCATCCACATCCTGGGCTACTACCTGCGCACCAACTCCCCTGTCCTGACCCGGACCCTGGACCGCATCATTTCCGAACGGGACGAGCGCAACCGGAAGATGGCCCGGATGATGGCCGCCGACGGCATCGCCATTGACTATGACGAGATGAAAAGCCGCTTCGGCAGCTCCATCGGCCGGCCCCACTTCGGCCGGGTCCTGGTGGAGCAGGGCCTGGCGGAAAGTGTCCAGGACGCCTTTGACCGCTACATCGAGAAGGGGCAGCGCTACTACCTGCCCCGGTGGATGCTCTCCATCGAGCGCTCGGTGGAGGTGATCCGGGAGGCGGGCGGCGTTCCCGTGCTGGCCCATCCCTTCCAGTACAAGCTGGAGGAGAGCGCGCTGCGGCAGCTCATCGAGCACTGCATGGACCACGGATTGCTGGGCATGGAGTGCCGCTACTCCCTCTATGACGAGGAACAGAGCCAGTATCTGCTGGCCCTTGCCAAAGAATACGGCCTGGTCCCCACCGGCGGCAGCGACTACCATGGCGCCAACAAGCCCCATTTGGCCCTGGGCAGCGGCACCGGACAGCTCTGTGTCCCCGCCGCCTGGCTGGAGCCCCTGCGGGCCCTGGCAACTTCCACAAAAATGCGCCCCTGATTTTGGGCGCTGTGCTGATTTTTCTTTTCCCATGAAACCAGACGCCGTGTTTTCGCGTTTCTTTCTGTGAACACGGTTTTGAAGGAGGGACTCCCATGACACAAAAACGACTGCTGCTGGCCGGGATCATCCTTGCCCTTTTGGTGCTGATCTTTTCCTGCGTCCGGCTCTATCAGCTTCAGGGTCCCGGCGCCGGCGATATCCCCGCCACCATCGTCTATACGGATACCGATTCCTGACCCTTTTTCTATTTCCCGGCGGCTTGTGACAAAATCCACACCTCCCCCTGCGTATACTGAGGCGCAGAGGGAGGTGTTCTGTTTTGAAACGAATGGTTTTGACCCTGGCGGCGCTGTTCCTGTGGCTGAGTCTGGGCGCCGGCGCCTGGGCTGAGGAGCCGGAGCCGGACTGGCTGGGGCTTTTGCGGGAGGCGGTGCTGGCGGATGACAGGGAAGCGGGCCTCGCCGCGGCGGAGGGCTGGAACGCCGACGAGAGCCGCCCGCCCCTGGATTATGACGAGCTGCGGCTGCTTGCCAAGCTCATCACCTGGGAGGCGGGCAGTCACTGGCTCACCGACGAGCTGCGCCTGGGTGTGGGCGAGGTGGCGCTGAACCGGGTGGCTTCGCCCGAATTCCCGGACACGCTGGAAGAGGTGGTTTACCAGTACGGCCAGTATGTGGGCGCGGACACGCCGGCCTTTCGGGACGAGCTGCAGCCCGATGCTGCATGCACAGACGCCGCCCTGCGCCTGCTGCTGGGAGAGCGGATCCTCCAGCCCCGGGTGGTCTTTTCCGGTCACGCGGTGCAGGGCAAGGTCCACTCCGTTTTCCGGGACATGCACTACGGCAGCTTTTATTTCTGCGAGAGCAACTACCCGGAGCTCTATGAGGAGACGGAGGATCCGTCCGATTCCTGATGGTGGACAGACAAAGCGAATGACATGCGTAAAAACCCCATGCGCCTTTTCCGGGCGCATGGGGTTTTTCTGCTATCTTGGGATCATTGCGGGGGAGGAGGCGGCTCTCCGTGGATCCGCCGGATGTATTCGTCGATCCAGTAGGCGGCGTTCTTGCCGGCGCCCATGGCCAGGATGACGGTGGCGGAGCCGGTGACCGCGTCGCCGCCGGCAAAGACAGCGACCTTCTCGGTATGGGCCATGTCGTCCGCGTCGATGCCGCCCTTGCGGGTGGTGGTCAGGCCGGGGGTGGTGGAACGGATCAGGGGGTTGGGGCTGGTGCCGATGGCGATGATGACGGTGTCCACGTCCATGACCCACTTTTCTTCCTCCTTGGGGATGGGGGTGCGGCGTCCGCGGGCGTCCGGATCGCCCAGCTCCTGGGGCACGCACTCCAGCCCGATCACATGGCCGTTCTCATCGCCCAGGATGGCGCAGGGATTGTTGAGCAGATTGAACTCGATGCCCTCGGCCTCAGCATGCTCGACCTCCTCCTGGCGGGCAGGCATCTCGGTGCGGCTGCGGCGGTAGACGATGTGCACCTCGCTGGCACCAAGACGCTTGGCCACGCGGGCAGCGTCCATGGCCACGTTGCCGGCGCCCACCACGGCGACCTTGTTGAAGCGCTTGATGGGGGTGTCGTAATCGTCCCGGTAGGCCTTCATCAGGTTGGTGCGGGTCAGCAGCTCGTTGGCGGAATACACGCCCATCAGGTTCTCGCCGGGGATGTGCAGGAACTGGGGCAGGCCGGCGCCGGAGCCGATGAACACGGCCTCGTAGCCCTCCTCAAAGAGCTCGTCGATGGTGATGGACTTGCCCACGATGACATTGTTCTCGATCTTCACGCCCAGGGCCTTCAGATTTTCGATCTCGGCGGCCACGATCTCCTTGGGCAGACGGAACTGGGGGATGCCGTAGACCAGCACGCCGCCCGACTTGTGGAAGGCCTCAAAGATGGTCACGTCATAGCCCATCTTGCGCACGTCGCCGGCGCAGGTCAGGCCCGCCGGGCCGGAGCCGATGATGGCCACCTTGTGCCCGTTGCTGGGAGGAACCTCCACGGGGGGCTTGTCCTTCTTGGCCATGTGGTAATCCGCCACAAAGCGCTCCAGGCGGCCGATGGCCACGCTTTCGCCTCTCACGCCGCGGACGCAGCGGGATTCGCACTGCCGCTCCTGGGGGCAGACGCGGCCGCAGACAGCGGGCAGCGCGTTGGTGGAGGTGATGATCTCATAAGCGGCGTCAAAGTCACCCTCAGCGACCTTGGCGATGAATTCGGGGATACGCACGCTCACCGGGCAGCCGGCGCGGCACATGGGCTTCTTGCAGTTGAGGCAACGCTTGGCCTCGGCGATGGCGGTCTCGGCGTCATAGCCCAGGGCGACCTCGTCGAAATTCGATGCGCGAGCCACGGGATCCTGCTCCGGCATGGGGTGCTTGAGGAGCTTTTCCTTGACGACCACATTGGTCAGGATGCGCTTCAGGTCGGGAAGACGCTGCTGCAGCTTGGTCAGGTCGATCTTGCCGTTTTCGTCGATACCGATCATTTCCTCCACGAGGCGGATCTCATTCTTCGTGGCGGCGCCGGTCAGGCTCTGTTTTTCATTCAGTTCAGCCATTTCTCTTTCCTCCCGTCATGCGGCAGATGTGTTTGGCCGCCTCGTCCTGCTCGTCCTTGTAGAAGGCGGCGCGCTTGATGAGGGAATCGAAATCCACCTGGTGCGCGTCAAAGTCCGGTCCGTCCACGCAGGCAAACTTGGTCTCGCCCCCCACGATCACGCGGCAGCAACCGCACATGCCGGTGCCGTCCACCATGATGGGGTCCAGAGAGATGATGGTGCTGATGCCGTAGGGACGGGTGACGTCCGCCAAAAACTTCATCATGATGTCCGGACCGATGGCGATGACCCGGTCGAACTGGGGCTGGTTCCAGGCGATGTTGCCCTCGATCTCCTGCTTGAGGAAGGCGGTGGTGAAGCCCTTCCGGCCGTAGCTGCCGTCGTCGGTGCACATGATGAGCTTATCCGACACGGCCTTCAGCTCGTCCTTCAGGATGACGATGTCCGCGCTGCGGAAACCCGCGATGAAGGTGACCTCGATGCCCCGCTCGTGCATCTCCTTGGCGATGGGATATGCGATGGCGCAGCCCACGCCGCCGCCCACCACGCAGACCTTCTTCAGGCCTTCCATCTCGGTGGCCTTGCCCAGAGGGCCGGCGATATCGGAGATATAGTCCCCTTCTTCCACGGTGTGCAGCATTCTGGTTGTGCGTCCCGCAGCCTGCACCATCACGGTGACGGTGCCCTTCTCCCGATCGTAGCCCGCGACGGATACCGGGACGCGTTCGCCCTGTTCGTCCAGCCGGAAGATCACGAACTGGCCCGCCCGGGCATGGCGCGCGATGAAAGGCGCCTCTATCTCAAAGAGGCAGATCGTTTTCGCGTCATTCAAAAAACGCTTGGTAACTACTTTGTACATCTTACACCTCATTCGGTAAAAATGATCGGCACGGCCACGCGCCGCAGCACGGGAAAACGGGCGTTTCTTCAAGCCGGACACAGATTATTTTAGCGCATCGTCAAGATAATGTCAAACCCTTTGCCCGCATTCGATCAGACATTTTGGAAGAAAATGACGAACGGGATGGCGGCCGTCTACCGAAGGCTCTTCAGGTATTCCTTGTGCTCGTCCGTGACCCGATAGCTCTCCAGGGCCTTTTGGATCGCCTTCTTGTGCACCCAGTCCTCCAGCTTGTGCTCTTCCAGATAGGGGAGCGTCTCCTCGTAGCGCATGGCCAGGGCCGTGGCGAAATACCAGGCGACCATCATTTTCAGATAATAGTCCTCTCCCCTTTTGGAGGCCACCAGCTCCGGATACTCTTCCCGGAAGTCCTCCCCCAGGTATTCGTTCATCAGCATGCGGATGCCGAATCTGGCGGTATAGACCTGCTCCGAGGCGATCCATTTCTTCACATAGGGCAGAAGCTTTTCGTGGTTTTTGCGAAAGGCCTTCGGCGTCGCCTGGTCCGACACGGGCCAGCAGTCCACATAGGGAAGGAAGGCTTCCACCTCCCGAACGCAGCTTTCGAAGTCCTTGACCATCGACAGCACGAAGAAATGGATCAGGTTCTCCTCATAGTAGCGATGGGGCAGGTCCCGCAAAAAGGCCTCCCGCTCCCCGCTCTGAAACACTTCTTTGGCGATGGTCCGGAGCTGGGGCGTCCTCACGCCCAGGATGGTCTCCGGCGGGATGTTTGGCACCAGCTTTGTCTGAAAGGCCCGGTAGCCCTCATCCTGTTCCCGGATGAGTCTTTCATACAGTGTCACGGGCTCCCTCCGTTCAGGTCTTCCATCTGGTGGGGTAGGCATTGCCGCTTTCAAAGGTGCCGGCGACCTCCTCCAGATAGCAGCGGATGGGCAGGTGCTGGGGACAGGCGCGCTCGCAGCGGCCGCATTTGATGCAGGCGCCGGGCTTCCCGTGACCCGCCAGGACCAGGTTGTTGAAATAGACCCGCTGGCTGGACCAGCTCCCCGTGGTGCGCTTAAGGCTGTTGTACAGGGCGAAGTACTGGGGGATCGCGATCTTCATGGGGCAGCCGTGGACGCAGTATTCGCAGGCGGTGCAGGGAATGGCCGTGTTGGCGTTGAGGAGCGCCGCGACCTTGCGGATGACGGCGTTTTCCTCCGCGCTGAGCGGTCGGAGCTCCCGGAACACGGCGCAGTTTTCCTCCACCTGCTCCAGGCTGTTCATGCCGCTGAGCACCCGGATCACCCCGGGCTGGCCGGCGGCAAAACGCAGGGCCCAGCTGGCAGCGCTCGCCTCGGGGGCGCAGGCTTTCAGCAGCGCTTCCGCCTCCGGGGGAATGCGGACCAGAGTGCCGCCCTTGCAGGGCTCCATGACCGTGACGGGCTTATGGTATTTCCCTGCCACCTCCAGGCACCTGCGGGACTGCACGTTTGCCTGGTCCATGTCCACATAGTTCACCTGCAGCTGCACAAAATCCAGACAGTCGCCGTAGCGGGAGAGGATCTCCTCCAGCAGCTCCGGGGTGTCGTGGAAGCTCATCCCCACGTCAAGGATCTTCCCCTCCGCCTTCTTTTTCCGGACGAAGCCGAAGGCGTCGTATGCCACGCAGCGGGGGAAGACGTTGTGGCCCATGTTGTGCAGCAGGTAGTGGTCAAAATACGTGACGCCGCAGTTTTGCAGCTGCTCGTTGAAAATGGTCTCCATATCCTCCGCATCCCGGAAATCCCGGAGCGGCAGCTTCGTGGTCAACTCGAAGCTCTCCCGGGGATGCCGCTCCACCAGGGCCTTGCGCACAGCCTTCTCCCCTTCATAGCCGTGATAGGTGTAGGCTGTGTCGAAATAGCGAAAGCCCAGCTCCAGGAAGCGGTCGAACAGGGCCTGGATCCGGTCAAAGTCAAAGCTGGTGGGGTCGCCGGGGTCCAGCAGCGGCAGACGCATGGTGCCGAAGCCGAAGCTCACATTCTTGTTGGCGGTCATGTTTACCCTTCCTTTCTCGGATGCGGACGCGGTTTGCCACATACCTTCCGCTGACAGCATATCATGTTCTTCCCGAAGGCACAAGGCAGGCAAAGCCTTCTTTTTGCGAAAACGCAACATTTTCCGTGCGTTTTGCCGGGATCAAAGAAAGAACCCCCGGAAATGACAAGGATTTCCAGGGATTCTGTGCGGATTTTCCGCAACGTGCGCAAGGTGGGAGCTCTCAGGCGAAGGCCAGCAGATTTCCCAGGGCAAGGCGAAAGCCCAGGGCCTGATACAGCGGAAGGTCACAGTCCGCGCAGCCCACCGTGAGGGTGGAGACGCCGCTCTCCCCCACCGCGAAGTCCACCAGCTGCCGGGCGATGCCCCGGTGCCGGTATGCCGGCAGGATATAAAAATCCTCGAAGACCCCGCTGGGCTCGTACAGGAAGGTGGAAAAGCCCACGGTGACAGAGCAGCAGCCCACCAGACTCTCCTCCTCAAAGGCGCCGAAGAACAGGATGCGCCCGTCCTTCATGGCCTCCGCAAGCCGCGCTTTTCCGGCGCTGTCAGGCGCCTCTTCCCCGATCTCCGCTTTGTACAGAAGCTGCAGCTTCCACAGGGCTTCCACCTGGGAAGCCTCGATCTTCCGATATTCCATGTTTTCCTCCTTCAAAAGTCCGACGAGGGGCTCTCGTACGTGTCCCGGAGAAGCTCCATATAGACCGAGCCCGGCGCTTCCCCCTCGGAGAGCAGCCAGGCGGGAAAGTCACTCTGCCGGAAGCCCAGCTTTCGATACAGGGCGATGGCCTTTGCGTTTTCCGGATGGGGATCCACCCAGACCCGCTCCGCGCCGTTTCGGAAGGCCTCCCGGATCGCCCGGGAGAGCCCGGCTGTCCCGAGTCCCCTCCCCCGGGCAAAGGCAAAGAGCTTGATGTCCAGGGCTGCGCTGCGGTGCTCCGGGTCGATGTCGTAAAAAGCTTCGCCGCAGTACCTCCCATCTTCGAAAATGGAATAATGGTTCCGGCCCGGCCGCTTCGCCTCGATCCAGCGCAGCCAGCCGCGCATTTCTTCTTCCGTTTTCCGCAGCCCCTCCGGAAATCCCACAAAGCGCATCACGTCCCCGTCGGCCCAGAGGGCCCGGACCTTTTCCAGGTCCGCAAGTCCCGTCTCCCTGATCTCGATCATGTCAAACCCTCCGCAGACTCTGTTCCTTCCTGTTCCGATCCCTTTTTCTCTGAGGCGAGGATCTCCTCAGCCCATGTATGCCGCAAAATCGATGGGGGCCGTAAGCGCGTGCTCGGCCTCCTCCAGACAGGCGCGGATCGCAGCGGGGTCGCTGCCCGCTTCCTTCAGTTCCTCCACCCTGGTGTACCACAGCGGCTTCAGACAGCGATACAGCGGCAGCGCGGTATTCTTTTCGAGCTCCGAGAAGCGATAGACTTCGGAAGCGATCTGCAGAGCTTCGCAGATCCCGGAAACGCCGCTGCTCTCCCGCATCAGGTAGTTGAGAAAAACCTCCCTGCCGCAAAGGTTGAAATCATAGACACCGACGAATCCGCCCTCCTCGTCCAGGAGGATATTGGACGCGTTCAGATCGGCCTGGAAAACGGAGCCCGGGAGCTTGGGATAGATCGGCTCCAGGGCGCTCCGGTTCTCCGTCCACAGGCGCCAGATCCGCTCAACCTGTTCCCTGCAGGCAGGGGGAAGCGCATCCGCACAGGCCTTCCAGTTCAAAGCGTTTTCCAGCACCTCGTCCGTCTGATCGCTGGGGCAGAAGGTCTCAAACAGGCAGTAGGCGGAGGGATAGTCCGTATAATCGAAGTACTTCGCGGCGATCCTTGCCGTCATCCGCCAAAGGTCCCGCCGATACCTTTCATACAGCGCTTCGTTCTGCCCGAAGTCCTCGGAGAACCGGTCCTCCAGCGGATGGTAGGGCGCAAATTCCTCGGCATAGGCCGCACAGCGGCGTCCCTCGAACTCCACCCATGGGAATCGTCCCGCCCTGTCACAGAAGATCCGCGGGCAGTAGTAACCGAGCTTCCGATACTCTTCCACGGTCCTCTGCCAGACCGCGATCTTCCCGGGGAAGGTGAAATCATTGTCGGCAAGCTTCAGGACGAATTTGCCTCCCGAGGCAGTTTCAACGAGGAAGGTCGCTCTGAAATCCGCGTCGCCCCGGCTCGTGTCGATCCGCTGCGCGGCGATGGGGGTATCGTCAAAAAACAGCGCAAACAGCTTTTCGATCTCAGCATCCATATGTTTTCCCTCATCTTGATGGTCGAACGGCAAATCGCCGCCCCGGGTCCCCGGCGGGAAGCCGGCTTACAGGATCGTCTTCCAGTACCGCCTTGTGAGAAGCGCCTCTCCCTCACCGGATACCAGGATGGTATCCCCCAGGACGAAGCCGTTTTTTTCCATCACTCTGGCGGAGGCAAGGTTATCATCATTGCAGGTGATGAGCACGGGGGAAATGCGCAGTTCTTTGGCTTTTTCCAAGGCCAGCGCCAGCATTTTCGTCCCATACCCGCGGTTCCACTCTCCATACCGGACGCCGTATCCGATGTGTCCGCCGCGCCGGGCCAGGGTCTCGTTCAGCCGATGGCGGATCGCGATCTCACCGATGAAATACCGTCTTTCCTCGTCCACAAGCCAGTATTTGTCCTCCCCGACCCGATCCGGGGGCAGGTCCCGCTCCTGCCTGTAACGCTCATATTTCGCAAAGATGTCGCAGGAAGAGGCGTCCGTAAAGGAATAGGTGGAGACACCCTTCTCAACATATTCCCGGTACGCTTCCTCGTAAGAGGCCAGGTACGCTTCCGCCGGCTCGATCAGTTTTATCATGGCGACCCCTTCCTATAGGCTGATTTGTTGGACTGAGTATAGCATACGTCCATGGAGATAACAACAGGAAAGCTCCTTTGTCCCGACCGACAAAAGAGCTTTCCTGGATGTGAAAAGATGCCAAAATGGAACGACACCGAGGGAAGTACAAAGAAAAGTTACATTCGGCTCAGCGATGAACGGGAATCCGTCACTCGATCAGTCCTTCTGAAAGCAGCATTTCAAGGACTCGCGCCTCCCGTTCAAACATCATTCGGTTATAGGGACTGTCCTTCACCTTGCGGTTCTTTTCTATGGCAAACGCAGGGTCTACGTATTCCAACTGATAGGATTCCGCCTTTTCATATGCATCCAGGTCTTGAGAGGCCAGGCCTCCCACAGCGTCGCACACGTAGTAATAATTGTCCTGGACAAAGCATTCTGAAGGATCCCGATCGCTTTTTTGAATCCGATGTACATATCCGTATTCCTGTATGCTCTCCGGAATAACGGTCAGCCCCGCTTCTTCCTGCGTCTCCCGGATCATGGCTTCTATGGGATTCTCTCCGCTTTCTATGCCGCCGCCCGGAAATTTGTAGTAATCGTATTTCTGACTGTGGATCATGGCGATCTTTCCGTTTCGGAAAATGATGCTTCTGGCAGAATCCCGCGTAAAAGTGCGGGTGCATCCGCCATAATCCTTTTTGTCCATTTCAAACAGAAGCCTCATATGACATCGCTCCATGTACTCCGATTGATCGTGCTGAGTATACCATACACCGGATACGATAACAACAAAAAAGCTCTTTTGCCCTGGGCGCACGTTTTGTCAAGGTGTTTTTTATCTCTTTTCGATCAATTCCACACGCTCAACATCACAGTCACAGCTCTCTGCTCCCTCTCGAAACAATTTGGATGCGAAAAGACTGCATCAACAGAATAGCTTCCAGGCTTGCCAACCGTGGCTTTTTATGCTAAAAATGTACTGCAGGAATGCAGTTCTTGCAGAAAAGGCGGCGTTTTCCCATGATCGAAGTAAATGAATTGACGAAGGTGTTTCGAAAGCCCGTCCGCGGGGAAGGCCTGTCCGGGATGGTGAAAACGCTGTTTTCACGCAAATATGAGGAGACCCGGGCGGTG
This sequence comes from uncultured Eubacteriales bacterium, assembly GCA_900316255.1. GTDB lineage: Bacteria > Bacillota > Clostridia > Oscillospirales > Oscillospiraceae > Limivicinus. The sequence continues at coordinate 18,999 of ONCI01000013.1, read as the reverse complement.
GACGGAATCAACTTCACCGTGCCGGACGGGGAAATCGTGGGTTACATCGGCGCCAACGGCGCGGGGAAATCGACGACGATCAAGATGATGTGCGGCATCCTCACGCCGACCTCCGGCAGCGTCACGATCGACGGCCTGGAGCCCTATCGGAAGCGGCGGCAGGTCGCGCAGAACATCGGTGTCGTCTTCGGCCAGAAGACGCAGCTCTGGTGGGACATTCCGCTGATCGAGTCGTTCAAGGTGCTCAAGGAGATCTACCAGATCTCCGACACCGACTACGCCGAGCGCATGGACTTCCTCGGCGAGGTGCTGGACGTCACGCGCTTTCTCTCGCAGCCGGTGCGCACGCTCTCGCTGGGCGAACGCATGCGGGCGGACCTCGCAGCCTCGATGATCCACAACCCGCGTATTTTGTTTCTGGACGAGCCGACCATCGGCCTGGACGTGCTGGTGAAGGAAAAGATCCGGCAGGCGATCCACGCACTCAACAGAACTTACGGCACGACGGTGGTGCTGACCACGCACGACATGACCGACATCGAGGACCTCTGCTCACGCATCATCCTGCTTGAAAAGGGGAAGATCCTTTACGACGGCGCGCTGAAGAGCCTCAGAAACCGCTTCGGCAACCTCAAGACCCTGACGCTGACCGTCCCGGCGGAGATCCGGGCCGAAACCGCGCCCCCGCTCTCGCCCGAGCTGGCCCTCTCCGAGGAGGAGGGGCGCCTTGTGCTGCGCTTCGACGCGGACAGGCTCGCGCTCGAAGAGGTAATCCAGTACGCCTTCCGCGAGCTGCGGGCGATGGACATGAAGCTCGCCGAGATCTCCGTCGGCGACGTGGTAAAGACGATCCTGGCACAGCAGGAGGCGGCCCATGCTGAAAAAATATAAGCCCTTCCTCCGGGCCGGCGCGATGGACACGCTGAGCTACCGCTTCAACATTCTGATCTGGGCGGTCATCACGGTCTTTCAGGTGGCCTGTCTGGTCTTTCTGTGGCTGGCGGTCTACCGCTCGAGCGCGGGCGGCATGGACGCCGAGATCCACGGCTTTACCTTCCGCGAGATGATCGCCTACGTCGTGCTGACGACGGTTTTCAACTACGTGACCTTCAACAACGACACGCTCTGGAACATCAACAACGATATCCGCAAGGGCACGATCGGCAACTATCTCATCAAGCCCATCAGCTACCGCGGGAAATTTGCCGCGACCAGCTTCGGGAGCCTGCTGACGATGACGCTGCTCTTCGGCATTCCGTTCTACGCCGCGGCGCTGCTGACGCTCGGCGGCCTCGGCTTTCTGCCGGATCTGAGCTTCCCGGCCTTCTTTGTGCATCTGGGGCTCTTCCTCGTGGCCGGACTCTTCGCCTCGCTCCTCAACGACGTGATTGCCTACATCTTCGGCGTGTTCTGCTTTTATACAACCGCGAGCTGGGGTCTGAATTCGCTCAAGGAGACCCTGATCTCCTTCCTCTCCGGCACGCTCCTGCCCCTGGCCTTTTTCCCGGCGGGGCTGCGCGAGGTCGTGAGCTGGATGCCCTTCGCCGGCATGAGCCAAAACCCGGTGCTGATCCTGATGATGAAATACGACCTTGCCGAGTCGCTGCGCTGCCTCGCGCTGACAGGAGCGTGGATCGTCGCGCTGGAGCTTTTTGCAAAGCTCCTGTTCTCGCACGCCATCCGCAAGGTCACGGTGCAGGGAGGCTGATATGCGCTACGTCCATCTCTATCTCACCTGCATCAAGCGCAGCATGATCTCACGGCTGGAATATAAAAAGGACACGCTCGTCGCGCTGTCCTCGTTCTTCTTCTCCAACCTCTGTTCCCTTGCCGCGCTTTATTTCATTCTGCAGTCCATTCCGGCGCTTGCGGGCTATTCGCTGCCCGAGGTTGGCTTCTTCTACGGCTTTTCGATGCTGCCGATCGCGCTCGACCATCTTTTCAGCGACGAGCTGTGGCTGGTGGCCTATCGCCGGGTCAAGGACGGGGACATGGACATGCACTTCCTGCGCCCGGTGCCGGTGCTGTTCCAGGTCTTTGCCGAAACCTTCCAGCCGGAGGGCTTCGGCGAGCTGATCTTCGGCACGGCGCTGATCGCCGTCTGCGCTTCGAATCTCACTGTCACCGTCACCTTCGGATCCGTCGCCGTGCTGTTCGTCGGCGCTCTCTTCGGCGCGGCGATCATCACCTCGCTCAAGATAGCGATGGCAGCGCTGGCCTTCATCTTCAAGCGCAGCGGGCCGCTGCTCCAGGTGATCTACAACTTCTCGAATTACGCCAAATACCCGCTGGCCATCTACCCGGACTTCATCCGCGTGCTTTTGATCTTCGTGCTGCCCTTCGGGCTGTTCATTTCTCTGCCGGTCGACACACTGCTTTACGGAAAGCACAACCCGTGGCTGCTCTGCGTCGCGATCATCGGCTGCGCCGCCGTCTTCTTCGCCCTCGCCGTGTGGGTCTGGACTGCCTGTGAGCGTCGTTATGAATCGACGGGAAGCTGAAAAACAGCGGAATCGGACGTTCTTGCCGGAAATAGTGAAAGAGCGAGGCTGAGGGTTCAAGCTTTGAACCCTCAGCCTCGCTTTGCGCTTGGCACAAGGCGCTATTCCATGGAGGACAAAAGAGCTTTCCTGAATGATGAAGAAGGCAAGAGGGAAACCGTCCCCTCGTCCCGCACAGGTCTCAGGCGCTCAGAAGGCCCACTTGCCCCGGCGGAAGACGGGAACGATGCTGCCGTCGCGGGTGACAGCGTCGATGTCCAGCCCCTCGTAGCCGATCATAAAGTCCACGTGCTCCATGGAGTCGTTGATTCCGAGCTCACGGCACTCGTCCAGCGTCATGTTCTCAAAGCCCCGGATCGTGTCGGCAAAGCCCATGCCAAGCGCCAGGTGGCAGGCGGCGTTCTCGTCGAAGAGGGTGTTGTAGAACAGCAAGCCGGACTCGGAGATGGGGGAATCGACGGGCACCAGCGCGCACTCGCCCAGATAGGCGGCGCCCTCATCCATCGAGATCATCTGCTCCAGCAGCGCCTGGTTCTTCTCCGCCTTGACCTCGACGGCCTTGCCGTTTTCAAAGCGGACGGAGAAATTCTCGATCAGTTCTCCGTTGTAGGAAAGAGGCTTGGTCGCGTAGACGATGCCCTCGGCCTTGCCGCGCATCGGGGAGATGAAGCACTCCTCGGTGGGGATATTGGGATTGAAGAAGACGCCGCTGTTCTTGGTGCGGTCTCCGCCGCCCTTGAACTCGGCTTCCGGGATCATGCCGACGGTGAGATCCGTGCCGTTGTCGCCCCGGTAGCGGAGCTCCGCGATGCCCAGGCTGTTGAGATAGGCGCAGCGGTCATCCAGATCCTTGTCGTGAGCCTCCCAGGCCGCCACGGGATCCTCGGTCACGCGGGAGGTGAAGAGGATGGCCTCCCAGAGCTTCTCGATGGCTTTGCCCTTCGGCAGTTCAGGGAAGAGTTTCTTCGCCCAGGCCGCGCCGGGGACGGCAGCGATGCACCACTGGTACTTGTTCTCCATCTCGTCCCAGTATGGCTTGACGATGGGCCTGCGTTTGCGGTCGGCCTTCGCCATCTTCGCCTGGTTGATGCCTTTCAGCCCGTCGGGATCGTCGGAGTCGAGCATGATGCGGCAGGGCAGGGTATCCACATAGTGCTGGAGGCGGGCCTTCTCCCATTCCTCGACCTTCGCCAGTGTAGTGACGGTCTGATGGCGGACGTCCAGCTTAAACAGCGGCTGGTAGTCGAATTCCACCTTGACCTTCCTGGCGCCGGCCTTGTAGCACTCGTCGACCAGCAGCTGCACGAACTTGGGCTGATCGAGGCCGCAGAAGATCAGGACATCCTGGCCCTTCTGGATGTTGGCGCCGACCCGGGCGATCAGGCGGGCGTATTTGCGCAGGATTGTTTGTTTCATATCGGGATCTCCTTTTGTCAGCATTTATTTCCGGTTTTGTGAAGGGATTATATCACAGAAGGGCGAAGCAGGCAACGGAAAAAGCTCTTTTGCCCCGGAAGGCGAAAGAGCTTTCTTGCATGGCGGCCAGCGGCGGACCCGCCCGCCTGCGGGCGGGCCGGGCCACGGCTCTGACATGCCACCGGCATGTCATTCACTCCCGCTCCCTTCGCGTCCGCACGGGGTCTATTCCAAAGAAAACAGGCCACCTTTTGGGTGGCCTGTTTTCTTTGGTGGAGAGTGGCGAACTCGCCCGCCTGCGGGCGGGCCGGGTCGCGGCTCTGACATGCCACCGGCATGTCATTCACTCCCGCTCCCTTCGAGTCCGCACGGGGGCTTTCCCAAAAACAACAGGCCGCCTGAATGGCGGCCTGTTGCTTTTGGTGGAGAGTGGCGGACTCGAACCGTCGACCTTCCGCGTGTGAGGCGGACGCTCTAACCAGCTGAGCTAACCCTCCGTTTTTTCGGAAGCTTGTATATAATAGCACATCCCTTTTCATATTGCAAGAGGAATTTTTTCTTTTTTTCAAAAAAGGAGTTGACATTTTGGAGTTCCTCTGGTAGAATCCTTAATGCTGTTTCGGCAGCATATGGCGGCATAGCTCAGTTGGCCAGAGCATTCGGTTCATACCCGAAGTGTCCCCGGTTCGAATCCAGGTGCCGCTACCAAAAAAGGCGCAGACCTATCCGCCTGCGCCTTTCTCATAAGGCCCGTTGGTCAAGTGGTTAAGACACCGCCCTTTCACGGCGGTAACATGGGTTCGAGTCCCGTACGGGTCACCAAAACAAGAGGCTCCGCCAAAGGCGGGGCCTCTTGTTTTGCATCTGTACGGGACTCGAATCATGTCCGAAGCCGCCGGGGGCGGCTTCATGAACCGGTGCGCACACCGGTGAATACCTTAATTTCGTTTTCCCTTCCCCCGCAAGGGAAAACGAAATGCAAGCGAGTCCCGTACGGGTATTCGCCCCCTGCCGGCGGCATGTCAGAGCCTCCCCTTCCCGCCCGCAGGCGGGGAGCCCTTCGCCCGTACGGGTCACCAATAATACCGGCTTCACCAAAGGGCCGAGACTCGTAAGAAAGATTTGAAACAAAAGCTGATTCAGACATCTGTCTGACACGACCGGCAAGCAAAAAACGGATTGATGTATTGATTGCAGCAGTCCGTTTTTTGACTGTTCTTCCCCGGATCATGCGGACGAGCCGCAGAAAACCCATACTGTCAATATGTAAAAAATCTTTATTATCAGTATTGGAATTGTCTTCCCTTCCGGTGTCTGTCGACGTATAATAAACGCAGATCATGATGATTCCGGAGGTCACTGGAATGAAACTGACACTTGCAGAGAATATCCGCGCATTTCGGAAAGAACGGCGCTTGACTCAGGAGCAGTTTGCTGAAGCCATGGGTGTAACCGTCGGCTCAGTATACAAATGGGAAACGGGTCAAACAACGCCTGAACTCAGCATGCTTGTTGAAATCGCAGACTTTTTTGACATCTCAATGGATGTTCTTCTGGGCTACCGAGTGAAGGACAATCATAGTGCCGCCATGGAAGAGAGAATTCGTGAATACTGCCGGGTCAGGGATCCCGAGGCGCTGGTCGAAGCGGAAAAGGCGCTCAAAAAGTTTCCGAACTCCTTTGAAGTTGTCCATGACTGCGCTCAGGTATACGCTTTCTTTGGCGTCGGCAGCAAAAACCACGCTGAAACCAGAAGAGCCCTGGAATTATATGAGCAGGCAAAGCTTCTGATTTCGCAGAATCACGATCCAAAGATCGGCGAGCAGACGATCAGCGGTGAAATGGCGAGTGCCTGGATGCTTCTTGGTGAAGGCGAAAAGTGCATTGAGCTGTTGAAGAAAAATAATGTGGGAGGTGTATACAGCGATGCGATCGGCATGGTGCTGGCGCTGGATCCGAAAAAGCACGAAGAGGCGGAGCCGTTTCTCGCCGAAGCTTTACTGCTCCACACACTCGGTCTCGTGGATTCCGTTATCGGATATGCGCTGGTTTTATCCTCCCGCAGGGAATACGCAGACGCAAAGCGAATGCTGTCCGGACTGATCGCGTATCTGGAGTCCTTCAAGGAGGGAGAAAAAGCAGATTTTGCCGATAAGATCATGGCATGCATGTATACCGTGATGGCCTATATCCATACACTGGGAGGACAGCCGGAAGAAGCAGAGGGTTTTATGCGCGCTGTCCTTGCCGCCGTCCGGAAGTTCGACGCAACGCCGGATTATGGGATCCGGACACTTCGCTATCCCATGCGCCGGACGGATGTCATTTTGAATGATGCGCTTGGCGCGACGGCGGCGGAGAGCATCGAGACGGTCCTGGCCTTGCTGGGAAATCAGGAACTGTCAGGGATCTGGAAGGAGTTGGCCGCTGATGAACGATGAAAAGAAAGCGATCAACGTATTTGCGAGCAGAAACTACCGACTGGTCTTTTTCGGAGCTCTGGTCTCGGAATTGGGCGCGCTTCTGTACAGCTTCGCTGTTGGCTTTTATATTCTGGAGGTCAGCGGAAACAACGCCTTCCTGCAAGGTTTGTATCTTGCCCTTTGCGGCGTTGCGCTGCTGCTTTTCACACCTGTCGGCGGCGTTCTTGGGGACCGTTTCAACAAGGCAAAGATCATGTATGTCTGTGATACCGTCAAGGGCGGGCTGATCATTCTTGCCACAGTGTTTATGATGATCCTGCCATCGCCGAAAGCGCATATCGCGATCCTGTTCATCCTCGGCATCATGGGCAATGTGGTCAGCGGCATCTTTAATCCCGCCGCCGGAGCAATGCTGCCGAATCTCGTAGAGCCGCAGCAATTACAGCAGGCGAATGCGTACTTTTCAGTCAAGAACTCCATGGAGTCGATCCTGGGTGTCGTCCTGGCCGGCGTTCTGTACGCGGTGCTGCCTTTAAAAGTACTTTTTCTGGCGGTAGGCGCATGCTTTATAGCCTCCGGAATCTCGGAAATGCTGATCCGCTATGATCACACGTCTTCTGCGGAACCGATGACGCTGCGTCTCGCGGTTTCAGACATGAAAGAGGGCATACTGTATCTGAAAGGCCAGAAAGCCATCATGGCCATCATTGGAGCAGCGCTGTTCATCAACTTTTTCTTCACGCCTGTGACCGGTAATTTCATTCCCTATTTCATCAAGACGGACCTGGCATCTGCCCCGGCTTATCTGTTCGACAGCGTTCTGAAACCGGAACTGTGGTCATCCGTATTCAGCGTATGCGTAGGCGTCAGTTCCCTGATCGGAGCGGCGATGATGAGCTCCAGAGAGCAGGAGGAGAAATGCGGTCTGAAGGTTGCCAAAAGGCTGTGCGTCTTTTCGGGCGTGATGATTGCCCTGGCGATCGGATACTGGCGGCTGGTGGCCTCAGGCGTCTCCTTGAACGCCTTTTTGCTGGTTTTCGGTGCAGGATGCCTCGCAATTGGTTTCCTCCTCTCCTTCATCAACATTCCTCTCAACACTACCGTCCAGCGCAGGGTGGAAAAAAACAAGCTCAGCAAGATCGGCAGCATCATAAGCGTAGGTTCACAGGGAATGATCCCGATCGCCTCCGTATTGGCGGGAGCGGCGCTTCAGGCTTTCGGCAGCACAGTGCTTCTTGTCATCTGCGCGGCAGGGTTCACGATCACAGCAGTCCTGCTTTTGACAAACAGGCATGTCAAAACATTATAGACGATGCACCGTATTTCCCTTTCCTCAACAGGAATTCCTGTTTCATAAAATTGTGAATCATCGGAAGCGTGAAAACGCGCAGTTCGCTCTTGTGCGATCCTCAGGGTCTGGGACGATCCCAAAAGCCGGAAATGGCAAAAGCGGTGGCGCTCCGGATCGGGACACTGCAAAACCGGAAACCCGTCTTATGCGCGGGTCGCTAAGGTAGGGCTGTCTTTTTTGCATGGGGTATCCGCCTCTCTGCCAGTGGCAGGTCAGGGCCGCGCCCCTTCCCGCCCGCAGCGGGAGTCCCGTACGGGTCACCAAAGCAAATAAATCTGAACCACATCTTCCGGGTTGGAGATGGGTTCGGATTTTGCTTTATTTTCGAGCAATTTCCTCCCGCCAGCCGGAAGCCGAGAAAGTGGAAAACGAGACGGTAGCTTCAGCTGGGAGTCAAGGCTGTATTCATCCCGCTTCTCAGTGGACACACGGAGATAGGCAGCAGCGGTGCGCATAGGGGCACCTCCTTTCGGGGGGATGGAAAAAGATGATTTCTTGCTTGACAATCTCTCAAAACAAAGATAGAATATAGAAAAAATAACAAATTCGTTATACGGCTCAGGAGATAGAACAGTATGTACGAAGTAGAGATGTACCAGAAAGCGAATGGCAAACGGCCTGTAGAGGAATACATTAAGCTACTCCGGGATAGTAATAATACGGAAGAGCTTGAAAGAATCAGGTTGTTTGTAGGCCGTCTGAAGGATCACGGGATGAACGTGAATAGTGTATTCCCGCATACGATCCGAAAAGAATCGCCGGATGGCATATGGGAATTGCGCCCTGGCGGGAGCAGAGTCTTCTTTTTCCACTTTACCGGAAAGAAGTTTGTTCTGTTGCATGCCTTTAAGAAGCAGGGGCAGAAGGCTCCGCCCAGTGAAATTGATAAAGCTATCAAGGAAATGAAAGAATACAGGAGGAGGCACAAGGATGAACAACAACAGCTTTGATGCGGTTTGGGAAGAACTCAAACTGGATGGTGAAGAGCAGAAGAAAGTGATGGAGCTCGCAGAGGAAACCGCAGATATCATCAAAAAGCTGAGCGATGAAAGAATCCGGAGAGGACTCACACAGCAGCAGCTTGCTGAGATGTGCGGGATGAAGCAGGCAGCAATCGCCAGACTGGAAGCCGCACAGACCATGCCGCGGCTCGATACCGTTCTGAAGGTGGCAAAGGCGCTGGAAATGCGGATCGACGTGCAGAAAATCGCGGAGATCCGCGGCAGCGCCACGATCGACACGAGACAGAGCACGAGTTACAGGACTCAGCCGTATGTTTACCGATACAGAAGCTATCCCGGCATTTTGGCACCGGCATAAAGGAGAAAGACTATGGCAAACATCAGATTTCAAATCATCATCAATGAACTGAGCATCAAGAATAATTACCTGGAAGACGGGGAGTTTTCTGTTGTCCCCAAATTCACCAGGAACTATTGGGTCGAGAGCGGAAATACCGGTTTCGTGCGGCTGATCGTTGAACTGAAAAATACGGAAGAGAATGCCTTCCCCATCGATATCACGGTGGATATTACCGGAGCTTTTACCATCGATGACACTCCGGAAGAGCAAATCAAAGAATACCTCAAGTACCAAGCCGTGCGTGCTATTCTTCCGTATGCAAGAACCATGGTCACGAACCTGACCACGACCGCTCTCGCTTCTCCGATTATTCTGCCGCTCATGGATCCGGCGGAGATGTTCACAGACTGAATCTAATGCAACAGACTCGCCCTGGAGAGATCCGGGACGAGTCTGTTGCGCCAGTGAGGGGGGGCGGGGCTCTCCCTCACCACCCGATTCGCGGGAGCCTCCACCGCTGGGGGAAGCACAGACGGGGGACGAGGGGAGCGGGCGGCTGATAGCCGCTCCTACTTTCAGTTGGAGTAATAGTATTCATAAAAGCAGTAAAGGGAGTGGACAGCTGTGATGTAATCATCTACGGTTGGAATGGTATCATAATATAGTGTGGTCTGGTTCTCAAAGTCGTAGACAACACACATGGCCTCTTCAGGGTGCATGCCGCCTTGCTCACACGCATAATCTGTCGCGGCACATTCCATATCCATCGATTCGTTCGAGGCATCGCGATACCCTTCGGTATAGCCATCCGAGCGGCCGTCGTAATAACCATCATCATAACCTTCTGTTTGACCGTCTTTATGACCTTCGTTATACCCTTCATCACGACCATAGTCGGTCCAGCGGAACTCTCCAGCGGACAGACCATCATCATATCCTTCGTTGTATGCGTCGCGCCAGATATCATCCAGATCTTGCTTACTGTACATACCGCATGCAGGCAAAGAAAGCAGAAACAGGCAAACGAGAATAAGGGAAAGCGTTTTCTTCATACGGGCCTCCTGTACTTAAAGAACGGCGGGCCGGGCAAGCCCGGCCCCTACGGGTTAGCTACTTCATCCATAATGTATCAGGACTTGCGGCTTTTCTTGTAGATGACATAGATTACAGCAGGAAGACCGATTAGGTAAACAATGCTGACAATGAGGAAAACGAGATCATTGCCCGCTGTGAAGACGCCGATGATTGAGAGAATCCAGAATAGCAGCAGCATGGTCCATAGAAATTGCATACCTTTGTGCTCTTCCACTTTGTCTTTGCCGTAGATCAGACCGATGATCCAGTTTGCAGCCATAAAGAAGATTGCTTTTAGCATATGCGATTACCTCCTGAAAAGAATGAAATGTTTGACAGCATAATCATAATATCACGGAATGTAAACAATTATCAACGGCATTCGACAAGAAAAAGAAGTAAAGTGGACGGTATCTTCGCTTCGGGCGATAATCAGGAGGACGATATGAAGAAAGAGAAAACCGCCGCACTTTACTTCCAGAGGTTGAGCCGGGAAGAGAAAACTACATATCTTTCCCGTCTGCGAGAGATCGCAAATACGCAAGCTCCCGTTCAGCCTGCTCCGGCGTCAGCTGACGCCAAAGACGAATGAACTCTTCATCAAGCTCGTTCTCCTTCTGGGGAGCGGGCTTGACTGCGTTTCCGACCAGCGTGTCCATGTTGATATTGAAGAAGTCCGCAATGGCCTCCAGCATCTCAAAACTGGGCTTCCGTTCGTCGCGCTCGTACATGCTGACGGTGCTTTTGGCGATCCCGAGCTTCCCTCCAAGTTGTGCTTGGGATAGACCCTCACGGCGTCGCAAGTAGAGGAGTATATCGGAAAAACGGCGCAAAGGCATCGCCTCTAAAAGCATAATATCACGGAAAAGATGTATTCTTTTTCCTTGAATTCTCCATTGACGCTGTGATGGGAATCATCCTCATCCAATCCATTTTAGGATGACCTGGGCAATAACAGTTGAGCCGATGCCAAGAAGCCAGCCCAAGAAGAGTTGGATCCATTTGTCGCGCTCTTGTTTTTTCTCCGCGACTTTGCGTTGTTTGTCGGCACGCTCGGCCTGGTCGTGAAGTTCTTTGATCAGGCTCTCACTTAACTCGTTGGCGGCTTTGAGCTGGCCGTCGAGCATCTGGAAGTTCTGCCGGAGGAGACGTTGGTGATCTGCTTTTTCAAGAGCGGTTTTCCCAGCGGGAGTCAAAATGACTGTTCCACTCATGGCGTCCTGAACAAGCAGCTCTTCTTTTTGAAGGAATGTGAAGGCCTCATACATTGATTTGTTATCCATGGGTACGCCGGCAATCGTAGAAAGATCTTCGAGCGTCAAAAGGGTTTTCAGCTCTTTGCCGCCGTGAGAAAGCGACTCGAGAATTGAGAGTTCGGAAATAGACAGCATGTAATCAGCTCCTTTCCCGCAAAGCATAGCACAGCGAGCGGAGAGTGGGCAACAAATAGTTTAGCGAATCGAGATAAGCCGGGGCGGAATAAGATGAAAAGAGGTGATCAGATCTATGGAACGAAAAAAGAACCCCTCCGTCACCATTGGCGGGAAAGCCCTTTAGTCAGCCTCCTTGCGTGAGGCGGCGGCTGACAGCTCCCCCGGAGGGGGGGATCCAAGGCACGGGGATGAAATCGCAGGGACAACATCACAGTGGTGGGCTTCCTGATCCAGGAGGACGGCTGCACAGTGCCGATGGAGGATCTGACACCTTACCAGGGGGAAGCCTGGAAGGCCGGCTGCTGCGAGAGGCTGAGCCAGCGGCTGAGCGACTACTTCACGCAGCACCCGGAGGAATACGCGAGGTTCTGAGGGGACCCCTCCATCACCGCAGCAGGCTGCGGCGACACCTCCCCTTGCAGGGGAGGCAAGAGTGCGGGGACCTCATCCGCCTGCTGCGCAGGCACCTTCCCCGTGCGCGGAGAAGGCAGTGGGGGCCCTCAGGCGCTGACGCGCCAGACCCGAGACCCCTTGCACAGGGGAGCCAATCCTTGAACTCCAGCCGATAAACAAAGGCGGAGAAATCATGGATATGCAGCTGATTGCAAGTGCTTACGGAAAAACTGATAGCCCAGCTCAATTATTCAGAGACAGAGGCCATTTTACGTAGATGAAGACAGAAAAAGAGCCAGTAAGTGGATGCAGAGCGTTGGGCTCTCATTGCCCTCGGATGCAATCACTTACGGCTCTATTGGAAAGCTAACATATCCTGATGGGAAAGTCAAGATTGAAAGTGTTCCTTACGAAGAGCATTTGACATCCTCTCCCACCAAGAGATGGAGCACATGCAGATGCTGCACAATTCCGTCGTGGCCATCATTGAGGAATACCGACGGGAGCGTGGAAATCCGTCTGCGGCGATGCAGGCGATCTACGATTACATGCACGAGCAGCACATAGAGGCGGCCGCAGAGGTCCGGAACCTGCAGGCCATGTACCACAGCGGCTGACATGGAGGAGACGCAGTGGACAGACCAGATCCTGGCAAACATATCGGAGAGGAGGCGGATATCCGCCTCCTTGTTTGTATTATTGGTTGCTACAGGTTGGTGGGGCTGTCTTTGCGTCTATTCGCCGGGGGCGGCCTTTGGCCGCTCGACTTTGCCTCCCTCTCTGAGGGAGGTGGCAGCCGTCGATCCCCCACGAGACGGCTGCCAGAAGGAGTTGTCCCCCTGCCGCACACCTCCGCCCGCATCCGCTAATCTCCCGCAAGGCGGATGTCGGATGAGGGAGAAGGCAGAATCAAGCCCGGAGGACAGAAATCGCAGGGAATTCTCCCTCATCACCCTCCAGTGTCCGTACTGGAGGGAACTTCCCCCGCTGGGGGAAGCACTGTAGCCCGCAGGGGTCGGAGCAGAGGGACAAGCAGAAACAAAAAGCAGCGGAAAGCATCGGTTTGCCGGTGCTTTCGTTGTTTTATCCAATTTTTCCTGATGATTTTTGGCAGCTGAAAATGCGGCTCCCTGATTGAACGGGTCCAAGGGCTGTGTTAAATTATAGATAAGCAGGCATCGGCATCAACAACGAGAGAGAGACAACATGACCAAAGGAGGGAAGTCAATGGCACACAGACCCAATATATTGAAGCTGGCGACCAAAATCAGCCTGGAGAGTTTGACATACACCGGCATCACCTACGACGACCCCGAGTATAAGCTGCTGGAACCCATCGTGGACGACGACATGTGCGCCGTCATGATGCACATGCGCCTGGAGGCCAACCGCACGGCGGAGGAGATCGCCCGCCGCGCGAAAAAGGATCTGGACTTTACCCAGAAACAGCTGGACAAGCTCAAGGTCGCGGGCGTCATCCGTACCCGCGAGGTGGACGGCAAACTCTGCTGGTACTATCCCATCTGGGTACCGGGCATCATGGAGGGCGTGCTCTCCAACCGGGAGCAGTGCGACAAGTACCCCGTGCTGGGCGAGTGCTTTGAGCGCTATACCCGCGAGCGGGTGTCCATGCTGGCGCCTTTTATGGACGTGGGCATGAATCTGATGCGCGTGATCCCGGTGCAGAGCGCCATCGAGAACAATTCCCGCAAGGCCAGCTACGACGAGGTGCACAAGCTCATCGAGGACGCCTGGGCCGTCTCCGTCGGGCCCTGCTCCTGCCGCCGCGCCCGCCGGCTGATGGGCGAGGGCTGCGGCCATCTGGAAGAGGACATGTGCATGTACCTCAACGACAATGCCAAGAATTATTCCGAGACCGGCGCGCACCGGCTGATCTCCAAGGAGGAGGCCTACGAGATCCTCAAGCGCGCCGAGGACAACGGCCTGGTGCACGAGCTGAACGTGACCCCGGGCTATGACGACACCACCGCTATCTGCAACTGCTGCGGCTGCTCCTGCTTTGCCCTGCGCATCGCGGAGTACTTCCGTACGCCTGACGCCATCCGCACCAACTACATCGCCCGCGTGGACAAGGACAAGTGCGTGGCCTGCGGCCAGTGTGTGGAAAACTGCCAGCTCAATGCGGTGCGCCTGGGCCAGAAGCTGTGTCCCCGCCCGGCCAACGAGGAGCGGCCGGAGGAGACGGCGCGCAACACCCTCTGGAGCAGCAAGCGCTACAACCCGGACTTCCGCACGAACCGCACCGACGTCATGCCGGAGGGCACGGCCCCCTGCAAGGCGGCCTGTCCCGCCCATGTCCCGGTGCAGGGCTATATCAAGCTGGCCACACAGGGCCGCTACGCCGAGGCGCTGGAGCTTATCAAGAAGGAGATCCCCTTCCCGGCGGTATGCGGCCGGATCTGCAACAAGAAATGCGAGGAGGCCTGCACCCGCGGCGAGATGGACGCCCCGGTGGCCATCGACGAGATCAAGAAGTTCATCGCCGAGCGGGAGCTTGACAGCGCCACCCGCTATGTCCCGCCCATGATCAACCAGCTGGGCAAGCCTTACCCCGAGAAGATCGCCGTCATCGGCGCGGGGCCTGCCGGCCTGAGCTGCGCCTACTATCTGGCGGCCAAGGGCTACCCGGTCACGGTCTTTGAAAAAGAGCGGGTGCTGGGCGGCATGCTGACTCTGGGCATCCCCTCCTTCCGTCTGGAAAAGGACGTGATCAACGCCGAGATCGACGTGCTGCGGGAGCTGGGCGTGGAATTCAAAACCGGCGTCGAGGTGGGAAAGGACCTGTCCCTGGACGCTCTCCGCGGTCTCGGCTTCAAGGCCTTCTATCTGGCTGTCGGCGCGTCGAAGGGCGCCAGGCTCTCGATCCCCGGTGAGGAGCTCGCGGGCGTCCTGAGCGGCGTCGACTTCCTGCGCGCGGTCAATCAGGGCGAGCGTCCCGCCATCGGGGACAAGGTCGCCGTCATCGGCGGCGGCAACGTGGCCATGGATGTGGCACGGGCTGCTCTCCGCCTCGGTGCGGAGGTCACGGTGTATTACCGCCGGAGCGAGGCGGAGATGCCCGCCGACAGAGACGAGCTGGCGGAGGCCAGAGAGGAGGGCGTCGCCTTCCGCTTCCTGGCGGCGCCCGCGGAGATCCTGGGCGATGACGCCGTCACAGCGCTGAAGCTGGAGAAGATGGAGCTGGGCGAGCCTGACGCCAACGGCCGCCGCAGTGTGAAGGGCACCGGTGAATATGAGACCGTGCCTGTCACGGCGGTGCTGGCCGCCACCGGCCAGCAAGTGGACCTGGGCGGCCTCGGCCTTGCTGCCGGCAAGCGGGGGACCGTGGAGGTCGACCCCGTCACCTGCCAGACGGCGGTGCCGGACGTGTTTGCGGGCGGCGACGCGGTCACCGGACCGCAGTTCGTCATCGACGCCATCGCGGCGGGCAAGGAGGCGGCGGTCTCCATCCACCGCTATGTCCATGCGGGCCAGACCCTGACGCTGGGCCGCGACCATCGGGATTACCGCGCCTTCGACAAAGAGACGGTGCGCATCGGTCTGGGCGGTTTTGACAGCGCGCCGCGGCAGAAGCCCGCGAAGGTGGAGGGCGCGGCGGCAAGGTCCAGCTTCATCGACCTGCGCGAGACGCTTACCGAGGAGCAGGTCAAGACCGAGTGCGCCCGCTGCCTCGGCTGCGGCACCGCCGTGGTGGACCGCTTCATGTGCGTCGGCTGCGGCATCTGCACCACCAAGTGCAAATTCGATGCCATCCACCTGGAAAAGGTCTACGACGCGGACAACCAGGAGTACTTCCACACCCTGGGCCGGATCGTGAAAAACGTCCCGAAGATCGGCGTCGGCGTGGTCAGGAAGCACATCGGAAAATACGGAGGCTGAGATGCATGAGATCGGCATCGTCCGCCAGCTGCTGCGGACGGTCACAGCCTTCGCGGAGGAGAACGGGATCGACGAGATCCGCGAGGTGGTGGTGGACTGCGGAGAGCTGTCCCTGGTGATCCCGGAATATGTGCAGGAGCTCTATCCGCCGGTGGTAAAGGGCAGTATTCTGGAGCATGCCAGGCTCACGGTGCACATCGTCCCGGGCCTGGCCGAATGCGAGGACTGCGACGAGATCTTCAACGTGGTCGAGCACAAGGGCTACTGCCCCAACTGCGGCAGCTTTTCGAAAACCGTCCTGAGCGGGAAGGAATTCTCCGTTCGGGAGATCATCGTACCGGAAAAAACATCAGAGTAAAGGAGGAAAAGCATGCAAAAATACGATGTCATTGTCGTCGGCGCCGGCAACGGCGGCTTGTCGGCGGCGACATACCTGGCCAATGCGGGCAAGAAGGTGCTGGTGCTGGAGAAGCACAACCTGCCCGGCGGCTGTGCCACCAGCTTCCGGCGCGGCGCCTACGAGTTCGAGGCCACGCTGCACGAGATGTGCCAGATGGGCGACGGGAAAGAGGGCCGTCCCCGCGGCGCCGTGCGCAAGCTCCTGGAGGATCAGTACAAGCTGAATGTGGACTGGTGCCCGGTAAACGAATCCTTTGCCTCCATCGCCACGGACCCGGACGGCTTCCGCGTCTATATGCCCGCCGGGGTGCAGGCCTTCATTGACGAGATGGAGCGCCAGGTGCCGGGCAGCCGGGAGTCCATGACCACGGTGATGGAGCTGGCGCGGATGCTGGAGGACGGGGTCAACTGGCTGGCCGCCCACGACAACGAGCCCTCGCCCCCCGCCAAGGTGGAGATGCTGCTGAAGTACTACGACCTGATGCGCACGGTCCCGGTCACCACCGAGGAGATGCTGGACCGCATCGGCGTGCCCGAGAAGGCCAAGCGGATCTACGAGTCCTACTGGACCTACGTCTCCGCCGACTCCACCAACATGAGCTTTGCCGTCTACGCCTTCATGACCTACGTATACCTGACCCAGCTGCCCTGGGTGGCCAAGGGCCGCAGCCATGAGATCTCCATGGCCTTCGACGCCAGGATCCGGGAGCTGGGCGGCGACATCTGGTACAACACCGAGGTCAAAAAGATCGACATTCGGGACAATAAGGTCCGCGGCGTGGAGCTGGACGACGGCAGCTATATCCCCTGCGAATGGGTCATCTCCAACCTGATGCCCCACGTGGTCTTTGACCGCATGGTCGATCCCAAGGAGATCCCCGAGCGCAACCTGAAGATGATGAACGCCCAGAAGATCGCCCAGGCGGCCTTTATCGTCTGCCTCGGTCTGGACGCCACGGCGGAGGAGCTGGGCCTCAAGGGCTACGATACTTTCCTGCGCTCCAGTCCGGACAACCACAAGCAGTATCTGGCCTGCGACAGCATCGAGACCCACAAGGACTTCTCCTGCACCGTGCTCACCAACGCCGTTCCGGACGCCGCGGGAAAAGGCCGCTCCTTCATCCAGTTCTCCAAGTTCTACACCGGCGATCCCTTTGCGGATGTGAGCGAGGAGGAGTATTTCAAGGTCAAGGACCGCATCGCAAGAGAGTGCGTGGAGCGCTATGAGGAGGTCACGGGCTGCTCTCTGCAGGGACATATCGAGGAGATCGTGGTGGCTTCGCCCGTCACCTGGGCACGCTATCTCGGCACGCCCCGCGGGGACGTTTACGGCTATGAGCCCGCCACCTGGGACGGCATGTTCCCCCGCGTCCAGTCCGGACACCACGAGGACTACACGGTCCATGGCCTGCGCTTTGCCGGCGGGCACGGCACCCAGATGGACGGCTATTCCCAGGCCTATCTGTCCGGCGCGGAGCAGGCGCGCTACATGCTGCTGGACATGAAGAAGGAGGGCAAGTAAGATGGCAAAATACAATTACGATAAAAAAGCCCTGAAAGGCCTGACCCCATTCCCGTTTCTGGGCGAGGTCAAGGCCCGCAACGCTGCCATTGAGGCCGCGCCCGCCACGCCGCCCAAATCCATCTACAACGCCAACATCCTGGCCAGGCGTCTGCACCCGGCGGTGCAGCACTGCCTCATTCAGAAAGTGGAGGATCACGGCGACGCCAAGAGCTTCACCCTGATCCCGGATGCGGCCAAGGGCACGGAGAAGCTGGCCTATTTCCGGGCCAGCCAATATGTCTCCGTGGCGCTGAACATCGACGGCGCGCCGGTGCGCAAGCCCTATACCATCCGCTCCAATCCCAGGGACGCCCTGGCTGCGGAGGGGAGCAGCTACACCCTCACCATCAAGCGCACGAAGCCGGCCTACGCCTCCGCCTGGATCCTGGAAAACTGGAAGGAGGGCGACGCGGTGGAAATCTCCGGGCCTCTCGGGGACTTCTACTATCAGGATCTGCGGGACGCCAGGCAGGTCATCGCCATCGCGGGCGGCTCCGGCATCACGCCCTTCTATTCCATGGCTGCCGCCATCGTGGACGGGATCGAGGACTTCTGTCTCACCATCCTCTACGGCTCCCGGACGGCGGACGGCATCCTGCTCAAGGAGGAGATCGAGGCGCTGGCGGAAAAGAGCGGCGGCAAGGTCAAGGTCATCCACGTTTTGTCCGAGGAGGAGAAGGCGGGCTATGAGCACGGCTTCATCACCGCGGAGCTGATCCAAAAATACGCGCCGGAGGGCGACTACTCCGTCTTCATGTGCGGCCCCAAGGCCATGTACGTCTTTGGCGAGGAGCAATGCAAAAAGCTGGGTCTGCCCAAGCGGCGCTACCGCATGGAGATGTCCGGCGACTACATGGGCGCGGTCAACAACCCGGATTACCCCAAGGACCAGATCGGCAAGAGCTATACGCTGACCGTGGACATCCGCGGCGAAAAGACCGTGATCCCCTGCAAGGCGGAGGAGAGCCTGCTCTGGGCCATGGAGCGCGCGGGCATCAAGGCTCCCGCGCACTGCCGCAGCGGCGAGTGCGGCTGGTGCCACTCGCGTCTCGTCAAGGGCCGGGTCTATATCCCCGCCGAGGCCGACGGGCGGCGTCTGGGCGACATCAAGTTCAACTGGATCCACCCCTGCGTCAGCTTCCCCCTGAGCGATATCGAGCTCGGCATTTACCCGACGGCCGAGTAAGAGCCGCGCGGCTGACCCTGCCGCAAGGTCCCTTTTGCAGCGTTTTTTCACACACAT
>ONCI01000052.1 GCA_900316255.1 uncultured Eubacteriales bacterium | reverse complement strand
ATGCTGCGCTCCTTTCCGATTTGGGAGAGATTTTTCTGCAGTATACGAAACAATTGTGAAGTCCCTGTGAAGAAAGGGGCCGTGATATAAAAAATCAGCCGCGGCGCCGGAAAACTCCGGGCACACGGCTGGTTTTTATCAGTATCAGTCGTAGGTGAAGAACTTGATGTGCAGCACGGCGGGGCCTTCCAGGGAGAGGCTGGCGGTCTCGTCGCCGTTCAGGCGGCGGCCCGGGATCCAGGCGCCGGCTTCAAAGCGTCCCTCCTCCACCCGCAGCAGGTCCAGATTGGGCTTTGCGGGGTCGGCGGAAGTGAAGGTGAGGCCGCAGGCGCTGCCCACCACCCAGCACTCGCTATCGCTGATCTTCAGGCAGAGGCAGGCGCCGTCATTCCGGGGGTTCATGGGGCTCTGGAAGCGGACGCTGAGCCGGAAGCCGCCGAAGCTCATGGTGGGCGGGATGGCGGCGAAGGGATTGCCGCCGGGGCCGGGAATGGCGGGGTCCGTCTCGGCGGAGACGGCCTGGAGCCGGTCGGTTCCGTAAGCCTCAGCCAGCATGGGCATCATCTCCCGGAGGATCTGACCGAAGGCGGCGTATTCTGCAAAGCTCTGGGGCGTTTTCAGGGCCGGATCGCTCACGTCCATGCCGAAGAGGAAAAGGGGGAATAGCACATGGCGTGGTAGTGGCCCAGGGTGTAGACAAGGCGCGGGGCACAGTAGCTGTGGGTGGCGCTTTCGGGAATGAAGAGGGCGCCGCCCCGGCGGGTGAACTCATCGCAGACCGCCTTGAACTGGGGCACATAGATGTCCGGGCAGTAGACCTCGATGTTGGGTGCGCAGAAGTCCCAGACCTCGTGGACCTTGGACACCGGACCGCCGGTGGGATAGCTGCCGGGCTTGCCGCCCTTGTCCAGCCAGCAGTTGGCCGCCATGGGCAGGGGGTAGACCGCCTTGCCGGCCGCGGCCACGGTGTTCACGAACTTCGCCACGTGATAGGCGGAGAAGAGCTCCTCGGCGGCCTCGCCGAAGACCTCCTGCCAGCTGCCCTCCGGCTTTCCGGCAAGGACGGCGGCACGGATCTCCTCGGTCATGCTGTCGGTGTGGTTTCTCATATAGGCGGCAAAGTCCGCGGGCACAGGGGCGGCAAAGAGGGCGTCCGCCTCATCGGAGACCTCCCGGGCGGCGCCCAGAAGACCGGTCTCGTTTTCCACCTGGACGGCCACCACAGTCTGCTCCGCCTCGTCATAATCCTTCAAAAAGCCCAGGAAGGCGGCGAAGGCTCTGGCGTCGGCCCGCGCGGTCTCCTGTCCCAGGTAGGACAGGGTGGTGTAGGGCATCTTCACCGGGATGGTCGGGGACACCTGGCGGCCCGCCTTGTTTTTGCCCTTTTCGATCTGGGCCCGGGGGAAACGCTTCAGGTCCTGCTTGACCCAGGCGGGGGCGTACATGCACTCGGCGTTCTTCCAGCTGCCAAACCACAGGAAGACGATGTGCATCTCCCGGGCTCTGGCCTGGTCGATGAGGGCCCGGGGAACGGAAAAGTCAAAGCTCCCCTCCTCCGGCTCGATCAGATCCCAGGGCGCGGGCAGGAGCAGCGTGTTCATGCCCAGCTCTTTTGCGATGTTCCAGATCCCCTCCATATAGGCGGGAGACGAGGAATCGGAGTTGTGCACCTCGCCGGCGATGAGGATCATGGGCCGATCCTTCACCATCAGCACCGGATGACCGTTTTTCTTTTCGATATGCGGGATCATAAGGCGATGACCTCCCCTTCCGTAATGCCGTTTTCGTTGAAGGCGTCCACCCTGACGAAGTACTCTCTGCCCTTCACCAGGGCGCCCACCCGGGTCTCCCCGGGATTGAAAACCATATAGCTGTGATAGAGCTTCTCCGGGCTGCTGCCGAAGAGGATGTTGTAGCCCAGGGCGTCGTCCTGCGGGGCGATATCCACCAGCATGTCCAGATTGCCGCTGCGCTTTGCGGTGAAGGACGGCACCGCGGGCTTTTCTCCTTCGCCCAGGCCGAAGACCCGCAGGCCGGACACGCAGGGCGCCTGCTCATAGGGGACGGCCATGCCGCTCAGGCGCAGGAAGCGGGCGCGGATGCCCTCCTCCCGGACAACGAGGTCGTGGCTCAGATCGGTATCGGCCCGGGATTTGTCCTCCACCGTGAACCAGCTCTCCCCGTCCTGGGAGGCCTCCAGCTTCCACTGGGTCTTCAGGTCCCGCTCCTCGATGTAGCGGGCCTGGGAGCCGGGGCGGATCTGGCCGGGGCAGGGGATGTCCAGCTTGTCATCCGCGAAGTTGACCTGTACGGCATGAACATCAAAAATCCTGCCCAGGTCCAGGCAGAGCCATTCCTCCCGGCTGTTGGAGGCGGCGCGCCACCAGGTCTGCACGTTCTCCTCCGCGGCTTTCCCCGGCTCATGGCCGGGGGCAAAGGAGGAAGCTGTTACCTTCTTGCCTGCGCTCAGGAGCATCCAGGCCGGGTCCCGCCAGGGATCCTGCGGTCGGCCGGAGAGACTCATGGGCCAGTCGCCGTAGCGCTGGTTGCAGTAGAGCTCCCCGTCGGCGTCGAAGCCCGCGGGGAAAAGGCCCACCCGGCGCTCAAAGTCGTGGTTCACGGAGATGCGCATGGTGGCGGTGTGCCACCAGTTGCCCTGCTCGTCCTGCATGGTGGAGCCGTGGCCCGCCCCGGGCAGGAAGCCGCCGGGCTTGTAGGAATAGGGGCTGTTTTCCGCCAGGCGGAAGGGCCCCAGGGGGCTCTCGCTCACATAGACGCCGTCGGAATAGCAGTTGAACTGAGTGCCGGGAGCGGCGTACTGGAGATAGTATCTGCCGCAGTGCTTGTCCATCCAGGCGCCCTCGATATAGGGCTTGTTGGAGAACATACCCCGGATCAGGGGCTTCACAGCCTCGGGCACCATGCTCTCGGGGATGCCCTGGGCCTCGTGGAAGGCCTTATACTTGGCGTCGATCTCCTCCTCGGTGGCGGGGAGCAGGCTGTTGTTCGCGCCGAAGCGCTCATAGCCGATCTCGTGGGGGTGGCCCTCCACCAGGGCTATGGGCTCGGTCCTGGGCTCCATGGTCTCCGGGTCCAGCTCCACGCCGTAGATGGGGGTGACGTTGGAGCAGCCCCAGTAGAAATAGATCCGGCCGTCATCGTCCCGGAAGAGGTTGGGATCCCAGTAGGGGAAGCTCCCCTCGATCTTCTCATAGGGCCCGTTCAGGATGTCCTTTGTGCGCCAGCGGTCGCAATTGTGGTCCCGGTTGGAGGCGCAGAAGTACACCCAGTCCCCCAGGACCCGCACGTCGGGGGCGTAGTCATAGAGGGGCAGGGAGTCCGGCAGACGGTGGTTTTCCCAGTTCACCAGATCGTCGGAGACCCAGACGCCCAGGGTCATGGAGGCGAAGATGTAGTAGCGTCCCCGGAAGCAGATCATGGAGGGATCCGCCGCCTCCCGGCAGATCTGCAGCTTTCCCCGCAGCCGCGGGTCGGCGTTGAACTGATAGCGATAGTTGATGTTGACCGGATTACAGTAGTATTTCATCGTGGACCTCCCCTGTTGTCTCATATCGTTTTCCGTTGGGCAGCTCAATGGTCGCGGGAACGGGCAGCGCAAAATCGAAGAGCAGCTTGCCCTCCCGATATTCCCAGGCGCTCCGGATCGTCCCCACCGGGGATCTCCATGCCGCATCGGCATAGCCCAGGGCGGGATCCGGGCAGGGCCGGATCGTCAGCTTCCCGGCCTCCAGGCGGATGCCGCAGACGCCGGAGAAGAGCCAGCCGGAGATGGCGCCGTAGGAGTAGTGGTTCAGGGAGTCGTGAACGCTTCCGTCTTTCCGTACGCCGTCCCAGGTCTCCCAGATGGTGGTGGCGCCCTTCTTCACGGCGTAGAGCCAGCCGGGACAATCGGTCTGCAGCAGGAGCATATAGGCCGTGTTGGCGTGGCCGTTTTCCGCCAGCACCCGGCAGAGATCCGGGGTGGAGAGGAAGCCCGTGTTCAGATGGTATCCGTTTTTCACCACCAGTTCGTTCAGTGCGTCCGCCGCGGCCTGCACCTCGTCCCCGTCCAGCAGGCCGAAGGCGATGGGCCGGACGTATTCGCACTGCCGGTCGGACTTGATCTGCCCGTTTTTCAGGCAGCAGCGGCGATAGGCAAGTCTGGCATTCTCCGCGATCTCACGGAAGCGCTTTTCGTCCTCCGGCCTGCCCAGGATGCCGGCGATCCGGCTCAGCAGCGAGGCGGATCGGAAGTAATAAGCGGTGGCCACCTCGGGCGCGCCGAACATCATGGTCTTCTTCATGGCGTCGGTGTTGTCCACGTCGGGCTGGCACCACTCGCCGAAGTGGAAGCCCTGGTCCACCAGGTATTTGTGATAAGGATTCAGCAGATTGTGGGGCCGGGTCTTCCCTGCCCGCTTTTCGCAGTAGCCCAGCCAGCGGCACATCATGTCATAGTTTTCTTCCAGGATCTCCCGTCTGCCGTAGGCCTGATACAGGGCCCAGGGCACCAGGACGCAGGCGTCCCCCCAGCCGGCGGAGCCCTGCAGCATATTGGAGATCATGCCCCCGGCGTCGTTTTTCGGGGCGATGTTCTGCACAAGGCCGTCCGTTCCCTGGGCCAGGCGGCACTCGCCCAGCCACTTGCGCAGCACCGGGTAGCAGTCCATAAGGTACACCGCGGTGGGGGTGAAGGCGCCGGCGTCGCCGGTCCAGCCCGCCCGCTCCCGGGTGGGGCAGTCGGTGGGGATGTCGCAGAAGTTAGAGCGCATGCTCCAGAGGCTGTTGCGGAAAAGCTGATTCACATCGGCGTTGCCGCAGGAGAAGAAGCCCGTCTGGGGCATTTGGGAATAGACGGCGACGGCGGTGAAGGCGGCGTCCGTCAGGTCGATGTCCGTCTCCACTTTGGCATAGCGGAAGCCGAAGATGGAAAAGCGCGGCTTCCAGACATTCTCCCCGTCCTTGCAGATGTAATCCAGGCGCTGGGGGATGCCGCCGTTTTTGTTCCGGTCGCCGGGATCAAAGTTTTTCTGGGTGAAGTTCCCGTTCTCGTCCAGGGTCTCCCCGTGCCAGAGGGTGATTTTCTGCCCGGCCTTTGCCGTCAGGCGCAGCTCGGTGTAGCCCGCCAGGTTCTGGCCGAAGTCGAGCACCGTCTCCCCGTTGGGGGTGGTGAGGAGCGTTCCGGGAAAGCGCTCCTGCTCCAGGATGGGCACGCTCTCGGTGGGGGCCAGGTTCGTATAGCCGAACTGCCGGACCGTGACGCCGTGCCAGGCCGTGATCCGCTCTCTCCGGGCGTCGTACTCCTCGCCCTTTTCCAGGTCGTTCAGGCGGGTGGGTCCCTCCTGGCTGGCCTGCCAGCTCTCATCGCTGCAGAGGACGGGCTTGCCGTCCAGCTCCAGCTGGCAGAGCAGGGCCAGGTCCTCGCCGTAGAGGCAGTTGATGCCGTCGATGCCGTTGTTGCCGCGGTACCAACCGTCCCCCAGGGTGACGGTGATCTCGTTTTCCCCCTGGCGCAGCAGCTCGCTCACGTCATAGGCCTGCACGGTGAGGCGCTTGTTGTAGTCCCCCACGCCGGGGGCCAGGACAAAGTCCCCCACCCGCCTGCCGTTGAGTCTTGCCTCATAGAGGCCATGGCAGGTGATGTACAAAACGGCGTTTTCCGTCTTCTCCAGAGAGAAGACCTTGCGCAGCACGGAGGCAGGCTGGCGCTCTGTTTTCTCGTGGGGCAGCTCCGGGTCGATCCATTTGGCCTGCCAGCAGGCAGGCATTTTCTCTCGAATCAGGCTCATATCAGATATTCTCCTTCAGCCATTTGGCGCTGCGCTCCAGGCTCTTCACCGGGTCCCTGTCGATCCAGTTTTTGTGGCTCTCCAACACCAGGGCTTCGATGCCGTTTTGCAGGGCGATGTCTTTGAGGCCTGCCAGATCCATGTTGCCGGTGCCGAGCTCCATGCTGTCCGCCTTCAGGATCGGCGTCATGGCGCTCCCCTTCTGGCGGCTGCCCCGGTCGGTGACGTGCCAGAGCTTCATGCGGCTGCCCAGGCGCCGCATCCAGGCTTTCGCGTCGGCGCCGCCGTCGGTGAACCAGTAGCTGTCAAATTCGAAGTTTACAAATGCGGGATCTGTCTCATCGATCAGGATCTCGTAAGCTCGAAGTCCCGGCCTTACCTGCAGCAGCTCCACATTGTGGTTGTGGTAGAGCAGCTCGATCCCCTGCCGCTTCAGCTTCTCCCCTGCCGCGTTCAGGCGCTGTGCCAGCTCCCGGACGGTCTTTTCGTCGGAGTAGTCGAAGCGGTACATGCCGGTGATGACCACCTTGTCGGTGCCGAAGGACTTTGCCTCCTCCGCCACCGCGTCCCCTTCCCGCTCCAGGGAGCCCAGGTCGGCGTGGAGACTCGCGACCGCAAGGCCGCTCTCTTCGAGAAGCCCGTGCCAGTCCAGCTTGCCGCCCTTTCCGGTGGGCATGCCCGCGGCCCGGGTCATGAGCCGGACCATCAGCGAGCTTGGATGGATCATGAAGCGATTGAGTTCAAGGCCGTCGTATCCGGCGGCCTTGATTCTGCGTAAAGTTTCCCGGGCCTGTGACTCGCTTGAGGTCACAGAGCCCAGCATGATCTGTTGTACAGCTGTTTTCATTTTTTGATTCCCTGCAGCACCCGGTTGAGCTGCTTGATGCTCTGTTCATCCGCGCCGCCCTGCTTGAGGAGGCTCAGCATGGTCATGCGCCCCATCATGCGCTGCAGCGCGGGGTTATCCTTCACGGCGTCTGCCACGTCGCCCCGTTCGGAGGCGCCCTTGGCCATCATGGCGTCCACAATGGGGCCGGCCTGGGGATGCTGGCGGATCTCGCCCAGGGTGTCCTGGACAGAGAAGCAAGTGGGATCGATGTCGTCGGCGTCGAACCAGTTGGTGACGGAAGCGGCGGCCTTGTTGAAAATGTAGCTCTCCTCCGGCTGGTCGACCCGGCGGATGCACATGCTGTCGCTGCAGCCCGCGGCCTCGGCCCGGATGAGATGCTCGCCCATCAGGGGGATGCGGAAGCGGAAGACGGTCTCGCCGCTCTGCTTTCCCATGAGGGTGCCGTCCACATAGAGGCTGACCTCGCTTTGGTTGGAGTAGACCTTGATTTCGGTCTCCTCCTCGCAGCGCATGACATAGCGCTTGCCGCAGAGATGGACGAAGGGCTCCTTTTTGTTCCAGGCGGCCTTGTAGAGATAGAAGGCGTCCTTCCGGAGCTGGCGGTCAAAGGTCACGAGACCCTTCTGGTTTTCGCCGTGCTTGCCGCCCTCGTCCCGTCCGTCGGCGGCAAAGTCGAAGAGGTTCCACACGTGGGTGGCCCAAAGGTAAGGCCGGGCCTGGATCATCTTGAGCATGTGCTCGTGATAAAGGGCCTGGTACTCCTCGGTGTAGTCGCCCTTCTCGGGGCGGCTGCTGTGGAAGGCGGGGTTGGCGTCGGCGCCGTACTCGCTGAAGCCGATGACCCGTTCGGGGTACTTGGCGTGATACTCGTCAAAGAACTCGTCGGTCTGCTCCAGCTCTCCCAGGTACCAGCCGAAATACAGGTTATAGCTGTTGATGTCGGGGATCTGGAGGATGGGACTGTCGATCTCCAGCATGAAGACGTCCGCCATGGTGGTGAGCCTAGTGGGGTCCATGCGGTGGCAGAGCTCGTTGAGAGCCCGGTGGTTCTCCAGCAGCTCCTCGTTCACGGCGCTGGCGGCGGTGATCTCGTTGGAGAGGCCCCAGACCGCGATGCAGGGGTGGTTATAGCACTGGGTGATGAGCTCACGCATCTGGCTCAGGGTGTTCTCCCGGCCGTCATGCATGTGCATGGTGATGTAGGGGATCTCGGCCCAGACCACGATGCCGTTTTCGTCGCAGAGGTCGTAAAACTCCTGGGCGTGCTGGTAGTGGGCCAGACGCAGGGTGTTGGCCCCCAGCTCCCGGATGATGGCCATATCGGCCTTGTGGTCCTCGAAAGAAAGGGCGTTGCCCTTGCCCTTCAGGTCCTGGTGGCGGCTCACGCCCCGGAGGGGATAGCTGCGGCCGTTGAGGAAGAAGCCCTTCTCCGGATCGCAGGCGAAAACCCGGCAGCCGAAGCGTGTCGAAATCTCGTCCCCGGAGGGCAGCTTCGCCGTTGCGGTATAGAGGTAGGGATCGTCCAGGCCGTCCCAGAGGCGCACGTTTTCGATGAGGAAGGTAGCTTCCCGCTCTACGGATTTCGTCTCGCCGTTAACAGTTATGTCAACCGATTTGCCGTTGTGCCAGGTCTCCACGGTGACGGAGGCGGTCTTTTTCTCCAGGTCCACCACCGGGGTGACCTTGATGCCGGGGGTCCCGTCCCGAAGCAGCTCAAAGTGCTCGGCGGGAACTGCGATCAGGTTCACGTCCCGGTAGAGGCCGCCGTAGAAGGTGAAGTCCGCCTTCTGGGGATACACAGTGGTATTATCCTCGTTGTTCACGGAAATGGCAAGGGCATTTTTCTCCCGCAGCTTCCCGGAGAGCTCCACCCGGAAGGCGGAGTAGCCGCCCTCGTGCCGGGCCAGCTTTTCGCCGTTGAAGAAGACCTCCGCCGTCATGGCGGCGCCCTTCACTTCCAGGAAGAGCCGCTCCCCGGCGCACTCTTCTTCAGTCAGCTCCCGGACGTACCAGCCGGTGCCCCGGTGGTAATCATTGCCGCCGTCCTGCCCGTCGATGGCGTTCCAGGTGTGAGGCAGGGTGACTTCCTCGCCCCGGGCGGCCCAGTTCATGGCGGTCTCCGGAGGGACGGCGGCTTTCAGGAAGCGCCATCCCCCGTTGATGTTTGTGATTTTACGCATTCTCGGCCTCTCCCTTGGCGGCAGCCTTCTTCTCGGCGATGCGCTTCTGGACCTCGACCATCTCGGGTCTGCCGAGACGGCACTTGCGCATGGCAAGCAGGGTGCAGATAAAGCCGAGGACTGCCAGGCCGTAGCGCAGGAACATGGTCATCCAGAACACACCGGAGGTAGCCTCGTCCGTGGGCTGAGGCATGGTGGTGGTGTAGCCGATGAGGGCCACGCAGCCGGTGGCAATGGCGGCAGAGAAGGAGGAGACGATCTTGTCCACGAGGCTGTAGGTGCCGGAGACCACGGCGGGGATGTACTTGCCGCCCCGGTCCAGCTCATAGTCGATGAGGTCAGCCATAAAGCCGGTGTTGGCAGTGGTGACACCCATGGCAAAGCCATTCACCGCGAAGGTCAGCACGATGAAGAGGATCTTGAAGATCAGAGAATTGGAGATCGCGGTGGTGCCCACGGTGAAGCGGGTCACGATGAAGAAGGCGATCATGGCAATGTTGGCATAGATGCTGTAGCGGGTCCAGGCCACGATGGACTCCTTGTTGCCGTGCTTGCCGGCGTAACGGGCGCCCAGGATGGCGAAGATGATGGAGGGGAACATCCCGATCATGCTGAGGGTGGTGGCAAGGCCCATGTTGCCGATGAGGATGCCGTTGAGCATGGTGCTCACGATGGAGGCAGAGGAGGCCTGCTGGGCGATCTTGTCGGAGGAGGCGGAGATGATGTAGCTCTGCAGGGGCTTGTTGTTCTTCAGCACGTCCCACATGTCCTTGAATTTCAGCCGCTCCCGCTTGCCGATGCCCTTGAAGTTCTCGGGCTTGTCATAGGCGGAGATGCCGATGCATACCAGCACCACACCCACAAAGGAAAGAGCGATACAGACCCAGGTGACCACATTCAGGAATTCCTGGTTGAAGCTGCCGCCGAAGGCGGGCATAAGCTTGGTGTAGACCACGATGTTCAGCACCATGGGGGTGATGTAGTTCAGGGCCGTCTGCCACACACCCACGGTGGGGCGCTGCTTGGGATCGTTGGTGAGCAGAGCGGGCAGGGTCTGTGCGGTCATGTTCACAATGGTGTAGCCGATGACATAGAGCATGTAGCAGGCCAGGAACACCGGGATGCCGTGGCCCTTGCTGGAAAAGATATTGAACATCAGCAGCACGCCGGCGCTCTGGATCGCCCAGCCCAGGATCATCAGGGGGCGGACCTTGCCGAAGGGGGTGTTGACCCGGTCGTACAGGAAGGCAAGCAGCGGGTCGGTGATGGCGTCAAAAATGCGGGTGAAGGTCAGCAGGCCGCCCACCACCAGGGTGGCGATGCCGTAACCGATGCTGGCGGAGTAGCTGGCCAGGCCGATCAGGAAGTACATGGCCATGCCGTTGAAGGCGTTGAAGGCCACCAGGATGATCTGCCACAGTTTTGCACGGCGGTAATCCACGCCGTCGATCTCGCTCTGGGTCAATTTTTCCTTTGCCATAGCTTTTTCCTCTTTTCTCAAATTGTTTGGGGATTTCCCCTGTTTCTGATCGTATTGTAAGAAAAATAGTCGCTGCTGTAAACGCAAAAACTCCAGCAAAATTACAAAAATTCAGGAACTTTCTTGTACAAAGCACGAATCTGTGTTAGAATTCCGCCGAAGGGGGTGTCATGATGGATCAGCAGATGACACGCGCAGAACAGAACCTGCTGATGCTGCAGTCTCTGATCTCCAGCAGCGAGAAATTCTATGTCTGGTGTTATGACGCGGAGGGGCGCTTTGTGGCCACCAACTGCCCGGAGGAGACGAGGGATGTTTTGGAGCAGGCCTTTTTCCTGACGGAGGGCATGGAAAAGCTGCTGCTGTACGCCCGGGAGAGCGACAATACCCGCCCCCGGATCATCGGCTCCCCCATCGGCATGCAATGGGCTCTGAGCTACGAGTCCGAGCGGAGCCGAAGGCTCATCTTTCTGGCGGGGCCGGTGTTCTATACCGCGCCCACCGAGCGGCAGCTCCGGGTGGCCCTGCGGCCCTACACCCACAGCCGGGAGAACGCCGCCTGGGCGGTGGAGCTCTTCCGCCTGCTGCCGGAGCTGCCGGTGATGAGCTATGCCGTCTTCACCCGCTATACCCTGATGGTTCACAACATGCTCACCGGACAGCAACTGGGTCTGGAGGTCTTTGACGCCGGAAACCCCGGCCAGGAAAAGGCGCCTTCCGGCCCCAGACCGGGCCGGGACCGGAGCAAGATCTATCTGGCGGAGCGGGCCATGCTGCAGATGGTGCGCAACGGGGACATCAACTACCAGGGGATCCTCCAGAACGTGGTCAGCGGCAGCCCCGGCGTGCCGGTACAGGGCCAGGACCCCCTGCGCCAGGTGAAAACCAGCATCATCGTCTTCACCTCCCTGGTCTGCCGGGCCGCCATGGAGGGCGGCCTGAGCCCGGAGATCGCTTACCCCCTGGGGGACTCCTACATCCAGTCGGCGGAGGACTGCCGGGATTCGGGGGAGCTTTCCGCCCTGGCCCAGACCATGTACCATGACTTCATCTACCGGGTCCATCACCTGCATGTGAACCCCGACTACTCCCACGCCATCCAGAAATGCTGCGACTACATCCAGCTGAGTCTGGACCGGAAGATCCGCACGGAGGATCTGGCCGCGCTGGTGGGCTACACCGAATACTATCTCACCGAGAAGTTCAAAAAAGAGACCGGCCAGTCTCTCAGCAGCTATATCCGCTATGCCAAGGTGGAGCGGGCCAAGGTGCTGCTGGAGAGCTCGGAGCTGAGCATCCGGGAGATTGCGGAGCAGCTGGCCTTCAACACCGTGAACTATTTCATCCAGAGCTTCCGGGACACCACCGGCTACTCCCCCGCCCAGTACCGCAAGCGCTTTCGCGGAGGCTGATGCAGCGGAGGGACGCAAGAGGCTGCGGACACATCCCCTTCGGCCATGCCTGACCCGGATCGCAGGAACCAAATCGCGCGTACTTGCACGTTCTGCCATTTTGCCTGTATACGGAGACCCTTGAAAGCTGGTGAAACCCCATGATCCTTCAAACCGGGATGCGCACGGACATCCCCGCCTATTACTCCCGCTGGTTTCTGAACCGTCTGCGGGAGGGCTTTGTGCTGGTGCGAAACCCCTATGATCCGCAATCCGTGACCCGTTACCGGCTGGACCCTTCGGTGGTGGATCTGATCGGCTTTTGCAGCAAGAACCCGGCTCCCATGCTGCCTCATCTGGAGACGCTGCGGGACTACGGCCAGTACTGGTTCGTGACCATCACCCCCTACGGGCGGGATCTGGAGCCCCATGTGCCGGGCAAGGAGATGGTGATGGAGGATTTCAAGCGTCTGTCGGATGCCGTCGGTCCGGATTCCGTGGGCTGGCGCTATGAC
The DNA here is from genome assembly GCA_900316255.1 of uncultured Eubacteriales bacterium. Taxonomy (GTDB): domain Bacteria; phylum Bacillota; class Clostridia; order Oscillospirales; family Oscillospiraceae; genus Limivicinus. The sequence continues at coordinate 846 of ONCI01000052.1, read as the reverse complement.
CCCATCCTGGTAAACGAGCAGTACCCGGTGGAGCGGCACATCCGGGATTTTGAACATATGGCGAAGACCCTCTCCGGCTATACGGAGAGCTGCGTCATCTCCTTTCTCGACCTGTATGAGAAGGTAAAGCGCAATTTCCCGGAAGCCCGGGAAGTGCGAAAGGAGGACCGCATCCTCCTCGGCAAAGCCTTTGCAGAGATCGGGCGAGCCTACGGCTTGACCATCCGCGCCTGCGCCGAGGGAACGGAGCTGGCCCCCTACGGTGTGAACTGCGCGGGCTGCATGACGGTGGAGATCTATGAAAAGGCCCTGGGCAGCAGATTGTCGGTGCCCAAACGGAAAAACCAGCGGGGCGGGCAGTGCGCCTGCCTGCTGGGAGCAGACATCGGCGCCTACGACAGCTGCGGCCATCTCTGCCGCTACTGCTATGCCAACAGCAGCGGGGACGCGGTGCGCCGGAATCTCCGCGCCCACGATCCGGACTCCCCCTTCCTGCTGGGCGGTCCCCTGCCCAGGGACAAGATCCACGAGGCACGCCAGGAGAGCTGGCGGGACGATCAGCTCTGTATGGAGCTGTAGTCCTCCGCTCCCCCGCTGTTCACAAAATATGCGAAAAGACTTCAAAAATTGTTAACGGGTGATTTAGCACTCTCCTCTTGACAGTGCTAAAACCAGTGCTATAATGATACTCGAACAAAGGAACGAAGATCGAATGGATGACCTCCATCCCCTTGCTCAGGTAACAAGCACAGTGATTGCAAAAGGAGGCATGACTTATGTTACCGAGTATTTTTGGAGAGAGTTTGTTTGATGACTGGATGGGCTTCCCCTTCCGGGATTTCACGT
>ONCI01000113.1 GCA_900316255.1 uncultured Eubacteriales bacterium | reverse complement strand
TTTTGGATCTGATCCTTGATACAGACGCTCATTGCTCCTGCCACTCCTCCAGATTTTTGCGCACACGGTCCAGATAGCCCTCAAAACGGAGGATTTCTTCTTCCGAAAAGCCTTGATAATAGATCTGCCCCATCTGTGTGGAGACCTCATCATACTCCGGCTTCAATGCGTGGGCTTTCTCCGTCAGATAGAGCAGAGTCTTCCGCTTGTCCGCCGAACCCTGTACACGGGAGATCAGACCCGGCTTCTCCATGCGCTCCAGCATGGTGGTCAGGGAGGTGATGGCAAGCCCGCAGCGATCCGACAGCGCCTTGATGGGAATGCCGTCCTCCTGCCAGAGCACGTACAGGATCCGCCCCTGCGCGCCGTTGAAAGCATCGATGTTCTTTTCGCTGAGCACCCGCTCAAAGATCCGGTCACCCAACTGCTTGATCTTCGTGATCAAAAAACCGCCGTTAGTGTTCATAAAAAACTCCTATATAGTAGTGTATAAATACTACCATATAGGAGCTTTTTTTGTCAATGGGAGAGTTGCTTTTCCGCGGTTCTTTTTTTCCGGCCTTTCCGTGCACCGCCGGCGGTTCTCTGGGCGTCCGGCTAACGCTTGGAACACTTTCTCCGGACGAAGGGGGAGATCCGATAAGGGAAAAATGATGCGGGGGAGGGACTGCGCATATGCCCCCATATGACGTCATTTGTCCTAAACTGCGTCAGGACACCGGAAATCATATGATCCGGCGCTTCTTATTCAAAGTGAGAGGGAGCGCACAGCGGTGTTAAGCTTTGCAAACTGACCGCAGCCTTCTTTTTTGCCGAATACAGCCGGTTGGCCCTTGTGCCCGGGATTCGGGATCGAGAGAGCCGTTTTGAAGCAGCAGATGCGGCAGATCTGACGATCGGTCCAAAGTCATTATATAACGCCGCCCGGATCCCTTCCTGCGCAGTCTTGCCCCCGGGGTTCATCAAGTGTCACTCACGCTGTACGAGCGCAGAAAGCGCAGCATGCCCTCGACGAGGAAAGAGAAGTTCCGCTCGTCGCAGATGGTGTCCCGCGGCGTGTGGATCCGCGACACATAAAGCCCGAGGATGGGAGACCTGTTCATCGCCGCTGCGACTACGGCACAGGGAAAGTTGGCCTGATCCGACGGGTAAAATGCCCCGAGCGTGCCGCAGAGGTGCAGCTGCTTGTCCCCGGCGGAGGAGAAGGCCTCCCCGAGGGCCGCGCCTGCACGCTTTTTCGCCCTGCCGTTCTGGACGATCAGAATGTGATCGCCGTCCGAAACACAGTCGAAGTTGATAACGAGGCGGTTTTTCAGGGCTTTTTTGTGCTGCGAACGGAAATACGCCGAGCCGAAGAGTCCCGTCTCCTCGTGGTCGAAGAAGACGAAGGCGCAGCGCGACCGCTCTTCCTCGCTCAGCGCGGCGATCAGCTCGCAGAGCATGACGACGCCGGAGGTGTTGTCGTTGACCGTGTGCGGATTGGCCGGGCCGAAGAGAAAGACGTAGAGGATCAGCACCAGCGCGGCGAACCAACTGAGCATCATCGCCAGCGGCGCATACACGCCCAGACTGACCAGGCCCCAGGCCAGCAGCCCCGCCGCCGCGAAGAAGGGGAGGAGGATCAGAAGCTGGTACAGCAGATAGATCAGCAGGTTATTCGGCGTTACGAAATTGGGGAAGGGCAGCCGGGCACAGGTGTCGTAGTGTGCGGTGAAAATGACGTCGGCGTTTTCGGGATCGCCCAGCACCAGGTTGCGGCACCGGGGCCATCCGCCCTCCTCCACCGCAAGACCGGGCAGCCGACTCTGCAGAAATTCGATGAAGCGCAGCTTCTGCGCCTTCGTCTTGCGGATCTGCCAGTCGCGCAGAATCTCTCGGGACAGTTCGGTCATCTCAAAACTCCTTATTTTTCTCTGAATAGCAGTTCATCGGAACGATCCAGGGTCATCGCATCATTGCTGCCTAAACCTGTAAGGCGGGTCATACGACCTGACATTACAATGGGCTGTGCCATTATACCATATGAGTCTTCCGGATGCCAGTGCCTGTGAATTCGCTCTTGCCGAATCTCGAGAAACGAAAAAGCACACAGGCTACTGTATCATAGCCTGTGTACCAAGGTGCGTCAGGATATCGGTAATCATATAATTCGGCGGTTTTTCCTTCAAAGGGGGGTGGGTGCAAAATGGGTGCAAATTGAGTTATGTAAACCATCTTGCGCCTATCTTTTTTGCTGAATACATCCAAAATGTACAGTAAAATATACCCTCAATTCCGCCCGCTTGCAATAGCCCCGTTATAACCGGGCACGGCGAGAGCTGCACGAACAGCGTGCAGGAATCCCAGGATAACGCGGCAGACTCGGTTGGCCTGATGAGAGAGAATCAGGATACCGGGTCTGCCGCTCTTTGATCTTCAGAAGAGGAAAGGACACCTCCGAAGAGATGCCCTTTTTCTGAGAAGCGGCAGCACAGCACGGGATGCTGTGATCGGTTCACTTTCTCTTTGAACGCCTTAGCCGGTTTGAAGACCGGAGTGTTGCTGGCGGCAACGGTCATGGGGCGTACTTTAATCCCGGAGATATACTGAAAGGATATGGTCCGTCCTTTGGGATCGATAGTTTCCTTTCAGCCAATTGCATGGTATGATGACCGCAATTTTAAAGAAGGAGGACGACCTCATGGATATGTCAGTCTGGTTTCTTGTCGGCGCAATTCTGGTGTTCTTCATGCAGTGCGGGTTTGCCATGGTTGAAACGGGCTTTACCAGAGCAAAGAACGCCGGCAACATCATCATGAAGAACTTGATGGACTTCTGCATCGGCACCATTGTTTTTATTTTTCTCGGCTATGGCCTGATGATGGGCAATCACGGTCGCCTCGGCCTGATCGGAGTGCCTGACTGGAGAATGTTTACAGACTTCAACGGGTTCGACTGGTCCTCTTTCGTCTTCCAGCTTGTCTTTTGCGCAACAGCAGCAACCATTGTCTCCGGCGCCATGGCGGAGAGAACCCGGTTTTCGGCATACTGTCTGTACTCTGCCATCATCAGT
>ONCI01000050.1 GCA_900316255.1 uncultured Eubacteriales bacterium | reverse complement strand
CTTTTCGTGCCAGGCATCGTTGCCTGTGCTCGGAATACATATCCAGTATTCCTGCGCCAGGCGCCTCGCCTGACACAAAAATCTCTCTGTTTGCGGTGCGAAGCAGTTTTGCGAGAGACATTTTTCGTCCAGACGATATAGAAAAAACCGGGAATACTTGCTGTATTTCCGGTTTTTTCTGTGATGGATGGGCGGAAAAGGGCCGCGCAAAACCTGTCGTCTCCCTAATTTGCACGCCCTTTTGGGGTGCATTTTTTATGGAAAAGAAGATCAGGTTTCCTTCCAATCGTGGAGGAAATAGGCCGCGGCCAGCAGGTCCGCGCAGCCGCCGGGGGAGAGGTTTTGCCGGATGAAGTCCCGGTCCAGCTCTTCCGCACAGGAGAGAGGCGGGAAAGGTTCCCGCTCAAGCGTTGCTCGAAGATCCTCGGATACGGCTGAGGCCAGCTTCGCCCCGCCGCGCTTGATCACCCTCTTCCAGCCTGGGCAGGGCGGTTTCCAGCAGGGAGGGGAGCCCCGCTGCCAGTTCGCCCCGGATGCCTTTGAGCCCGGAGGAGAGATAGAGCCGTTCGCCTGCGGTCAGGGGCGCGCGCCCGCGGTCCAGGGCGGTAAAGTCCGCTTCCACAGAGGATGAACAGAGCTGCGCCGCGGTACTGCAGATCCTGCCGAAGTCCCGGCAGGGGGCCTCCGCCGTCCAGAGCCTGCCAATGGCGCCGCAGAGGGTGCCCAGGGTGAAGAGGGCGCCCTTGTGGGTGTTGACCCCACCGGTAGCCCGGAACATGGCGTTTTCCGCCTGCAGACCCAGATCCTTCAGCCCGGCGAAGGCCGCTTCCGGGGAGGCATCCGCGGTCTCCGCTCCCGTGAGAAAGCAGCCTTTCCAGTAGCCCCGGAGGGCCTCCGCGCTACGGCGGAAGGTCCCGGGGTCCATATCCTGATGGGAGCCGTTGTTGTTCCGGTCCACCAGGCCCGGCTTCGGCGTGGTGTCCACCTCGTCCAGCAGGGCTTTTGTTGCAAGCCGGTCCAGGGCTTCGGCGTCCTCGGCAAGCAGTCCCTGCCGCAGGAGCCCTGTGACGGCGGCATCCAGCTCAGAAAGGCTGTGTACCCGGCGGGATGCGCAGCCCCGGCCTCTCTTGCCGCAGACCAGGCAGCAGCGTTCTTCCTGCCGCGCCAGCTTCTGCCCGTCCGGCCCGATCACGTCCAGATCGAAAAGCCTGCCCAGGGGGCTGCGCTCTTCGATCTCCAGACAGACCGCCTTCAGTGCCGCAGCCTCCGCCTCCACGGCGCAGAGCAGCTCGCAGCCGGTAGGCTCCCGTCGTTCTTCCCGGGAGAGAAGCGGGAGACCGGCCTGCTCCAAAGCCTTGTCCAGCCGGCGCAGGCCCGCGTCAAAGCCCCGGCGGATGAGGGGACTGTCCTTGACCGGCCCGGGGATATTCATTGTGAAGGACAGGACCGGCCGCTGAAACTGCCGCAGCAGTTCCCGCTGTTTCCAGGCCCGGCGCTCCCGGGCATCCAATACCTCCTGGAGACTGATCTCTCGCATCAATAGTGCCTCGCTTCTTCCATGGCGCGAATGGCGGCGATCACCGGGGCCGCCTCGGCGCTTTCAAAATAGCGCAGTGTGCTCTCCGGCAGCATGCAGGCCACAGAGGACAGCTCCCCGTCCTGAATGGCCTGGCGCACGGTGCTTGCGCTGACGGTTTCGCCTTCCAGTGCGAGCCGCGGGATCTCCCGGAAGCCCAGTCCCAGGGCAGGCAGCTCTCTGGCCATGGTCTCGTTGTAGAGCGCAGTCACATGGCTGCTCTTTTCCTCCCCCACGTAACGGGCCGTGATCCCAAGGGAGGCCGCGATCTTCCCGAAGACGGCCAGGTCCAGCCGCGCATGGGCCAGGATGGCCGCGTCCTCATCCCGCAGGAAATAGCTGGGGAAGGTGGCGGAGGAGATGATGTAGGGCCCGGAATCGTGGAGGATCACGTTTTTCAGATCCGCCACGCCCTCCCGGACCAGCCGCTTGCGCACAGAAAAGGGGATGGGACCCGCCTCCTCGCTGAGGAGAAAGAGGTGGACCCAGTCGTTTTCTGCTGCTGCCTGTTCCACCAGGTGCCGGTGGCCCAGGGTAAAGGGATTGGCGTTCATCACGATGGCGGCGCATTTGCCCTCCTGCCGGGTCCTGGCCAGGGCCTTCAGATAGCGGCCGAAGCCGTCCCGCCGGTTTTCCAGGAAGACAAGCTCCCCCTCCACCCGGGCGATCTCGTGGAAGCCCAGGTCCGCAAAGATCCGGGCGTTTTTTGCCTTCGTATAGAGAAAGACATGACTGTTGCCCTGCTGCATCTGCCGCTCCAGCAGATGGCTCACCACCTGGTTCATGAGCCCTTCGCCCCGGTGCTCCGAGGAGACGGCGAGACAGCGCAGGGTGTTTTTGAAGCTGCTGCCGGTGGCGATGAGCGTACCGTCCTCGTCAAAGACGCCGCAGCTGTAGTCCAGGTTCTTGTCCCGCCGGATGCCCTCCGCCAGAAGGAGCGCGTCCATCTGGCCCTGAGAGCGGCGGTCGTAGAGATAGATCTCACCGAGAGATGCCATGGTCATACCTCGTTTCAAAAAGGATCCCCCTGATAGGATCGTACCAGGGGGATCGGCTGGTGTGTGATTGGATGCGTTTGCCTTACAGCGGCATGACGCCGATGATCACGGCAAAGAGCATGCAGAGGATGGAGAAGATCCACACATAGAAGAAGCTGTTCTTGATGTGGTCCTTGATGTCCACGTCCGCAAGGCCGGTGCCGAGCAGGGTGGCAGGCACCATGGGGCTGATGAAGGTGGCGCAGTTGCGGCAGACCACCATGGCCACGGCGATGGGCAGAGCCTCCACGCCGAAGGCAGCGCCGATGCCGATGATGACGGGCATGAGACCATAGAAGTAGGAGTCGGTGTCGAAGGCCAGGGCCAGAGGCACAGACAGGAAGCCGATGACCAGAGGCAGATTCTGACCCAGGAACTCAGGCAGAATGCCGGAGACGATGCCGGCCAGGCAGCGGACTACGGAAGGAACGGCATCCGCGGGCAGCTCCATGACCTTGGCGGAGATGACCTTGCCGTCGGCGCCGATGCTGGAGGTCAGCACGCCCATCAGAACGGCGGCGCCCATAAGGGTGGAGCACATCATCAGAGCGGGACCGGCATGGAGGTTGATGATCTTCTTGTGCATCTTGGCGGTGAAGCCGTAGTTCACGAAGAGAGCGATAGCGCAGCCGATCATGAAGGGGAAGTAGGTGGGCAGATCAAAGCCGTCGCCCCAGATCAGCAGGAAGATAACGCCGATGGTGAGCAGAATGTTGAACCAGAAGAGCTTGGGGCGGGCCAGATCGCTCTGGGCCTGCTCGGCGGCTTCTTCCAGCTCCACGGTGCCCTCGATCTCGGCCAGCTTGCCGTTCAGGCCGGCGCCGCGCTTCTTCTCCTGCAGACCGGTGAGGAAGGCGTGGGCCAGAGCCAGCACGATACCGAAGATCTGGATGGGCAGGATGGTCTGCCACAGGCTGCCGGCCTCAATGCCAAGAACGGAGGCGGCGCGCATGGTGGGGCCGGCCCAGGGCATCAGGTTCAGAACGCCCATGGCAAGCACCGCGATGCGGAGCAGGGAGGTCTTACGCATGTGCATGCGCTTGAAGACGGGCAGCATGGCGGGGACAACGATGCAGAAGGTGGAGGCACCGCCGCCGTCCAGGTGGCCGATCAGCGCGATGACGGCGGTCATCATGCACACGCCGACGACACTGTCGCCCACCAGTTTCATGAGCTTGTTGATGATGACGTCGAACATGCCCGCGTCCGTCATGATGCCGAAGTACAATACCGAGAACACGAACAGGGCTGCGGTGGGGCCGGTGCTGGAGAAGCCCGCCTTGAGCATGGCGGAGAAGTTCTCGCCGGTGATACGGCCGCCGATGATCAGGATCAGCGCCAGGATCGTGGGCCACACGATAAAGGCGATGGCGGGCTGGGTCTTGCTCTTGAACAGGGTGACAACGATGGCTATGATGGTGAGCAAGCCAAGAATGCCAACTAAGGTTTCACTCATGTTTTTCCCTCTCTTTTCTATTCAATTTGAAACCAGAAGGCTGCGCCTTCTTTTTTCACGGGGGATGGGGGAGCGAGAAGCTCAGTCCTCGTCCAGGGTATAGGGCTTGATCTTGCGGATCACGTCCAGAATGGTGCCGTCCCGGGCTTCCAGCACGGCCACCACCTTGTCCTCCCACTGCAGATCGTCGGGACGGCCCACCAGGGAGTAGGCCTTTTCCTTCAGCTCCTCCACCGTGACGTGGGGGATGCCGGCCTTGTCCAGGCACTCGATCAGGTCGGGACGCAGGGGGTTCACGGCGATGCCGTAGTCGGTGACCAGCACATCCACACAGTCGCCGGGTGTGGTGACGGTGACCACGTGCTCGCACACCGTGGCCATGCGGCCGCGGATCAGCGGGGTAACGATGATGCAGCACTTGGCGCCGGCTGCGGTATCCGGGTGGCCGCCGGGAGCGCCGCGAAGCACACCGTCGGAGCCGGTGAGGACGTTGACATTGAAGCCGGTGTCGATCTCCAGGGCGGCCAGCACCACGAAGTCCAGCTTGTTGACGAAGGCGCCCTTGTTGGCGGGATTGGCGTACTGGGAGGCGGACATCTCAAAATGGTTGGGGGTCTGGTTGATGGAGTTCACCGCGTCCAGGTCAAAGTCCTGCACGTCGATGACCTTGCCCACCTTGCCCTTCTTGAGGAGCTCCACCATGGGGCCGCAGATGCCGCCGATGGCCCAGCCCATCTTGATGTTCCGCTCGTCCATGTACTTTTCCAGGAAGAGGTTTGCCGCGAGGGACGGACCGCCCACGCCGGTCTGGAAGGAGAAGCCCTCCTTGAAATAGGGCGTGGCGGCGATGACCTTGGCCACGTTTTCCGCCATCATCAGATCCCGGGGGTTCTGGCTGATGCGGGCGGCGGCGGAGGCGATCTTCTTGGGATTGCCGATGGAGTCCACCACCACAACGGCGTCCACGTCGATGGCCTCGACGCTGGCGGGCATGTTGGGGAAGTCCACCAGGCAGTCGGTGACGACCACCACATGGTCGGCGTACTTGGCGTCGGTCATGGCGTAGCCCATGGAGCCGCAGTTGGACTTGCCGCCGATGCCGCGGCAGTTGCCCACGCAGTCACTGGTGGGGGCGGCGATGAAGGCGATGTCGATATGGACCTCTCCGCCCTCGATGGCGCGGGGACGTCCGCCGTGGCTGCGGATGATGGCGGGGGTCTTCAGCTTGCCGGCGGAGACTACCTCGCCCATGCGGCCGCGGATGCCGCTGGTCTGGATGCCGATGACCTTGCCCTGCTCGATGTAATCGGCAATGGGGTCGTGGGCGTTGCCCAGGGAGGAGGCGGCGATGGTCAGATCCTCCAGGCCCAACTCCTCGATGGCGGCCTTCATGACCATGTTCACCACATAGTCGCCGTCACGCAGGTGATGGTGGAAGGAGAAGGTCATGCCGCTCTTGGCGCCGCACTGCTTGAGGGCGTCGGCCAGCGTCTCCACCAGCTTGCTCTCCTGGGGCGTCTCATAACGGCGGGTGCGGGGGGATGCCTTCTGGATGTACTTGCCATCCATGTAGTTTTTGCCCTGATAGACTTCCTTGCCGTCCTTCAGCAGGAAATCAGGGATCTCTCTGCCAACTGCGTTTTTCATACCAGATCACCCTCCCAGAGCCCGCAGGCGCGGGCAAGCTTCAAGGTCCTCTCGGCACCGGGGATGAAGGCGATGTCGATCATCTTGCCGTCCACGGTGAAGACGCCCACGCCCGCGGCGCTCTGCTCGCGATAGGCGCGCACGATCTTCTCCGCCTGGCGGATCTCCTTCTCGGTGGGAGCGAAGACCTGGTGAACGAAACGGATCTGCTTGGGGTTGATGAGGCTCTTGCCGTCAAAGCCCATGGCCTTGTTCTGCAGCACCTCGGCCTCGAAGCCCTCCTGATCGTCCAGGTTGGTAAAGACGGTGTCAAAGCACTGGATGCCGGCAGCACGGGCCGCGATCAGCATCTGGCCCCGGGCGGCCAGCATGTCAACGCCGTCCCGCTGGGGCGTGGTCTGCATGCACTTGCGGAAGTCGCCGCCGGAGATGGCAACGCCGAACATGCGGGGAGAGGCGGCGCAGATCTCATAGGCGTTCAGGATGCCCTTGGGGCTCTCCAGTGCGGCCATCAGCAGGGTCCTGCCCTTTTCCACGCCGAACTCTTCCTCAGCGGCCTCCACGGCCTTTTCCACGGTCAGCACATCCTGGGCGCTTTCGCATTTGGCGATGCGGATGCCGTCGGCCCCGCCGGCCACGCACACGCGGATGTCCTCCTGCCAGTGGGGAGTGTCCAGGCCGTTGATGCGTACGATCACTTCGGTTTCGCCGTAGTCGATGGTCTTCAGCGCGTGGTACAGGGAGAAGCGGGCAGCGTCCTTCTGATTCTCGGCAACCGCGTCCTCCAGGTCCAGCATGATGCTGTCGCAGCCGTAGATGTAGGCGTCCTTGATGAGGCCCGGCTTCTGCGCGTTCATGAACATCATGGTCCGGCGCAGGCGGAAGCGCTCCGGTCTCGGTCTCGGGATCATCTCACAACACCTCCCCAGGGAATGTTGGCGTCAGAAGCGTCGCAGCTGCGGAAGACCGCGCATTCCACGCGGGCCTTGATGGTGCAGTCCAGCGCGCCCTTGTCCACCACGGTGACCCGGGCTTTGTCCACGCCCAGGCGCTCCAGGGTCTCCAGAACGGTGGCCTTGATCTGGCGCCCGTACTGGTTCATGACGCTGCTCTCCAGGTACAGCTCGATCCCGTCCTCGGCGGGCTCCACTGCCACCTGGGCGTCACTGGATTCCAGGGTACCGGCGATGGCCGGTTTCAGAATTTCCATAAGCCTCTCCTCCTTTTTCACAATTTAACAGGATAAAAGAACTGGCTCAATTATATCAGCTTGTTCATAACTTGGCAATGAATTTTTGTGCATTTTCCCAAAAAGGAAAGGACAAAATTGACATCGTTTTTGACCGGGAAACAGCCGGCAATCAACCGAAAACAAAGGGATTCGTCCCGCTCACACAAGAAAAGAGGGGAATTGGACCCGAAAAAAGACGAAAAAAACGTCGGTTTTGCCCGACGTTTTTTTAGCGGAAAAGAAGAGAGAACAGCTGCTCTTCGGAAAGACCCAGAAAAAAGCGGGAGACCTCCGTCTGCTCCAGCGCGGCAGAGAGGGCTTCCCGGTCCAGGGGAAGACCCAGCAGGCGTTCTGCCAGCGTTTCCGGCTCCTCCGCGCTGAAGAAGTCTCCGCGGAAGCTCAGCGCCGCGATGCGTCCGTGCTCGACCTGCAGCCGGGCTTCCACCGTCCCGCAGCCCTCGAAGCGCTGCCGGCGGATCAGGGAGCAGGGCGGGGAAGCGCCCACGGTCCAGTCCCAGCTGCGGTAGCGGCTCTCGCTGAGCGCTTCGATCTCCCGCAGCTGCTCCCGCGAGAGGGTCAGCTCCTCGCCGGGATGCTCGGCCAGCAGCTCCTGCAGCAGCAGCTCCCGGAAGCGGGGCAGGTCGACCTCCTCCGGCAGGAAGGGGCGCAGATTGGTCACCCGGCTGCGCACCGACGCCAGACCCTTGGAACGGATCTTTTCCGGGTCCACCCGGAGAGCCCGGGTGACCATGTTGAGATCCGAGTCGATGAGCAGGGTCCCGTGGTGCAGGACCCTGCCTTTGTAGAGGTGCTGCGCGCTGCCGGAGAATTTCTGCCCGTTCAGGGTCATGTCGTTGCGGCCGCTTAATGCAGCAGGCACGCCCAGACGACGGAGCAGGCGCAGCACCGGCGCGCAGAAAAGGGCCATGTCCGGGGCCTTGCTGCCTTGTGCCTCCGTGATAACGGAATAATTGAGATTGCCCAGGTCGTGGTACACGGCCCCGCCTCCGGAGATCCGACGCACCAGCTGGATGCCGTTTTCCTCCACAAAGGCCCGGTCGATCTCGGCCAGGGCGTCCTGGTGGCGGCCGATGACCACGGCGCTGCGGTTCTGCCAGAGGAGAAAACAGCTCTCTCCCCGGGGCAGAGTGTCAAAGATCACCTGTTCTGCGGCCAGGTTCCCGGCAGCGTCGAGGCTGTTCAAAATGAGATAGGAAAAAGCGCTCATCTTTTTGTGCTCAGCCCTTTCAGATCCCCTTGAAGCGGAAGCGCAGAATCAGATCCTTCCCCGCGGGCAGCAGATCCTCCGGGTGGGTCTTTGCACCCCAGCTGTCGTCCCCGCCGACGCCCATCTGCTGCAGGGCGACGCGCACCACGGTGTAGTGCACCGGGGGCAGCTCATAGGCGTGGGCGGCGTTTTCCAGCTCGTGGGGCGTCCAGGGCAGCACGCTGACGCTCAGCTCGTCCCCGGCAAATGCCATGCCCCGGCCCCGCCGGTCCATGACCTTCGCCCAACGGACGCCGCAGCGGTTGCCGCATTCCTGGGGCACCAGGTAGCGGGAGAGGTTCTGCTCCGCTGTGGTCTCGTAGACGCCGAGCCGGGCGCCCTCCTTCCGGTCCACATAGTTTTCCTCCGGCCCCAGACCGTAGAAGCGGAAGCGGTCAAAGTCCGCGTTGAGCTTGAAGAGCATGCCGAATTCCGGCATGTCGCCCAGACCCTCCACCGCGTAATAGGAGAGGCTGGTCTCCACCGTGCCGTCGCCGAAGACCTCGTAGGCGACCCGGCATTCGCTTTTCGGCTCTGTGGGCATGAAATAGCGGAAGGTCACTTTCACGCTGTGCTCTTTTCGCTCCAACTCCGGGAAGAGGGGAGCGTCGGGGCCCTTGCCGGTGACGTAGAGGCTTGCGATCTTCCACTGGGCATAGCGCTGGGGCATCAGGTTGCCCGCGTCGTTGTCGTTGGGCGCCCGCCAGAAGTTCGGCATGGGCACCTGCTCGATCAGCTCCACCCCGTCATAGACATAGGAGGTCAGCCCCTGTTTCAGAACGGAGAACTGCGCCGAGAAGCTCGTCCCCCGGACGCCCAGGTTCCAGCGGCCCCGCACCACGGTGAGAGGCTCTGTGCAGACACAGGGCGGCAGTTCCCGCTTCCAGACCTTCTGGCCCCAGGCGATCTCATGCCCGGCCTTGGCCCAGAGGCAGTCCTCCCGCAGCCGGAAGGAGACGGTCAGCGCAAACTCCGGCAGGGCCTTTTCCAGGGAAAGGGCAGCCCGCTCCTGGACCTCCATCTCCCGCAGCAGACTCTCGGGGATGAGATAAGTACGCGTCTCCAGGGGCGGCACGGCGACGGAGAGCGCTTCCCGCTTCCATTCCGCGCCGTCCTTCAGGAGAAGGGCTTCGGACGCAAAGCGGTCGGTGTTCGTAAACAGGAATTTGTTTTCGACTGTAAAGGCGGTGTCGGTGAAGCTCACGGCGATGTTCCGGTAATTGTACTTCACCTCCTGCATCTTGGGGGAGGGGGAGCGGTCCCCGCCGTAGACGATGCCGTTGCCGCTGAAGTTATAGTCCGTGGGCCGTTCATAGCTGTCCCCGCCGTAGGCCTGGAACCACTGACCGTAACGGTTCTTTTTATACAGCGACTGGTCCACATAGTCCCAGATGAAGCCGCCCTGGTAGAGAGGCTCCCGGTCCGTCAGGTCGGTGTATTTTACCATGCCGCCGCAGGAGTTGCCCATGGCGTGGGTGTACTCGCAGCAGATCAGGGGCTTTTCCCGGTGCTCTTTCAGGAAAGCGGCGATCTCGTCGGCGGGAGTGTACATACGGCTTTCCATGTCGCTGGTCTCGGGATAGCTGGGGTCCCAGGTGATGCCCTCGTAGTGTACCAGACGGCTGGGGTCCAGACGCCGCAGCAGCATGCTCATGTCCCGGATCACGCTGCCGCCGTAGCTCTCGTTGCCGCAGGACCAGATGAGGATGCAGGCGTGGTTCTTGTCCCGCTCGTACATGCAGCGGATCCGGTCCAGCAGCAGGGGAGCAAACTCCCCGTGATCCTTGGGGATCACAAAGTCTGCCCCTTCCTGCTTTCTCAGATAGGCGTCCCAGCTGCCGTGGGTCTCCATGTTGCACTCGTCCATTACGTAAATGCCGTAGCGGTCGCAGAGAGCGTAGAGCTCGGACTGATTGGGGTAGTGGGAGGTGCGGATGGCGTTGATGTTGTGGCGCTTCATGGTGAGGATGTCCCGCAGCAGCTCCTCATGGTTGGGGACCCGTCCGGAGATGGAGCTGAAATCGTGCCGGTCCACGCCCTTGAAGACGATGCGTTTGCCGTTGAGGCACATGAGATTGCCCTTCATCTCAAAGCGGCGGAAGCCCAGCTCCTGCTCCAGCACCTGGGAGCTGTTTCCGTCTGCGTCCAGCACCGTAAGATGCAGGGTATAGAGCGCCGGGTCCTCCGCACTCCAGAGGGCAGGGGAGTCCACCGAAAGCGAGGCCTCGGCAGCGCCATCCCGGATGTCCGATTCGGCAGAGCAGAGCTCCAGCCCCTCCCGGCGCAGGCTCAGGCACAGGCTGCCCTCGCCCCGCATTTTCGCCTCCACCTGAACGCTGCCGCGGCGGTAATCGTCGCTGAGCTCGGGCCTCAGCTTCAGATCCAGCAGGGCGGTCTCCGGCAGGGCGTAGAGGAAGACGCTGCGGTAAATGCCGGAGAAGCGGAAAAAGTCCTGGTCCTCAAACCAGCTGCCCGGGGTCCACTTGAAGACCCGGACCGCCAGCCGATTCGTCCCCTCTTTGAGCGCTTCGTCCAGGCAGAAGTCCGAGGGGGTGAAGCTGTCCTCACTGTAGCCCAGGTATTGCCCGTTGAGCCAGCAGGCAAAGCCGCTCTCCACCCCCTGGAAGGAGAGGTTCACCTGCATGCCCTGAAAGCGCCGGGGCAGGCTAAACTCCGTCACATAGTCCGACACCGGGTTAAAATAGCCGGGCACTTCGCCGGGCCGCAGCTCCTCCAGGGCGTCCCAGGGATACTGGGTGTTCACATAGGCGGGCTTGTCGTGGCCCTCCATCTGGATGTGGGCCGGGACGCGGATGCTGTCCCAGCCTGAAAGGTCGGCGTCCTCCCGCCAGAAGCCCTCCGGGGCGGCGCTGAGGTTGTTGGCATAGTGAAACTTCCACACCCCGTCCAGGCAGAGGCGCAGACTGCTCTCCCCGGCGGCCAGCTCTTCCTCGCTGCGGAAGGCCAGGTGGTCGGAGTGGGCGGGCAGGCGGTTCTCGGCAAAGACAGCCGGGTCCAGGAGGCAGCGTTCAACAGAAAACTCGTTCATCGGATTCTCCTATATTGTATCAGAATACATGAAACTGACAGGAAAAACGCTCCCCCGCCGGGGCAGGAGAGCGCTTTTTCCGGGAAATGATTTGGATTCGTCAGCCCTTGAAGCTCAGCAGGGCGGAGAGCAGGTCGTTGCCGTTGAGGCTGTTGTCCTTCTCGTTCTTCTTGTTGGCCTTGCCGGCGCCGGTCAGACCGGCCAGCAGACCGAAGGGGCTGGCGGAAACTTTGCCGCCGCCCAGAAGGGCCGCCACGTCGCTGAGATCCAGCCCGTCGGAGAGATCCACCTTGCCGCCCTGGCCGGCGTTCCCGGCAGTGGTGGTGGCGGAGCTCAGGGTGCTCAGGAGAGCCGGGGCCAGGCTGCTCAGGGCGTTGTTGACCTGATTGCCGGAGAGGCCGGACTGGGTAGCCAGGCTCTGCACGGCCTGGTCATTGTCCTTGCCCAGGATGTGCAGCAGGATCTTGCCGCCGTCGGTCTTGTCAGCCTCGGCGATCTGCTCGGGCAGAGGCTTCTTGTTGTTGTGCTGGCCCAGGGCGCCCAGCAGGGAGAGCGCGCCGGTCTGGTTGGAGGCATTGCTGGTCAGATACTTCAGCAGCAGGGGCAGCGCCAGGGGGATCAGCTTTTTGAGCTGGGCGGAGTTCAGGCCCGTCTTCTTGGCCAGGGCGGTCAGCGTGGACTTGCCCAGCAGGGCCTTCAGCAGAATACTCAGAAGATTCATGATACGTCCTCCAATTTCATGTTGATGGGGAAATACGATGCTGGAAAAAGTATACCGCGCCTTTCACCGTTTTTCAAGCCAAAACGATCTGCGGAAAGATTATTGAAAAAAAGAATTTCTCCTTAGGTTCGTCTAAGGCTCGCGTTTTATGATGGGGCCACAACAAAGAAGAAAGGACGGTTGAACCGATATGAAAACCAGAACCATCATCAAGGCTATCGCGCTGGCCCTTGCCGTCAGCGGCTGCGCCATCTTCACACTGCAGGGGCTCGGCACCACAGCCTCCGCGGATGACGGCGTGTACACGGACACCGCGCTCATCGCCTCCGCCACCCGGAGCGGGTACAGCTCCTCCGGCAGCGCCCTGCTGGACGCCGGAGAACTCTTCACCTCCCGGGATCTGGAGCAGAGCGCGGATCTCAGCGAGGCGCAGACCCTCACGGTAAGCGACGGGCAGCAGATCACCATCAGCAGCGAGGGCGTCTATGTCCTGCGGGGAAGCGCCAAAAACGCCACTGTCATCGTGGACGCGGACTCCTCCGCCAAGGTCCAGCTGGTGCTGGACGGGCTCAGCATTACAAACGACGACTTCCCCTGCATCTATGTGAAGAGTGCGGACAAGGTCTTTCTCACCACCCTCTCGGACAGCAGCCTCTCCGTTACCGGGACCTTCGCTTCCGACGGGGACACCAATACCGACGCCGTGATCTTCTCCAAGGACGACCTGACCCTGAACGGCACCGGGACGCTGACCGTCTCCTCCACGGATAACGGCGTGAGCAGCAAGGACGATCTGAAGGTCACCGGCGGCAGCTACATCATCAGTGCCTCCTCCAAGTGCCTGGAGGGCAAAGACTCCATCTGCATCGCCGGGGGCGATTTCTCCCTCACCGCGGGCAGCGACGGCCTCCACGCCGAGAACGACGAGGATGAGAGCCTGGGCTATATCTACATCGGCGGCGGCAGCTTTTCCGTCAGCGCCTTCGTGCAGATCGACGGCGGCAGCCTCCAGATCGCAGCGGCCGAAGGCATCGAGGGAAGTTTCGTGCAGATCAATGACGGCACGATCAGCATCCAGAGCTGGGACGACGGCATCAACGCCGCCAACAAGTCCGGGGCTTACCCCGTCTGCGTGGAGATCAACGGCGGCGATATCAGCATCGCCATGAGCGCCGGGGACACCGACGGCATCGACGCCAACGGCAGCATTGTGGTGAACGGCGGCACAATCAGCATCACCGGCAATTCCAGCTTCGACTATGACGTCACGGCCCAGCTCAACGGCGGCACCGTTATCGTAAACGGCCAGACCCTGGACTCTATCCCCAATCAGATGATGGGCGGCGGCTTCGGCGGCATGGGCGGCCAGATGGGCGGCTTTGGCGGAGCCGGAGGCATGGGCGGTCAGTCCGGAAGCGGCTTCGGAGGTGGCTTTGGCGGCGGTCCCGGCGGCAGACACTAAATAATCAAAGAAAAAGGGTATGCTGCAAAACACGAAGAAGAGCGCAAACCCCTGGTCATAACGTAGGGGAGGGCCTCTGCGTGCCCTGCGGGTATGTGCCCTCCCGGCGGAACCTGGCCATATTATGAGAAAAGGTTCGGCGAATTCGTACAAGCTGCGAATTCGCCGAACATTTTTCTGAACCTATATTATCTGCTGCCGGGAGGGGCAAGCCCCTCCCCTACGGTGCAGACCGGGCCATGCATTTATTATGCAACGAGCCCTTTCCTTTATAGAAAGATACATCAATTCCAAATGCCGAACTGCGCATCAGTATCTGCAGATCTCCGCGCCCAGCATCTTCGCAAGCTGTTCCAGGGTCCTGCCGTGGCGGCCCTTCATCACGACAAAGTGGGGCTCGAAGCCTGCCAGCACGCTCTGCTCCACCAGCTTACGGCTCTCCGCGTCGGTGCGGATGACGATAGAGGTGCCGATGAACTGCCGGGGCTTGTCCAGGGCCTCGCCCTCGGCGATGAAGAAGCGGAAGCTGCCGTCGGGCTCCCGGCCGATGCGGAAGATGGTGGCCTCGGGGAAGGCCTCGCAGCCGAAGTTCATGGCGGGCAGGCGGCGGCGCCGCAGTGCCAGAAGGTCAGACTGTTCTCCCCCTCGTCCAGGGAGACCGGATCCCCGAAGAACACCGGCTCGCCGGAAAGCCGCATCCCCACCCACATGGAGAGCGCGCCGTAGATGTCCGCCTCGCATGCGGCGGCCACGCCGTCGTCGTTCAGCAGGCTCAGCACCGTGCACACCGGGGTGCCGAAGGCGGTGAAGAAGTCCGGCCAGCAGCGGCTGGCCAGGGCGCCGATGCCGTTTGCCTGCGCATAGTCGCTGTAGGCCTTGTAGAGCCGGGCGTGGTCCAGGCGGTTGCGCTCCGGGGTCTTCTCCAGGCCGCAGGTGGCGCAGGCGGTCTTCTCCAGATAGGCGGCGCATTCCTCGTCCGTATAGCCTTTGGCCCGGTCAATGAGCTCTCTGGCCTCGATGGCTTCCAGCTCCACGCCGAAGGCCTGCATCAGCTCTCCGTCCAGCGCCCGGCCGAAGCCGAAGCCCTGGGGCGTGTGGCCGATGGCCGCCATTTTCAGGCTGCGCATCTCCTTTTTCACCCGGGCGGCGGCCACGCTTGCCCGCAGGGCGCTGCCCACCTCGTCCTCCTCCGGCGCGCCGAAGGTGTAGGCAAAGGCCCGGCCGCCGAAGGCCCGGAGGGTGTTGGCGGCAGAGTAGGCCCCGGTGAGGGAGTTCAGGCGCAGACGGCCCCCGTCGATCACCGGCTCCCGCAGGGTCCAGAGCAGCACCGGACAGGTAAAGCGGCGCAGCACCTCGGACATGTAGGCGGCGTTGGCAAAGGTCAGGTTCTGGAACACGATCAGATCCGGCTGCAGGGGGTCCAGATAGGCGCGGAGCTTGTCCAGGGAGAGGAGCATCTCCTCCGGGCAGACAAAGCCCGCGTCGATGCTTTTCAGCACCCGGATGCTGCGCTCAAACTGGTCCCGGGCGCTTTCCAGATGGAAGGTGGGCACGCCCACCGGAATATAGACAGGGGTGAAAGGATGCATAGCATGATCCTCCTGATCATCGATTTTCGATTTATCCTAATCCCCCGGCGGGAGATTGTCAAGGACCGGGGAGGAAATGCAGTTGACAAAGCAGGGGAGCGGGAATAAAATTCTTTTGTTGAGCACTTTTCATGATTCTATGATGGAACAGGAAAGGAGATCTGGATTTGGATTTTGATCTGAAGGAAATCTGCAAAAACATCCGCTGCGACACCCTGGCCGCCATCGGCCATCTGGGGGTGGGGCATCTGGGCGGCTCCCTCTCCCTGGCGGAGCTGCTGGCGGTGCTGTATTTCAAGGAAATGCGCATCGACCCGAAAAATCCCAAAATGCCCGGACGGGACCGGCTCATCTGCTCCAAGGGCCACGCGGGCCCCGCGATCTACGCGGCGCTGGCGAACCGGGGCTTCTTTGAGAAGGACCTGCTCATGACCCTCAATCAGGGCGGCACGCATCTTCCCAGCCACTGCGACAGCAATCTCACGGTGGGCATCGACATGACCACCGGCTCCCTGGGCCAGGGCTTCAGCTGCGCCGTGGGCGCGGCTCTGGGCTCCAGGCTGGAGCAGGACGGGGCCACCATCTATACCATCATCGGCGACGGGGAGACCCAGGAAGGCCAGATCTGGGAGGCGGCCATGTTTGCCGCCGCCAAGAAGCTGGACAATCTCATCGCCTTTACCGACCGCAACAAGCTCCAGCTGGACGGGCCCCTGGCGGAGAAATGGGCCGCCTTCGGCTGGAACGTCATCGATGTGGAGGACGGCAACGACGTGGACCAGGTGGAGGCCGCGGTGGCCCACGCCAAGCTGGGCATCGGCAGCGAAAAGCCCACCATGGTCATCCTGAACACCCGCAAGGGCTGCGGCGTCCCCTGGATCGAGGAACTGGGCGCCGCCAACCACAACACCAACATCACCGAGGAGCAGGCCCAAGCGGCCATCGCGGCGATCCGGGGGGAGGGCTGAGACATGGAAATGAGAGCGGTTTATGCCGAATGCCTGGCGCAGCTCATGGAGCAGGACAGGCACGTGGTGGTGCTGGACGCGGACCTCTCCCGGGCCAGCGGCACCCTGAAGCTGTACGAGCGCTTTCCCCGGCAGATGTTTGACTGCGGTATCGCCGAGCAGAATATGGCCTCCATCGCGGCGGGCCTCTCCAGCTACGGCTTCAAACCCTGGATCGAGAGCTTTGCCCCCTTCGCCACCCGGCGCATCTGCGACCAGATCGCCATCTCCATCTGCTATGCCAAACAGAACGTGAAGATCGTGGGCACCGACCCCGGCATCTCCGCCGAACTCAACGGCGGCACCCACATGAGCATGGAGGATATGGGCGTGGTACGCTCCATCCCCGGCATGGTGATCTTCGAGCCGGTGGACGAGCGGCAGCTGCGGGCGGCCATGCCGGTGCTGAACGCCTACGAGGGGCCGGTTTACGTCCGCCTCTTCCGCAAGACCCAGCCCGACGTCTTCCCCGAGGACTACGAATTCGATCTCTTCAAGGCCGACACCCTGCGGGAGGGCCGGGATCTGAGCATCTTTGTCAGCGGCATGATGACCAAGGACTGCCTGGACGCCGCCCGGATCCTGCAGGAGAAGGGGATCGACGCCGAGGTCATCAACGTCCACACCATCAAGCCCGTGGACCGGGAGACGGTGCTGGCCTCCGCCCGGAAGACCGGCGCGGTGCTGACGGTGGAAAACCACAACGTCATCGGCGGCCTGCATTCCGCCATTCTGGAGACCCTGGCCCGGGAGAAGATCCCGGCCATGGCCGTGGGCGTCCAGGACCGCTTCGGCGAGGTGGGCAAGCTCCCGTATCTGCGCGAAGCCCTGGGCCTCACGGTGGAGAACATCGTGAAAACCGCCGAGGAAGCGCTAAAGCTGAAATAAGGCCGTAGGGACGAGCATTGCTCGCCCGCAAAGCCTTCCCCGCGCACGGGGAAGGTGGCCGCGAAGTGATCGGATGAGGTCCCCGCGAAGCGGATAACTGATATGCCGTCTCCGTCAAGGCCGTAGGGGAGGGGCTTGCCCCTCCCGAACTGTTGACCTCGGGCCCCGGAATCATAGAGAAGTATCCCCCGGCACCAGTGTGCGCACTGGTACAGCCCCCTTTAGACAAGGGGGCCAATGCGGAAGGAGCACCCCATCCGGCGTCCGCCTCGCGGAGGATCGGCGGACGCCGCCTTCCCCTGAATGGGAAGGCTACAAGGAAGGAGACCCCTCAGTCTGCCGCCTTGCGTGAGACGGCTGCAGACAGCGTCCGCTTTGCGGTGCCCGAAAAACGCTGCGGGCTTACGCTGTTCCTTGCGTTTTTCGACCGCTGCAGAAATTCCGGGTTCCCTTCTTCCGCCACTGGCGGCGGGAACCCGCAATTCCCCTTGGCAGGGGAGCCAAAGATGAAAGGAGAACCTCATCCGTCATCCGCCTCGCGGGGGACCGGCGGATGCCACCTTCCCCTGAAGGGGAAGGCTATAAGGAAGGAGACCCCTCAGTCTGCCGCCTTGCGTGAGACGGCTGCAGACAGCTCCCCTTGGCAGGGGAGCCAAAGATGAAAGGAGATTGGAATGAAAATAGCCATTGGAAGCGATAAATCCGGTTTTTCCGCCAAGGAAGCCATCAAAGCCTATCTCACTGAGTCCGGCGCGGACTTTGAGGACCTGGGCACCGTGGATCTGAACGAGGTGCACCCCTATTACCAGGTGGCCGATACCGTGGCCCCGCTGGTGCAGAACGGGTCCTTCGACCGGGCCGTCCTCATCTGCGGCACCGGCGCCGGCATGTGTGTGGTGTCCAACAAGTATAAGGGCGTTTACGCCGTGGCCTGCGAGGGCGTATACTCCGCCAAAATGGCCCGGGCCATCAACAACGCCAACATCCTCTGCATGGGCGGCTGGATCGTGGGACCCGAAATGGCCGTGGAGATGACCAAGACCTTCCTGGCCACCGACTGGTGCCAGGATCTGGAGGACTGGCGGGCTGCCAACATGCACAAGTTCGCCAAACAGGTCTCCGCCATCGAGGACAAGATCTATGATAAGTGAGTTCGTCTATGCCCAGCCGGTGAAGATCTTCTTCGGTCAGGGCGAATTCAAAAAGCTGGGCGCTGTGCTGGAGGAGTTCGGCGTCACCCGGGCCGTGCTCTGCTGCGGACGGCATTTTGCCCCGGAGGCGGAGAAGCTCATGGCGGAGGACAGGCGCATCGTGGCCGCCTTTTCCCGGGTGGAGCAGAACCCCCAGCTCTCCGGCATCGAAGAGACCACCCGCCTCTGCCGGGAAAAGGGCGCCGACGGCGTCATCGGCATCGGCGGAGGCAGCTCGCTGGACACCGCCAAGTTCGCCGCGGCCGTGGCCCCCAATGAGGGGGACGCGCTGGACTACTACGAGGGCCGCCGCGCGCTGGTGAAGGAGCGCCGCCTGCCCGTCATCGCGGTGCCCACCACCGCCGGCACCGGCAGCGAGGTGACCCAGGTCTCCGTGGTGAGCCACGGGACCGAGAAGAAGACTATCAACAACCCGGCCTTCATGCCCGCCGCCGCCATCGTGGACCCGGTGCTGACCCTGGGTGTGCCGCCTCGCACCACCATGAACACGGGGCTTGACGCCATGGCCCACGCCCTGGAGGGCTACTGGAGCAAAAACCATCAGCCCATCCCCGACCTGATGGCCGTGGAGGCCGTGCGCCTGATCCTGGAGAATCTGGAGAAGACCTGGCGGGACGGCAGCGACCTGGAGGCCAGGACCAACATGTCCCGCGCGGCGCTGCTGGGCGGCCTGAGCTTTGCCCTGCCCAAGACCGCGGCCAGCCACGCCTGCAGCTACCCCCTCTCCGAGGATTATCATCTGCCCCACGGGGAGGCCTGCGCCTTCACCCTGGACAGCCTGGTGCGCATCAATGCCGACGCCCGGCTGGAGGAGCTCTGCAGCCGGGTGGGTCTCAGCGGCACGGAAGAGCTGGCGGAGCGGATCCGTGCGCTCAAGAAGCTGGGCGGTCTGCGCAGCCGTCTCTCCGACCTGGGCAAGGTGGACCTGGACAAGCTCTGCCGGGACTGCGCCGTTCATCCTCTCATGAACAACAACCCCGTGAAGCTGGACGAAGCTGCCCTGCGCCGGATGTTTGAAGCCCTGGCATGAAGCAGAGCCTGAAAACCGCCGCTCTCTTCGGCGGTATGATCCTGTCCTGGTCCATCTACTACGCGGCCAGCAAGGTCCTGGTGGGGGAGACCGGCTCGCCCCTTCTGGCGGGCTTCCTGCTGCGCTTGGCGGCGCTCCTGTTCCTCACGGCCCAGCTCGTGCTGGACGGCAGCTTTTCCCGCCTGTTCCACCAGGGCAAGGCGGTGAAGATCCTGCTGATGATCGGCGTCTTTGGCTTTTTGCTGGACCTCTTCGCGAACCTTGGCTACGCCGGGGGCAGCCTCTCCACCGGTACGGCGCTTTTGAAGACCGACGTGCTGATGGTGAACCTGGTCACGGTGATCCTCTATAAGAAGAGGCTCTATCTCTCGGACTGGCTTGGCACCGCCGTGATGCTCCTGGGCGTGCTGCTGGTGCTGGGGGTGGACTTCGGCAGCATGACGATCCATGCTACGGACCTCTTCTTCCTTCTCTCCGCCGCCTGCGTCACGGCCAACGCCTTCATCATCAAGCGGGCCCAGGAGAAGTACCACGAGGACGCGGACATGATCTCCTATTACAACAACTTCGTGGTGCTGCTGCTCTTCGGCCTCTCTTCCGGCCTTGCCGGGAACATGGGGACCCTGTCCCAGCTGCCCCTGGGAAGCCTCTGGTGGCTGATCCTTCTGGGCGGCCTTGCCCAGACCGGGATCTATTTCTTCTACTACCGGAATCTGAAGAGCCATGAGGTCTGGGAAGTGAAGCTTGCCCTGCTGCTCATGCCGGTGGTCAGCTGCTTCATCGGCGTCCTCTTCCTGCAGGAGGAGCTGACGGCCCGCAAGCTTCTCGGCATCGCCATCGTGCTCCTTGGCGCGGCGCTGCTGCTCCTGCGCGGCAGGCTCCATCCGGAAAAATGAAAAAAGATGCTTTGCGGAATTCTCCGCAAAGCATCAAGCTGTCGACAAAGTGTCGACAGCTTGAATTTGGCATAGATTGAACGTGAAGGGGGGCATACCCTCCCCCCTTCACAATCCCCCCATGCGTGTCCAAGCTCTGCCGCATAGGTTTGTCTACAGTCTGATGCTTTGTGGAATTCTCCGCAAAGCATTTTTTTTCGAAATGACGTATTACATGGCGGCATGAGGCCCGATTTCCGGCCTGTCTATTTTGCCAAAAGCGAGGAATACTGGAAGATGCGGGAAATGCTGTGAGAATGAGAAGTAGAAATAGAGAGAGTTAAATACCTTTAACTCCTGTCTTGACAATGGGAAATGTATATGGTATAACCTAGATGGTTAGAGACATTTAACCACAGAACGAAGGAGGCGAAGACTTGAGTACGGAGCTGCTGATCCGCTGCTGTGCGCCCACCCTGGCGGGCATGAAAACCGGCAGCATGTATTCCTGCCCCTGCGCCGATCGGAAGACCCTTCTGCGGGAGCTGCAGGGGATGAACCGTCTTCTCTCGCCAAAAGGGCTTTGCATCCTTCCCCTTCGCTTTGACGAGGGGCGCGCGCTTCTGTATCTTTTCCGTCCGGGGGAGCTGGAGCGTGACCTGCGCTGCCCCGTTGCGCGCCGGATCCTGGAGGAAGCGGGCTACGAGGATTTTCGGCTGGGAAAATGCCTTCGCTGTCTGGTGCGGAAGCTGCAGCAAAGGCAGCACTTTCCCCATGAGGTGGGCCTTTTCCTCAGCTACCCGCCGGAAGATGTGCGGGGCTTTATCCAGAACCGTGCGCAAAATTACAAGCGCGTCTGCGCTTGGAAGGTGTACGGGGACGAGGAGCTTGCCCAGCGCACCTTTGCCAGGTATCAGAAATGTACCGAATCCTACTGCCGGGCCTTCCGGGCCGGAAGGAAGCTGGAAGAGCTGGCAGTGGCAATATGACAGGAGGTTTTCAGCATGAGTAAAACAGCAGTGATCTATTGGAGCGGTACCGGCAACACCGAGGCCATGGCCAAGGCGGTCCAGAAGGGCGCGGGTCTCGGGTCCGAGCTTTTTGCCGTTTCGGATTTTGACGCGTCCAA
This sequence comes from uncultured Eubacteriales bacterium, assembly GCA_900316255.1. GTDB lineage: Bacteria > Bacillota > Clostridia > Oscillospirales > Oscillospiraceae > Limivicinus. Next base: position 6,569 of record ONCI01000050.1, on the reverse strand, counting down.
GGTGGATGCCTTTGACGCTTTCGCGCTCGGCTGCCCCGCCATGGGCAGCGAAGCCCTGGAGGACGGCGAATTCGAGCCCCTCTTCAATGAGATCAAGGGACAGCTTGCCGGCAAGAAGGTCGGCCTTTTCGGCTCCTACGGCTGGGGCGACGGCGAATGGATGCGCTCCTGGGAAGACGACTGCGCCGGTGCGGGCATCACTCTTGCCGCCGAGAGCGTCATCTGCAACGACGCGCCGGATGATGAGGCCCTGGAGGCCTGCCGCGCCCTGGGCGAGACCCTGGCCCAGTAAATCGATAACCCACCTCTTTTCTGTTGGAGGCGTCCGGTCATCCGTACCGGGCGCCTCTTTTTTGTTGGAATACGCTCTTGATAGACGGCTGGGTTTCGTTTACAATGATATCCAATACAGGGCGGTGCGGCGGCTCCGCAGTCAACAGGCGGTGGGACAAAAGGCGCACCCTATCCCATTCATGCCCCATTCGGATTGTCAAAAAAGGGGGACTGATCCATGCTTCCGACCGACAGAGCATTTCATGGCAGGGAAAAGACTGAAGTTGATGGGAAAGTATATTACCGTTCATACAGAATTGAGAGACAAGGAAAATATTGCTTGCTTATTCGTGTCATTTCAATCAATTCTGAATATGATCAGGGTATTGCGTTTACCTTCTCCAGAACTCCGAGATTTAAAGGAAGCCTTTTTTTGAACGGACAAAAGTTCGTTCCGGATGAGAGGCAACAACATTATGTTGTTCCTGTTGCCTATCCGGAAAAGAACGAGCTTGTAATGGATCTTGAAGTGTTGGATGGGTACTTTCTATTGGCAAATGCATCTGACTATTTGGATGACTACCCTGCTTTGATTGATCGAATATCTCAGCAGACAGGCAAATCAAGGGAGCAGTTTAGAGGCAATAGCTATACCTCCGGTTTTACAGCGTCGAATCTATATGGAAATGCTTTTTGGGTTGAAACGTTATCGGAGAAGTGTTATCGCTTTCATTGCAATGATCATCGGATGGATGATGATTTTGATGATTTGATTTTTGATTTGGAAATCGAAAGCTTTTCTGCACAATAAGAAGTCCACCAACTATGCTGTTGTCCAGTATTTGTTGTGTAGTGAGGGTGTGGGACAAAGGATGCCATTCGCTATCACGGAAAGGAGCGCACATGACGAGAAAACACGCTTGGCTCATCAGACTACAAAAAAGCTTCGCCCTGTTCTTGTGCTTGCTTGCTCTGCTGACGCTTTCTTCTTGTGTGTGGCCTATGGATCGGTCCATCCGATTTACAAACCCGTATGATTTTCCGGGGAGCGAATGGCAGAGCGAGGACCCGTTTATCTATCTGCGGCTGAACGAAGACCAACAACTGGAGGGATATATGCTACTGGAATCTCAAAGGGTTGAAATAAGATGCGGAATTGCTCCCACGTGGCCGCGCTTCTATCTCTACAAGATATCGGTTCATAACACGATCATGGATGACAACTATATTTTGGACGGAACATTCAAATGTACTGAGCAAAAGCTCACCTTGAAAATCGAGAGAGACTTTTACTTCGGTAAGCAATACCAGGTTATTGTGCTGGAGCGAGTTGGTTGAGGAATGAACTGGGTAAGACAAGGGGACGTACCTTTTGCCCTGCCTAATCCGACACAATTGAATCCATAGCACGGGCACCCCGAGGGCACAAGCCCTGGGGGTGTTTTGATGCGGCGGAGGATCTGCCCCCCCTTCTTGTCATCCTGAGCGCAAGCGAAGGATCCAGACGGCGCCGGGCCGGTTTTGCCTCAGCAGCCAAGAGATCCTGCTCCCGTCGGGGGCGAGATCCTTCGTCGGCTTCGCCTCCTCAGGATGACACCCCTTCCGATTCCTGGCTGCGCGTAGCCAGGAACCACCTCTCCCGTTGGGGGAGGCAAGGGCGGTGCTTCTGACACGGTTGGATTTTCTTTCCTTTATGACTGCGTTGATCATTTTTTCTGCTTCTGTCTAAACTTTTCCGCTCCGCCTTCCTTGCTTTCTTTTCTGCTCTCATGTATAATCACTATAAGCGTGCATTTTTGCGCTTTGAAAACTGAATTACATTTTTGAGGGAGAGAAACATATCATGGCTGAACTGAGACCGAAAATCGTCAAGCTCTGTCATATCGTCGGCGGCCTGACCGGCGTTGTGAACAAGATCGACGAGAACGCCCCCGAGTACTATTCCCTGGCCAGCATCGTCACTGACGATGAGGCCGACGTTGCCATCGCGGCAGGCCTGCGCAAGGAGCGCACCGTAGAGTACCTGGCCAAGAAGGTCGGCAAGCCCGTGGAAGAGGTGGAGAAGCTTGCCAAGCACCTGGCCTGGATCGGCGTCTTCCGCTGCACCTATGACGAGAAGCTGGGTGAAGACGTGTACTTCATGCAGATCTTCGCCCCCGGCATCATGGAGATGCTGGTGAACAACCAGGAGCTGCTGGACACCCATCCGGAAGTGGGCAAGGCCTTTGAGGAGTACACCCGCATCCGCATGGAGACCATGTCCCCCCTGATCCCCAACGGCTACGGCCTGATGCGCGTGGTCCCCGTGGAAAGCGCCATCAAGGACCTGCCCGGCGTCCACCCCTACGAAAAGCTCAGCTATTATCTGGACAAGTATGACACCTTCTCCGTGTCCCCCTGCTCCTGCCGTGCCTCCCGCACCTCCATCGGCGACGGCTGCGGCCACCTGGCCGAGGAGATGTGCATCCAGATGGGCAAGGGCGCGGAGCACTACATCCGCTCCGGCCGCGCCCGCAAGATCACCAAGGAAGAAGCCCTGGAGATCATCGCCCGCGCCGAGGCCAACGGTCTCATGCACGACATCCCCAACATCGAGGAGGCCGGCGACAGCGCCGCCATCTGCAACTGCTGCTCCTGCGCCTGCTTCGGCCTGCGCGTGGGCCTGATGTTCGGCGCCCGGGACGCCATCCGCTCCAACTTCCAGGCGGAAGTCGACGAGGCCAAGTGCGTGGCCTGCGCCCAGTGCGTGGAGGTCTGTCCTGCCAACGCCCTGAAGCTGGGCCAGAAGCTCTGCACCACCGTGAACATCGCTCCCTCCGCCTATACCAAGCTGTCCGAGACCATCGTCGCCAAAAAAGCCTGGAATCCCGATTACCGGGAGAACCGGGAGGACGTGGTCCCCACAGGCACCGCCCCCTGCAAGGTGGCCTGCCCTGCCCACGTTCCCATTCAGGGCTACCTGAAGCTGGCCGCCCAGGGCCGTTACAAGGAAGCTCTCGAGCTCATCAAGACCGAGAACCCCCTGCCCGCCGTCTGCGGCCGCATCTGCAACAAGCGCTGCGAGGCCGAGTGCACCCGCGGCGGTGTGGACGAGGCCGTTGCCATTGACGAGGTCAAGCGCTTCATCGCCGACCATGACCTGCAGAGCGAGCACCGCACCGTTCCCAAGATGGTCAACCAGACCGGCAAGCCCTTCACCGAGAAGATCGCCATCATCGGCGCCGGCCCCGCCGGCCTGAGCTGCGCCTACTACCCGGTCCCCGGCGGCATGCTCACCATGGGCATCCCCAACTTCCGCCTGGAGAAGGACACCCTGAACGCCGAGATCGACATCATCCGCGAGATGGGTGTGGAGTTCAAGTGCGGCGTGGAAGTGGGCAAGGACGTGACCATCGAAGAGCTGCGCCAGCAGGGCTTCAAGGGCTTCTATCTTGCCATTGGCGCCCAGAAGAGCGCGAAGATCGGTGTCCCCGGCGAGGAACTGGAGGGCGTGATCGGCGGCGTGGACTTCCTGCGTGAGGTGAACCTTGGCCATGAGGTCAAGGTGGGCAAGAACGTGGCCGTCGTCGGCGCCGGCAATGTGGCCATGGACGTCTGCCGCACGGCTGTGCGTCTCGGCGCCGAGAACACCTACATCATCTACCGCCGCTCCGAGGCCGAGATGCCCGCCGATCCCGAGGAAGTGGGCGAGGCCAGGGAAGAGGGCGTGCAGTTCAGGTTCCTCTCCGCTCCCGTGGAGATCCTGGGCGAGGACGGCAAGGCCAAGGCCCTGAAGGTGGAGCGCATGACCCTGGGCGAGCCCGACGAGAAGGGCCGCCGCAAGCCCGTGGGCACCGGCGAGTTCGAGGAGATCCCCGTGGACACCGTCATCGGCGCCATCGGCCAGCGTGTGGACTTCGGTTCCCTGGACCTGGGCGAGATGAAGCTGGACAAGAAGGGCCTTGCCGAGGCCGACGCCCTGACCTATCAGACCGCCCAGCCCGACATCTTTGTGGGCGGCGACTGCTACACCGGCCCCAGCTTTGCCATCAACGCCATTGCCGCCGGCAAGGAGGCCGCCATCTCCCTGCACCGCTACGTCCATCCCGGCCAGACCCTCACCATGGGCCGTGACCGCCGCGTCTACCGCGCCCTGGACAAGGAGCATGTACAGCTCACCGTGAGCAGCTACGACAAGGAGCACCGCCAGGAGCGCGGCTACAACGCCGAGAAGGCCAAGACCTTCTCCGACGCCCGCGTGACCTTCACCGAGGAGCAGGTCCGCAAGGAGACCGCCCGCTGCCTGGGCTGCGGCGCCACCAAGGTGGATCCCTACCTCTGCATCGGCTGCGGCATCTGCACCACCCGCTGCAAGTTTGACGCCATCCACCTGAAGAAGGTCCGCGATTGGCATGCCGGCAGCTTCGAGACCATGCCCATCAAGGCGGCAGCCGGTCTTGTGAAGAAGGCGGGCAACATCGTCAAGCGCTCGGTGACGAAGTAATGCACGAGCTTGGGATCTGCGACGCCCTGCTGAAAATGGTGCGGGGCATCATGAAGGACGAAGAGCTGACCGAGGTGGAGAAGATCACCGTGGAGGTGGGCTCCCTAAGCGGCGTGGTCCCCAAATTCCTGGCGGACTGCTGGGTGGCCGTGGCGGACGGGACGGAGCTGGAGAAGACGGAATTCGTCATCGAAGAGCTCCAGGGAACCGCCCGGTGCATGGACTGCGGCGAGCAATTCATCGCCGACCTGAACGATCTGAGCTGCCCCGCCTGCAAAGGCAAGAAGCTTCTTCCCCTCACAGGCCGGGACCTGACCTTGAAAGAGATCCTGGCTCCGTAATAACAAAAAACCATGAAAGCTTTGGCTTTCATGGTTTTTTGTTATAGTTTTGAGTTTGAGATTTCAGGCTTCCAGGAAGCGGAGCAGCCAGCGGGAGAACCTGGAGCAGGGCTTTTCCACATAGCGCTGGAACAGGGCGGCGACGAGCAGTACGGCCAGCAGCGTGGCCACGGCGGAGAGGAAGCTCATCAGGTCATAGCTCTGAATCCCCCCGCGGGAGAGGAGCACCGCCACGCCCGTGCCTACGGACAGCAGTACCGGCACGTGCACCAGATACAGGCTGAAGCTGATCTTGCCCAGCCACTGCAGCGGGCGGCAGGAGAGAATTGCCTGCAGCGTGGGGGAAAGGCAGAGCCCCGTCATCAGCATGCCGGCGCCGATCACATGCCAGACGCCCAGCACGTCTTCCGCTTCCACCCCGGGGAGGGTCAGATAACGGTAAAAATTGCTTGGCTCGAAAAAGGTGGGATAGCCGCCCAATACCAGGCCTGCCAGGATCAGCAGCCCGGCGGCGCAGCCGCGCAGGGGAGAGGAGCTTGGCTTCTTCCCGTAGACGGACCACCAGGCCAGCATGGTTCCTATGGGGAAGCAGCCCATCATGCACAGGTCCAGCCCGCAGAAGAGGCTTCCCACTGCCAGAAACAGGTAGACCCAGAGGATGCGTCTGTTGCGGCCCCAGCTCATCTGCGCCAGAAGGATGGAGACGAAATAGCCGTAAAACAGCAGCCGGATGCTCCACAGCACCATCACGTACTTTTCCGTCCCCACGAAGCAGAGCTTCACAAAGGTCTCCATGATGAGAGAGGGGAAGGTGTAGAAGTCCTCCGCATAGGTCAGGGCGGCCCAGTAGATGTAGTAGGTCTCAAAGAAGGCGCGGTTGGTAAAGAGATGGAGCTTCACCATGATCAAAACCGCCAGCGAGATCCAGAACACCGGCAGCACCATGCGGAAATACCGGTTCAGCAGCTGCCCGGAAAAACGGCGGAGGGAAAGGCCGTCCTGCCCGGGAGGGGAGAAGTGACTGCGGGCCGCCACAAAGCCTGCGATGACACAGAACACGCAGACCCAGAAGTTGCCGTTGAGCAGCACGCCCAGCGGCGACTGCGCCAGAGCAATGCCCAGAGGGGTCGCCATCTCCCCCTTGGGACCGTATTGGGTCACCGGATAGAAGCAGCAGCCGAAATGGTGGGCGAAAATGGCAAGGCAGGCGATGCCCCGCAGCCCGTCGATCCAGAGGACGCGGTCGTTCGATTTTTGCATGGGCGTTCCCCCTTTCTAAGGCAATTGCGAAACTCGATTCGCAAGGGAAGACTCGCGCTTATCGCAGCGGCCTTCGGCCGCTTTGGTCGGCGCGAGGCCTCGCACAGCTCGGCTCAAGTAAACGATGATGAAATCGGCAAGAGCGAATCCCGAGAGAATTTGAGTTCTGATGAAGGCACTTTTTCGCAGGAATACTTTGTGTATTCCAAGAA
>ONCI01000049.1 GCA_900316255.1 uncultured Eubacteriales bacterium | reverse complement strand
CATGTCTCCCTCCGACGAAGACGCCTCCGTTCCCACCGTAGGGGAGGGGCTTGCCCCTCCCGAGAGGTCTCGAATCGAAACGAGTAAATGGACGTGATTTGGCATGATCACGTATTGTTCTATCCCAATTGCCGGATACCGCGCCGGGATCGCCAGTATCTGTTCTTCCACGATCTGGCCAATGGGCGTCAGCGCGACCGCGGGAGGGGCAAGCCCCTCCCCTACAACGACATCCGAGAGGATGCAGCGGCGGTCCTGGGTGCAGATCGTGACGAAATAGGCACCGGGGGCGGAATAATCGTATGCCCGCAGGCGGATTTGTTTTCTCTTGGGCAGATCCATTTCGCCGTCCTCCCGTTCTCTCGCAGGGGTGACCCTTGCGGTCGCCCGTTTTTGTCGAGTATACCACGGTTTCGGTGAAGGGAACAGGCGTCTTCCCGTATCTTTGACGACGGCTTTCGCAGATCCTCGCGTTTTTCGACCGCTGCGGAGATGGCGGCCTCGCTTCTTCCGCCACCGGCGGCGCGAGACCGCCATCCCCTTCGCCCTCGCGTTCCGCATACCTGAACGCACACGCTCGCGGGTGATACGCAAGCTTGGCAAAACAGAATCCCTGACTACTGCAGTTCTGCAGCAGTCAGGGATTTCTGTCTCTTCAGCTCATCATAAAACGCGAGATGAACTTCATGCTTTTTTCCTGATGTTCAAAGGACGGCATAACAGCAGCGTGATTCCAGCCGAAATAATGACGGGAGTATCTGCAGGAGCAGGTACAACGCTCTCGATCCGTCAAAAGAAAAGCTTTCCCAAATCTGTACAGATTCCCATTCAGCAGGATCCTTTCATCCGCCGTCCGGTTCCTCTTCGCCGTCGGCGGGAACGATCGGCGTTTCATAGCTGTTCGTTACGATATCCGCTTTTTCAAAGCGGATGATTTCGGTTTCCGGTTTCACGTATAGCATGCTGTTATCCCTCCTTATCAAAGAATGCACTGGCTTTTTGATTATACCGGTACAAGGCTTTTACGACGTCTATAAGATCCTGATCGCTTTGCTCCATCGCCGCGTAAGCGTAGCTCAGCGCGCTGTAATGCAGCGTCATGACAGTGCCCTTCGAATCGCTGACCGTCAAGGCAAAGTCATTGTCCAGATGCTTTGCGTAAACATCCGTGATCTCGACGTAATACGCACCGTCCGTCGTTGCCGTCGGGGTCAGCGCCTGTCCCCGTGCAGTGAAAGTATAATCGTCGATCGATCCTTCGTCAATGGTGAAGTAATGCCGTATGATCGTGTCGGACTGCAGCAGAAGACTGCTGCCGCTGTGGGTCACGCCGGTCCGGTCGTTTCCGTCCGCATCTTTCGCGTAGACGACTGTCGATCTGTACTTCTCCAGATCCGCCTTTGTGACCGACCCGGAATCTCCGAGGATCGGCGAGCGGTTGGCCAAGTTATATCGGAAGAACTGCTGCGCATAGCTGCCGTAGTCGTTCATCGCAGTCACGAGCTCCTTGAGATACGGATCGTCGCTTACTTCAAGCGCCCGGTCAAGATAGGTCTGTACCGAATACGACCAGCCCGTTTCCGTCACGTCCTCGTTCTGTCGGTAGAGCGTCAGCAGGTTCCCGGCGCTGCCGTACAGACGAAGTGTTTCCGCATCGTGGTATTCCTTCGCGTTCTTCTCGACGGAGAACGTGTAAAGCGTCCTCCCGTCCACCACGCGTGTGGCTGCCTCGGAAACCGGATACCGCACGCCGTTCAGCGTGACGTATAAACCGCTGTCCTGCAGCTCCTTTTGCGGGATGAACAGATACGCGTTGAGCGTGATCCTGCCTTTCAGATACAGATTGTATCCGTAGATCTGCGACACGATGATATTGGTGACGTTGTAACCGTCGATCACGGTCTTGTACCATTCGACCGGATCCTCCGTGATCGTATATACGATCTTGTCGCCCCCGCTGTATTCGGGCAGATTCAGGAACGTCCATTCCCAGCCGTCTTCCGCGGATACTGTCCTCGCGTCTATTTCCTCGCCGTCCGCCAGCAGCCGGATCGTTATGCTGTCCGGACGCAGTCTGTCCGCATCGTTCAGATCGTCCCAGGTCTTACGCCCGGAGATGTTGATCGTTCCCGGTGTCGGTGTCGGCGTCGGCGTGGGTGTCGGCGTGGGCGTCGGAGTAGGCGTCGGCGTCGGCGTGGGTGTGGGTGTCGGTGTAGGCGTGGGCGTGGGCGTGGGCGTGGGCGTCGGCGTGGGTGTCGGCGTCGGTGTAGGCGTCGGTGTGGGCGTCGGCGTGGGTGTCGGTGTCGGCGTGGGTGTCGGCGTCGGTGTGGGTGTAGGCGTCGGCGTGGGCGTGGGTGTCGGCGTGGGTGTGGGCGTCGGCGTCGGCGTGGGTGTCGGCGTCGGCGTGGGCGTGGGTGTCGGCGTAGGCGTGGGTGTCGGCGTGGGCGTGGGTGTCGGCGTCGGCGTAGGCGTCGGCGTGGGTGTGGGCGTCGGCGTCGGCGTAGGTGTCGGTGTGGGTGTCGGCGTCGGCGTCGGTGTGGGCGTCGGTGTGGGCGTCGGTGTGGGTGTGGGTGTCGGCGTCGGCGTCGGTGTCGGTGTCGGCTTCGGAGCCTTCTTGTTTGTGATGTTATATCCCTCGTAAGTTGCCTCGTAACCTTCCGGAACGTCCTCTCGGATCACGAGTTCCTTATACTTGACCGAGCTGTCTTCGCCGGCTTCCGTGACCACGGCGATATCGTTCAGCGGGACCTCCGCGGACCACGACCAGTCGTCGCCGCTTCCCTTCACCGTGATCGGGGAATTGCTGACCTCCTTTTCGGAGCCGTCCTCTCCCTTCGCATAGATATGGATCGAGATGCTGTCCGGGCGATCGTCCGCGCCGTTGTCGTCCCAGTGCTTCGTGCCGCTGATCTTGTTGACGTTGCTGTCGTCGCCGTGGAATTTGACGTTGAAGACGTTGCAGGTCAGTTCGTAGTCCTTGTCAAGACCCGCAAATTTCATTGCATACCCCTTGATGCTCCAGCACTTATAGATCGGATGATACATCACCGGACAGTTGATCTTCGGGATTTGCAGGGTTTTGATGATGGCGTCGATCGCCATTTCCATCAATCCCGTGATCAGCTCCGTTCCCGCAAAGTCCATCGGAACACCGAAGGAACCGTATTTTTTGACGCCCATGCGGACGCGCCACTGGACCAGAGGATTGTCGCCTTTCGCGCTTGCTTCGGCAATGGCGATGCCTGTATTGGTAACTTTTTTAACGACAGTGCCGATCACGCCGCTTGCGGCCGCGCCCGCGAAACTGGAGCCCAACAGCGACTTGAGCCCCGATTTGACGTTGTCGCTCACAACGTCTGCGGACATCAGCGAGATCTGGTTTCCGTAAACGACCGTCCCTACCGGCGAATAGATATTGAATTCCTCCGCGCCGACCGCTTCGGCATAATCGTCCTGGACCTTGCTGACCAGCATCAGCCATACGGATTCAGGCATCTCATCTTTTTCGAAATTGAGCCAGCGCTTATAGATGCTGATCTCAAGCACCGCGGTGCTCGTGACAGTCATCTTGTGTGTTTTGCTGTCGTGTTTGTATTTCAGGTCATACAGCGAGTCGTGCTCCGGTATTTCCTTGCCGATGAAATCCGTATAGGTGTCGATCTTCGCGGTGAACTGCGGACGCGGGATGAACACTTTCTTGGCCTGCGCCTTGACCCAGTCCGTGGTATCGTCGATCGTCCACAGATTGTTCGGGTCCGCTGCTTTGATCAGATTCTGGAGAAACGGCTTGTCAAGATCGAACATCGCGTGGATGACGCGGCTGTTCGCCTCTTCCAGCCTTTCCGCTTCATCATCGGGTTCCTCTTCGCCTTCCGCAAGCGGTTTCAGCAGACGGATGCGGTAGCTGTATCGCACATAGGTCTCCGTATCGTTGATGTGACCGATCGGTACGGGTTTAAACTCCCCGCTCCATCCGTTCGCGGGATTCAGCGTAACGATCTCCAGACACGTCCACGAGAACTTGCTTTCCTGCCGCTGCAGCACAGCCTGGATCTCGTCCGGACGGTCCTGATCGCCTCTGTCGATGTCCCATCCAAGTTCCACGGAATAGGTTTTGACGCTGCTGTTGGTGATGGTGGTCTGCTGTCCTTCCTTGCGGTAAGCCGCTTCATAACCAACCAGATCCCCGTCGACTTCGAAAATGGCGGAGGCAATGTAGCTCGCATCTTCACTTGCGGGATCGAGCACCAGGTTTCCGTCCCGATCCAGCTCGCGGATACGATAGTTTTCTTCGTTTGCGTCGTCCACTGCGGCAAAACGCGCCTGCCAGTCGTTGTCCTCGTTGAGCTCTACAGTCTCCACCGTCGTCCATGTGCCGTTCGTGTTGTGCTGCAGAACAGCGGAAACGGAGTCCGGCAGATCTGCGCCCTGCTGCGTTTTCCATTCTTTTTTCACGGAGAAGCTGGGCCCCCACTTGGCATAGACCCGGGTATCCCTGAACCGCGGGAGGGTGAAATCGGTTTCATTTCCCGCCGACAGTTCCGCGTCGTCGTACCATCCGATAAACGCCACCCCTTCCAGGACGGGATCCGGATCGGGTCTTTCTATGGCGCCGCCGTCGGGGATCATCTTTTTGACCTCACCGTGCTGTCCTTCCATGACCCCGCCGTTGAGCACGAAGGTGATCTCGATGCGGTGCTCGAGCAGGAAGCTGCTGACGTTCAGCAGATCGCTGCCGTTCGGATCGCGCTTTTTCGGGGAATAGTCGACGATCATAACGTGACTGCCCAGGCGGACGTGCTGTGCGTGGGTGAGCGCGGCGATCCCGCCGGAGGCTTCCACCCGCGTGATGCCGTCGGTAACGATGAAATCGCCTTCGGTCTCAAAGCCGGACCCATGGCAGCCGACCGTGACCGTACCGCCCGTGATGATGATGCCGCCATCCGCGCGCATCGCGGTATCCATGAGATCCTGCGTGGCCGTGATGTCGCCGTTAAGGGTCAGCGTGCGATCCTTTACCCGGATGGCGGATCTGCAGAGCTGATCCCCGGCGTATTTGAGATCTGCCGTACCGGCGACGATCAGGTCGATGCCTTCGGCATATACGAGCGAATCGTCATGAAGCCCCTTCATCGGTGCGGGAGAGGCGAAGGTCAGCGTGCGGGTATCGGGATCGTACCGTGCGGTCCCGTCGCCCAGGATATCGTCCTGGTTGCCTGTGCTCACCCGGACCCCGCCTACCCAGACCGGATAGGGGTTGACCCATACGGCGGTCAGCGTCGTGTTCTGCGATACCGTCAGCAGGGTTCCCGCGGAATATACCGGTTCTTTGCCGCCGTTTTGCGACCAGCCGAGGAAGGTATTTCCCGCCGGAGCGGTAAAGCCCGGCTTTTCGGACGGCAGGGTATATTCGCCGTCCTTGTCAGCCCATACGGGTGCTTTCGAGCCGCTGCCCGCGCCGGGATCAAAGCTGATGCGCACGCGTTCGTAGCCGCAGTCTGAGCAGACGTACTGGCTGCTGCTGAAATCATGGGGCAGTATGCTGCTTTCGTCAGCGTCGCAGTGATCGCAGATGACCGTATGTCCCGCCGCGCCGCAGCTGACGAAGGTGGCGTCCGGATGATCACAGGGCTCCACATGGGCATAGGCATAGCTCCGGCAGACCGATTCGCGATCGGCCGAAAGAGCGGTGCCGAGCACCGTCGGAGTACCCTTGTTCATCCTTCCGTATGAGACTTTTGCGCTGCCGTAGACGTGTACGCTCCCGTCGCCGCTTCCGCCGTCGCCGTGTCCGAACGCGCGCGCGGAGTTCATGCCGCCGAGTGCCATCACCGTGCCGCCGTTGATCGTGACCGTACCGCCTTTGCCGTCGTCGCCTCCGCCGACGCCTGCGCCGGCAAACTCGCCGCTTGTGATGAAGGCCATGATCAGATTGTAGGCGAGATTGACCCAGCCCTGTTCGGTCGGGTCGATGCCTTCGATGTCTTCGCTCCAGAGACCGTGATCCCGGATATAATTATAATCCAGATAACCGCCGGCCGCCATCAGATAGCCGCCGTTGACCGTCAGCGTGCCGCCGTCTCCGTCGTTGCCGCCGCCGATACCCGCGCCTTTATTTTTGGAAATCGCATAGACCGTGCCGCTGTCGATCGTGACATTGCCGCCGTTGCCGCCGCCGCCACCGCCGACCAGCGAACCGCCGCCGCCGATGCCTGCGCCTGCATAGCTCGAAGTCACGATGAAGGCGTTTCTGATATAAACGTTTCCGCCGTTGCCTGCGGTGGAGGGTTTTTTCTCGCTTCCGCCGCCGCCGATGCCCGCGCCGTAGCCGTTGTTGTCGATCAGCACGACGCCGCCGGTGATGCGGATGTCTCCGCCCTGGCTCCTTTCTACCGCGCCGCCGATGGCCGCGCCCTGACTTTGCGATTCGCCGTTTGAGATCCGTATGTCGATCGTGCCGCCGGTGATCGTGACGGAGCCGCTGCTGCCGCTTTCATTATCGCATCCGCCTGCGCCGATGCCGGCGCTGCGGGTCTCCGTCATCCGGATGGTCAGTTTGCCGCCGGAGATCCTTACGTTGCCGCCGTTGCCGCCGGTGCCGAAATCGTCCGCTCCGGCGCCGCCGCCGATGCCTGCGCCGCTTCCGGCGGGTACGGTGATGTCGATCGTGCCGCCGGTGATCGTGACGTTGCCGCCGTTGCCTGAGTTGCAGAATACGCTCACCGTCGCGCCGCCGCCGATGCCCGCGGCGTATTTGCCCGCATTCACCGTAACGGTACCGCCCGTGATCCTGACCGTGCCGCCGCGGCCGGCGTCGCGGAAGGTGCCCGCTCCGCCGCCGCCGATACCGGCACCCTTCCATCCGCCGTTCGCCGTAACCGTGCCGCCGGTGATCGTGATGTCGCCGCGCTGGTTTCCGTCTTCGCCGCCGCCGATACCGGCGCCGTTTTCTTTACCGCTTGCCGTGACCGTACCGCCGTTGATCGTGATCGTGCCGCTTCCGCAATTCTCGCCGCCGCCGATGCCCGCGGCGTAATCGCCGCCGGTTGCGGTGACCGTGCCGCCGTTGATCGTGATGACTTCATCAACGCCGTTTTCCAGACCTTTACCGATGCCTGCACCGCTCGTGCTGCCCTTTGCGGTAACGATGCCGCCGTTGATCGTCACGCTCCGGATACCGCTGCTATCGGGGCCGCCGCCGATGCCTGCGCTCTCCTCGCCGCCTTTTGCTTCGATCGTTCCGCCGTGAATGATCAGGTTCCCGCCGATCGCGTCCGTCCTGCCGCCGATCCCTGCGCCGTAGGTCGGGTGCGCGTAGATCCTGCCGCTGTCGTTTTCCTGCCCGTAGATCGTCAGCGTGCTGCCGTCCGGAATATAGAGTCCCTTCCCCAAATCCAGCGTCACGCCGTCGCACACGAGCAGCTTCACGTTACCCTCGACTTTCAGCATGGCGTTCCCGAACGTGATCGATTGATCCGCGACCCACCAGCCGTCATATTCCTCGTCGTCGATCGTGACGTCGCCGCCGCCGGCCCTCAGCTTCCGATAGAATCCGCACACCTCATCCGTTTCCACGATCCTCCCGTCGTCCCATATACGGGAAACGTAGGGGAATCTGGGCATCGTGAAATCCGCCCGCATGCCCGCGTCGTGGTTCGGCATATAGAACTGCCGCAGCTCCACGTTGGGCTGTGACGCGGGGATGATAACCGCCTCTTCGGGCAGCTGGAAATACGTCCAGACAATATTATGAAACGTGGGGTCCGTTATCTTTGCCGTGAAGGTGATCAGTGTGCCGGGAAACGCTTTCGTGTGGTCGCATGTGAACTCGCCCAGACCGTTTGTATAACGGGTGACGTAGTACGCGTAATCGACCTCCGACCAGATCGTGACCTCGCCGTCCGGCATGACAAAGCTGCCGGATGCGTCTGTATCCGCATAATTGACGTTCAGAAGCTCCAAGTCGCGGATCTGCGTCTCTCCGCTTTTCACCCATGTGCCGTATACGCGCCTGACGCCCCATTTCTGCCGTTCGATCGTGCCGCCCCCGATCAGCGTGAAATCGACCGTGTCGCCTGGCGCGGCGTGATACTTGTTGTAGCTGATGTGCCTGCCGTTGACGTAGCCGTCGAGGTGCGGATGCTCGTTGGCGGGCAGGGCTTGTCCGTCGGGACCGACTGCGTCGCTGTACACCCGATAGCCCTGATAATCGCCCGTTGCGTCCACAGTCACGTCGTGCGCCGGCATGGAAAATGTGTATTCTCTGATATAGGCTGTGCCGTCGACACGCTCCGCCGGCGCAGACAGCGCGACATAAACGGTCTCGCCGTTTTCTTGATAATAAGCGACCGGGATGAGATCCAGCAGGGAAGCGTAGGTCAGCGTCGTGATGATGACGGTGTCGCCGTAATGCAGGTCTTTGGTTTTGTCCACCGTCAGCTCATAGTTGAGCTCGCTGAAGGATACGCCCGCTTTCAGATTCGTAACCGTATAACTGAAAACGCGGAACACGGGATATACGATCACGTTGTAATCGGGCATGGTGAAGGTATAGGTGCTTTCATCCGTCTGAACAAGCCCGACCTCCGCGCTGTCGCCGTTCGTCTTCATGACATAAAGCTTGTCGAGCGCTGTTCCGGGAAGGATGTTCAGCCTTACCGTGACCGTTTCGCCCGCATACGCCGCTTCCCTGTCTACGGAGACCGTATCACCCGACGGGTCGCCGGGCTGATAATAGATGCCGATCGAATGCGGCTCCGGCGGCGGGGTGAAGGGCTCAAACTCCGCGTAGAGGCGCACGTAGGCCCTGACGTCCGGTACGGTGAACGAAAAGGTCTCCTCATCGACCGGAACATCGGTTTCGATACCGCTTACGCGGTAATAAACGCGGAGGCTTCCGCTCTTATAGCGATACCCTTCGTCCGCCACGGCCGCAAGGGTGACCGTGCTGCCGCCCGGCGCGGTGTACTCGTCGGTGGAAGAGTTGTAGTTTGCTCCGCTGACGATATCGACGTGACCGTTGGGCGTTGTGTCAAATCGGAAGACAACGGTGGCTCTTGACGGCTCCGAGCCGTCCGCCTGCATGCCCTCTTCCCGGGGAGGGGCAATTTCCCCGCCGAGGTTTTCGCTTTCTGCAAGCGCGGGCAAAGGCGCCATGCCCAAAAGCATGCAGATCGCAAGCAGCACAGACACCCATCTTTTCAGTTTCATCCCGTTCGGTCCTCCCTGCAATCGAGTTCTTCGGTTCGTATCGGCGTTCGCGGGCCTCATGCCGGATCGCGGCCGTGATGTTACACTTAAATTAATTACATTATACACAATGAAGCATTCTCTTTCAATGTTTTTCTGTTTGCTGTTTCCGAAAAAACGAGCACTTTTCGAAAATAAAACACCGATCTCGCGGCAAAAGCGCGCGCAGGACCTAAACGACAAAGAAGGATCGGCAGGGAGCAAATCACACCCTGCCGTTTTTATGCCTCCAACGCCCTCGAAAGCCTCGCAAACGGGCCGCCGAGGAGCCCGTGGCCGGGCCCCTACGGAAGCATCGTGTGCCCGCAGGAGGATTTGTTTTCGCCTGGGCAGATCCATGGCGCCTGCCTCCCGTTCTCTCATAGGGGCGATTCACGAATCGCCCGTTTTTGTCGAGTATACCACAGTTTCGGTGAAGGGAACAGGCGTCTTCCTGTATCTTTGACGACGAAGCATGATTGCTCGATTTACGATGCGGACATTGCCAAAAACTATGACAGGGTCAGCCCTTTGGCGCAGATTCAGAGGCCAAGGGAGGCCATCAAAATATAGCATCTTTGAACATCTGCGGAACATCTATCGAACATCTTAAAACCTCGTTGATTGTAAATGGAGAGACTTTGTAGGTCTCCATCGTTTTCGAAAAACAGAAAAGAAAAACTGATATTGAAAATGCGAATAGACGAAGATTTATTAAAGTCTATATTGACAAACGTGAAATCTAATGGTACTTTATTGTCGAGGTGATTGATGTGCTGTATCTTCACTACAATGCCCGAACTGTAAAATGGAAATGCGTGGTGAGTTTGAAATGAGCGCATTTGACCTTTTGCCGAAAGAGCAAAGCGATTATCTATTCTCTTTCTTGAAAAACCGTGGCAATTTGAGAGCGGTACAAGCAGAACTACAAATATCTTATCCTACAGCAAAGAAGCGTCTGGATGAAATCTTAATTCAGTTAGGGCTTGAAGAAAACGACGATGCGAAAAATGAAAACGAGGAGGAAATTGATATGACACAATGGGAGATTGATACGAACAGCCACAAAGCATCTGAAATCATCCGCGCCAAGATTAGGGCAAACGGAGGGCGGGTTGTTGTCCATACAGCGAGAGGGTTGCCCTGTGAGATTATCGCTTCTCCTGATGGTCATTCATTTACCTGTGATAAGCTCCCCATTAAACCGCCTTATCAGTTTGAAGTGTTTGATATTATCGTTAATATGCTTTTGGCGAACAACGGCAGAGCAAGAAAGGGAAACGGACGAAACTATCGACTTGGAGAACCTGAATGTGATGAAACAACCGTTGTGGGCGCGATTGGCTATAATTATTCAAGGAAGACAAAAGGAAGTTCTGTATATGACCCAGTATTCGTTTTGTCCGCTGTGTTGGATTGGGCGGGCATCGCAAACAATGAGCGTGGCGAAATTGCATTGACCGCATCTTATCTCAGCGCGTTATGAGTGTATTATTATTGGTCTTCGCATCAAGCGGGTTTCTTGGCAGAATTCTAATTATTCCAGTCAGCATATTATATAACTTGCTTTTCAAGTACAACGATTTCTAATGAGCAAACAGGGAACGCCTCACCGCGTTCCCTGCCTTTTTATGCCTCCAACAGCCCGATATCCGTATGCGCCGGCCTGCTGATGTCACGCAACCGCGCAAACGGGCCGTCGGGGAGCCCGTGGCCGGGCCCCTACGGCGATATCGGACAACAAGCAGCGCCGAAGCATCGTGTGCCCGCAGGAGGATTTGTTTTCGCCTGGGCAGATCCATGGCGCCTGCCTCCCGTTCTCTCATAGGGGCGATTCACGAATCGCCCGTTTCCTGTATCATGCCGCAAACACATCGAAGAAAGCAGGCGTCTGCAAGAAGCATTGCTCAGCACAGATCGTCATTCATGCTACGGCAGTTCTTCAATATAAACGATCACATTACCAAGTGACTTATATTGTGTATAGCCGACTCGCAGGTGCTGCCCATCGCCTGTAATGACACCGCCGAGAGCACTGGTGTTGTGATACCCGAACTGTACCACGTTGTCATAGTATTCGAAATCGACTCCATCGATCGAGAACGACTCTCCCTTTCCAACCTTTTGCGCAGGTTTATACTGTTCTACGTACCCTTCTGCAATCTGGTATTCCCCGCGCTCATAAGCGCCTACCGTGCATCGATACATTCTGATTTGATCTGGCACCACGAATGCCATCACCGCGATCATAAATAGAGTCCCAAGAACACCAATGATCACGCCGGCCTTCGCGTCTCTCGTTCCATATTTACGAGGATTTCTCAGCTTTTTGACATAGTGGATCGCAATGGAGGGAAAGGCAACGAGCAGAACAAGCAGAAGAAGCCATCCTATTTGCATGGTAAAGGAAGCTTCATATAAAACTTGAGACTTCATTCGATCACCTCCGCTGGTTCTCACCAAAACAGGTTCTCTTTTCTTTTGCCACCATTGTAACACATCTTTGACAAACCCAGAAGAAGAATTTGCCATTCTGTCAATATAACGTCTGCGAGGGCCAAAAGGTTTCAGGGAAAAAGGAAAAAGCTGTCCCAAGGGCAGCAGAGAAAAGAAATCATGAACAGGGAAGCGGAAGTAGTGAGGACGAGGTCCCCCCGGTCACCGGCACGCCCCTTCCGTCAGCTTCGCTGACAGCTCCCCCGGCGGGGAGCCAAGGACTGTCCGCCCCTTTCGGCAAGGGGGCTTTTTCTTCCTCATATTACTTAGGACCCTTGACATTTTTCTCCCTCCGGCCTACACTGGCAGTAACAAGCAAACCACAGATCGGAGGATCGACGATGGAGAAACGACGCGAGACCGTGCCGGGGGACGAGCTCCCGGACGCCGTGCAGGACCTGGACTACGACGAATCGGCGCTGTACGCCCTGTTTTTCCGCTGCTCCCACATCCTGTGCCGCCGTGTGGGGATCCGGGTGTCCCGGCAGCGGGTGCTGTCCCTCCTGGCCCAGCGGGGCGAGATGCCCCAGCGGGAGCTGCGGGAGGCCCTGGGGGTCCAGGCGGGCAGCTTCAGCGAGCTGGCGGCGCGGCTGGAGGAGCGGGGCTTCCTCACCCGGGAGCAGGACCCCGCGGATCGGCGCCGGATCCTGCTGCGGCTCACCGACGCCGGGCGGGAGCGCGCCGCAAGGGACGCCCGGGCCCGGGACGCGGAGCTCTTCTGCGCCCTGAGCGAAGAAGAGCAGGCCCAGCTGCGGGTCCTGCTGCAGAAGATCGCCGACGGCCATGAGGCCTGGAAGAAAAGGAGGGGGATCCGGTGAAGCTCATATTCCGCTACCTGGGGCGCTACAAAAAGTGGGTGGCCCTGGCCATCTTCGTGAAGCTCCTGGCCACCCTGATGGAGCTCTCCCTCCCCTATATCTTTGAGCACATCCTGGACTATGTGGTGCCCGCGGGGAGCCTGAAAGAGGTGCTGCTCTGGGGCCTTCTGATGTTCGTTGCGGCGGTGATCACCCGCAACACCAACGTGAAGGCCAACGCCATGGCGGTGCAGAACGCCCACCGGGTGAGCTACGACGTGCGGCAGGATCTCTTCCGCAAGACGGTGAACCTCTCCGGCAGCCAGTTTGACGGCTTCGGTCTGCCCAGCCTCATCTCCCGCATGACCTCGGACAGCTACAACGTCCAGTCCGCCTCCCAGCAGCTGCAGACCCTCTGCGTCCGGGCGCCCATCATGCTGGTGGGCGGGGTGTTCGTCTCCATGACCATGGACGCGCCCCTGGCCATGA
Source organism: uncultured Eubacteriales bacterium (assembly GCA_900316255.1). Taxonomy (GTDB): domain Bacteria; phylum Bacillota; class Clostridia; order Oscillospirales; family Oscillospiraceae; genus Limivicinus. Next base: position 11,246 of record ONCI01000049.1, on the reverse strand, counting down.
TCATGGTGGTGATGCTGCCCCTGCTGCTGGGCATCATCCTCTTCGTGTCCTCCAGGGGCATGCCCATGTTCGTCACCGTCCAGGAGAAGCTGGACGCGGTGGTGCGCATCATGCGGGAGAACATCACCGGCATCCGGGTGGTGAAGGCCCTGAGCAAATCGGACTTTGAAAAGCGCCGCTTCGCCGCGGCCAACGAGGAGATGGCGGACCGGGACATCGCCGCCGCCACCGTCATGGCCATCCCCGGCCCCTTCATGCAGCTCTGCCTGAACATGGGCCTGGCCCTGGTGGTGATCATAGGGGCCAGGCGGGTGAACGAGGGACTCATGAAGCCCGGCGTGATCCTGGCCTTCCTCACCTATTTCAACATGATCACCATGGGCGTCATGGGGGTGAACCGCATTTTCATGTCCCTCAGCAGGGCTGGCGCCTCCGCCGACCGCATCGACGCCGTGATCCGGACCCCCACGGACCAGAAGATCCTCCCGCCGGAGGAGGCGCTGCAGCCGGGCGGGGACGAGTTCATCCGCTTTGAGCACGTGGATTTCAGCTACGGCGAGAGCGGCGGCGACAGCGCGGGCTTTCTGGGCGAGAGCCGGGAAAAGGCCCTCAGCGACATCTCCTTTGCCGTGAAAAAGGGGGAGAGTCTGGGCATCATCGGCCCCACGGGCTGCGGCAAGACCACCATCATCAACCTGCTCATGCGCTTTTACGACGCGGGTGCGGGCGGCGTCTTTGTGGACGGCCGGGACGTGAGAAGCTATGACAAGGACGAGCTGCGCCGCAAGTTCGGCGCGGCCTTCCAGAACGACATGGTCTTTCAGGACACGCTCCGGGAGAACATCGTCTTCGGCCGGGCGGTGGCGGAGGAGCGCCTCCGGGCCGCGGTGGAGGACGCCATGGCCGCGGAGTTCGTGGACAGCCTCCCGGAGGGGCTGGACTATGAGGCCGCCATCAAGGGCGCCAATCTCTCCGGCGGACAGAAGCAGCGCATCCTGGTGGCCAGGGCCCTGGCGGCGGACCCGGAGATCCTGGTGCTGGACGACGCCTCCTCGGCCCTGGACTACAGGACCGACGCCGCCATGCGCCGGGCCATCGGGGAGAACCACCCGGAGAGCACCGTGATCCTGATCGCCCAGCGGGTCTCCAGCGTGATGCACATGACGAAGATCCTGGTGCTGGACGACGGCAAATGCATCGGCTACGGCACCCACGAGGAGCTGCTGAAAAGCTGCAGCGCCTATCGGGAGACCTATGAGGTCCAGATGGGCGCCATCGCGTGAAGGGAGGTTAACATGGTACAGCGGGAACGCTTTGCGGTGAAGAAAAAGCCCAAGGACACCAGGGGCACCCTCATCCGCATCGCCAAATACCTCTCGGACTATCTCTGGATCGTGATCCTCCTGGTGGCCCTCTCCTTCCTGAGCAACCTGGGCAACCTGATGGGTCCCCGCTTTGCGGGCAAGGCCATCGGCATCGCCGAGGAGGGATTCCGCAGGGGCGTGGGCCAGGTGGACATGGACGCTGTGATCCACTATGCCCTGCTCATGGCCCTCTTCTACGCGGGCAGCAACATCCTGAACTTCCTGGTACGCATCTGGATGACCCGGGTGGGCCGCCGGGTGGCCCGCAACATGCGGCGGGACGTGTTCCACAAGCTCCAGCGCATGCCCGTGAGCTACTTTGACCGCAAGCAGGCGGGCGACATCATCAGCCGGGTGAGCTATGACGTGGACGTGGTGTCCATGAGCCTCTCCACCGACGTGATCCAGATCATCGTAAGCTCCGTCACCGTGGTGGGCAGCTTCGTCATGATGGTGGTGATCTCCCCGCCCCTGGTGCTCTGCATGCTCTTTACCATCCCGGCCTCCATCTTCTTCACCCGCTATATGTCGAAGAAGACCCGGCCCCTCTACGCCAAACGCAGCGCCGCCTACGGCAGCATGAACGGCTTTGCGGAGGAAATGTTCACCGGCCAGAAGACCATCCTGGCCTATGCCAACGAAGACATCATCACCGAACGCTTCAGCAAGATCAACCGGGAGGCCGCCGAGGCCTACCGCAACGCCGACAGCATGGGCATGCGCATGGGACCCACCATCGGCATGATCAACAACATCGGCCTTGCCGCCATCGGCATGGGCGGGGCGGTGCTGTATCTGCTGAACATCGTGGGCCTGGGGCAGATCTCCAGCTTCGTGCTCTACAGCCGGAAGTTCTCCGGTCCCATCAACGAGATCTCCAACATCGTCAACGAGATCTTCTCGGCTCTCGCCGCGGCGGAGCGGGTCTTCCAGCTGCTGGACGAGCCGGAGGAGACCGCGGATCTCCCCGAGGCCCGGCCCCTTACGGACTGCCGGGGCCGGGTGGAGCTGCAGGACGTGTCCTTTGGCTACACGGCGGAAAAGACCGTGCTCCACCACCTGTCCCTGGAGGCAAAGCCCGGCCAGACCGTGGCCATCGTGGGCCACACCGGCGCCGGCAAGACCACCATCATCAACCTGCTCATGCGCTTTTACGACGCGCAGCAGGGCCTGATCCTGGTGGACGAAAAAGAATACCGGCAGTACACCCTGGACTCTCTCCGCCGGAACTACGCCATGGTGCTGCAGGACACCTGGCTTTTCCGGGGCACGATCTTCGACAACATCGCCTATGGCAAGGAAAACGCCTCCACCGAGGAGGTGGTGGCCGCCGCCAAAGCCGCCAGGATCCATAACTACATCATGCGCCTGCCCCAGGGCTACAACACCGTCATCAGCGAGGACGGCGGCAACATCTCCAAGGGGCAGAAGCAGCTGCTCACCATCGCCCGGGCCATGCTCTACAACACCAATATGCTAATCCTGGACGAGGCCACCAGCAACGTGGACACCAACACCGAACGCCAGGTGCAGAGGGCCATCCGCAGCCTCATGCAGGGCAAGACCAGCTTCGTCATCGCCCACCGGCTCTCCACCGTCCAGAACGCGGACAAGATCCTGGTGGTGGATCACGGGGACGTGGTGGAGCAGGGGACCCACCAGGAGCTGATGGCAAGCAAAGGCTATTACTACAGGCTCTACGCCAGCCAGTTTGAATGAGGAGCGGATCCAAGCTTTGATATGCGCTTTCGCTTGTCAAAAGGCAGAGGATCGGCTATGCTGAAAGCGGAAAAGCAGGAACGAAAGGAGCGGCAGCCATGAAACCCATGGAATATGAACAGGTAAAAGCCCGGGTGGAACGGGAGGACAAGGCGCTCCGGTGGCTGGTGCCCTGGCTGGGCCTTGCCATGCTGGCGGGCACCGTCGCCGCTGGCTTCCTCTTCCGCTGAGGAACGCGGAAGGGGCAGGCGCCTCCCCTGCGGCCCGACGAAGGCGCACAAAAAGAGGATCGGACAGATCCGCAGCGAAGCATCCTGCGGATCTGTCCGATCCTCTTTCCATTTTCTCCTTGCGCATTGTTCTCCGCCATGATATGGTTATATCAGGTGATTATATGATACGAACGAAGGTGACAGCAAAGGAGGACGACGCATGGCGCTTCATATCATAGCGGAAGCAAACCGCTGCCTGAACTGCAAAAAGCCCCGCTGCCAGCAGGGCTGCCCGGTGCACACGCCCATCCCCACCGTGATCCGGCTTTTCAAGGAAAACCGCCTGATGGAGGCGGGAGAAATGCTCTTTGAGAACAATCCCCTTTCCGCAGTCTGTGCAATCGTCTGCAACCATGAGAAACAGTGCGCCGGCAACTGCATCCGGGGCATCAAAGAGACCCCGGTGCACTTTTCCAGCATTGAGGAGTATATCTCCGACATGTATCTGGACCGGATGACCGTCCGGCGGCCGGAAAAGAAGAAGCAGCGGGCCGCCGTGATCGGCTGCGGTCCCGCGGGGATGACGGTGGCCATCAAGCTGGCCCAGGCAGGCTACCCCGTTACGGTCTTTGAATGGAAAGGCAAGATCGGCGGCCTGCTGCAGTACGGCATCCCAGCCTTCCGCCTGCCCAAGAGCTTTCTGGACCGCTATCAGGCCCGGATGGAGGAGATGGGCATCACCATCCGCACCAACACCACCATCGGCTCCGTGCTGATGATCGACGAGCTGGTGCGGGACGGCTATGCCAGCATTTTTATCGGTACCGGCGCGGAAAAGCCCCGGACCCTTGGCCTGGAGGGAGAAAGCCTGGGCAACGTGCTCTTCGGCCTCAACTATCTGGCCAATCCCTCCGGCCATAAGTTGGGGGAGCGGGTGGCCGTCATCGGCATGGGCAACGCCGCCATGGACGTGGCCCGCACCGCTCTGCGCAACGGCTCCCGGCACGTGACGCTCTATGCCCGCAGCAAAAACGTCACCGCCAGCTCCAGCGAGGTCTCCTATGCGGAGCTGGACGGCGCGGAATTTGTCTTCGGCATGCAGATCCAGAAGATCACCGAGGAGGGTCCGGTCTTCCTGAAGGCCATCTTCGATGAGAATGACAAGATCGTGGGCTTCGAGGACGAGCCGGTCCTCATGCCCGCGGACTCCACCGTCATCTCCATCAGCCAGGTGCCCCGGGGCAAGCTGGTGCGCACCACCGACGGGCTGGATGCGGATGAGCACGGCACGCTGATCGTGGACGAGAACTGCATGACCACCCGGCCCGGCGTCTTTGCCGCGGGGGATGTGGTCACCGGCGCCAAAACCGTGGTCCACGCGGTGGACGGCGCCAAGAAGGCTGCCGAGGCCATGATCCGCTATATGGAAGCGGAAGAAAAGCTTTGATGAACTTCAAAAACGGAGGAGACGCAAGATGAGAAAAACCAAGATCGTTTGTACCATCGGCCCCGCCAGCGAAAATCCCGAGGTTTTCCGCCGCATGTGCCTCAACGGCCTGAATGTGGCCCGGCTCAACTTCTCCCACGGCACCCATGAGGAGCACCAGAAAAAGATCGACATGATCAAGGCTGTGCGGGAGGAGCTGAACCTCCCCATCGCCATCATGCTGGACACCAAGGGCCCCGAGTACCGCATCCGCACCTTCAAGGGCGGCAAGATCCATCTGAACGACGGGGACGAGTTCACCTTCACCACCCGGGAGGTGGAAGGGGACGAGCACATCGTCTCCGTGAGCTACAAGGGTCTGGCCGAGGACCTGGCCCCCGGCGACAGGATCCTGGTGAACAACGGCCTTGTGATCTTCGAGGTGACGGAGATCCTGGGCACGGAGATCAACTGCAAGGTCCTCACCGGCGGCGTCCTCTCCGACCGGAAGAGCATGAGCTTCCCCGGCAAGGTGATGCGCCAGGTCTATCTCAGCGAGCAGGACAAGGCCGACCTGCTCTTCGGCATCCGCAACGGGGTGGACTTCGTGGCCGCCTCCTTCGTGTCCTGCAAGCAGGACATGGTGGACCTGAAGACCTTCCTGCGTAATAACGGCGGCGCGGACATCGACGTCATCGCCAAGATCGAGAACCAGTCCGGCGTGGACAATATCGATGAGATCTGCACCGTCTGCGAGGGCATCATGGTGGCCCGGGGCGACCTGGGCGTGGAGGTGCCCTTCACGGAGCTGCCCGCCATCCAGAAGCACCTGATCACCAAGTGCCGCATGCTGGGCAAGCGGGTCATCACCGCCACCGAGATGCTGGAGAGTATGATCACCAATCCCCGGCCCACCCGGGCGGAGATCAGCGACGTGGCCAACGCCGTCTACGACGGCACCAGCGCCGTGATGCTCTCCGGCGAGTCCGCCGCGGGCAAATACCCGGTGGAGGCCCTGCGGGTCATGGGCCAGATTGCCGAGGAGACGGAAAAGCACATCGACTATGTGGACCAGTTTCGCACCCGGGAATTCGTGATCCACAACCGGGTGGACGCCATCTCCCACGCCGCCTGCACCATGGCCATCGACCTGGAGGCCAAGGCCATCGTGGTCACCTCCCTCTCGGGCCTTACGGTGCGCATGGTGTCCCGCTTCCGGGCGCCCATCACCATTCTGGGCCTTGCCACCGGCAAGCGGGCCTGGTACAAGCTGGCCATGTCCTGGGGCGTGCAGCCCCTGCTGACGGAGCAGTTCCCCAACATGGAGGTGCTGAACTACTACGCCCTCCGGGCCGCCCGGGACGCCCTGGGCCTCAGCAAGGGGGACACCGTGGTCATGACCGGCGGCAACACCAGCGGCGAGAGCGGCAACACCAACGTGATCCGCATCGAGACCGTGTGATCCCGACATAAAAAGAAGTGCGTCGATTTCGTACAGGCTGCGAAATCGACGCACTTCTTTTTTCTTTTAGTCCACTCTCCGGATGCGGCTGGCGGGACTGCCGCCGCCGGTGATGAGAGGCACGGTCTCCACGATGATGGAGGAGGTATCCAGCCCGTACCACTCGACCTTGGAGCCCGCCAGGCGGCGGATCCGATACTTGGTGTTCAGGATGAACTCATCAAAGGCGGAGAGCTCGGTCTTGGGGGTGACGGATTTGCGGATCATGCAGAACTTGAAGGTGCCCACCGTGGAGGGACCGTAGATGGAATACTTCTTTTCCTGGGCGGGCAGCTCGCCGCTCTGCTGCAGGTCCTGCACGATCTGCCGCAGGTACACGTTTACCCGGGGACTGCACTTGAAGCCCAGGTCCAGGCGCACCCGGAAGATATGGTCGGTGCCGAAGGTGTCCACGAAATACTCCATGGTATCCGGCTCGTTCAGAACGTTCACGCTGACGAACCAATAGGCCTGGGCCCGCTTGGGGTCCTTGTCCAGAATGGAGTAGAGGATGTCCCGGTCCACATATTCGCTGTCAATGTTGCTGCCCAGGTACACCAGGTTGTTGCAGAGCAGGGGGATGCTCTCGTCCCGGTGCAGCTTCTCCAGGTTGTTCAGATAGTCCCGCAGCTTCAGGCGGGTGCTGTACTTGTGCTCCAGCCAGGTGCCCCGGTGCCACACGATCATCAGGAAGAGCAGCAGCAGGGTCAGCACCACGGTGACATAGCCGCCGTGCATGAATTTGCCCAGGGAGGAGAGGAAGAACACCGCCTCGATGGAGGCGAAGACCGTCAGCACCAGCACCGCCAGGATCCGCTGTTTGCGCACCCGCATCAGATACACGCTCAAAAGGGCGGTGGTCATCAGCATGGTCACCGTGATGGCCAGGCCGTAGGCGGATTCCATGCGGGCGCCGGAGCGGAAGTAGAGCACCACCAGGCAGCAGCCGATCCAGAGGATGTTGTTGACCTTGGGGATGTAGAGCTGGCCCTTGGTGTCCGCCGGGTAGCGGATCTCCAGATGGGGCAGCAGATCCAGCAGAATGGCCTCGCTGACCAGGGTATAGGAGCCGGTGATCAGGGCCTGGGAGGCGATGATGGCAGCCGCCGCACCCAGCAGCACCGCGAAGGGACGCAGCATCTCCGGCAGCATCAGGAAGAAGGGGTTCAGATCCTCCACTGAGGCAAGGGCGGCGTTGCCCCGGCTCAGCAGGATCCAGGCGCCCTGGCCCAGGTAGTTCAGGATCAGGCAGAGCTTCACAAGAGGCCAGCTGAAATAGATGTTCTCCCGGCCCACATGGCCCATGTCGGAATACAGAGCCTCCGCGCCGGTGGTGGCGAGGAAGACGCTGCCCAGGATCATGAAGCCCGCCTTGTTGTTGGGGCTCAGAAGCACCTGCACGGCATAGAGGGGATTGAAGGCCTTCAATACCGCCGGCAGGGCAAAGATCTTGAGAAGACCGGTAATGCCCAGGAAGCTGAACCAGAGCAGCATCACGGGGCCGAAGGCCTTGCCGATCTTGCTGGTGCCGGCCCGCTGGGCCATGAAGAGCAGGGAAATGATGAGCAGGGTGATGAGTACCACCGTGCCCTGGCCGCTTCCCAGGAAGCGGTCCATGACCGCGATGCTGCGCAGGCCCTCCACCGCCGTGGTGACGGTGACGGCCGGGGTCAGCACTCCGTCGGCCAGCAGGGCGGCGCCGCCCAGCATGGCCGGGAAAATCAGCCACCTGCCGCAGTTCTTTACCAGAGAATAGAGGGAGAAGATGCCGCCTTCTCCGTGGTTGTCCGCCTTCATGGCGATGAAGACGTATTTGAAGGTGGTGAGCAGGGTGATGGTCCAGATCACCAGGGACAGGGAGCCGATGATAAAGCTCTCGTCCACCTGGGTGATGCCGCCGTTGCCCTCCAGAATGGATTTCATGACGTACATGGGGGAGGTACCGATGTCCCCATATACGATGCCGATGGTTACCAGAAAGAGACTGAAACGAAATCTGTTCTTTTGCTGGTCCTGATTACGCATGCTGCTTCCTATGCCTACCTTACTGTAAATTCAAAGTTGCCGCTGGAGTTGGAGACGCTGATCTGGGCGCCGGCGCTGAGACCCTCGCGCACCAGGAGCAGGCACTTGTAGTCCTGCAGAGCCTGGATGCTCTCCAGATCGCCGATCTGCAGCGTGTCGCCCGCGGAGCCGCTGATAAGGCCCAGCAGGCAGGGGCTGCCCGCGGCCGGGCTCTGCTTTTCCGAGCCGCAGAGGGCGCGGATGCTGCCCCCGGTGACGGAGAAGCTGCCCTGGGCCTTGACGGCGCGGCTGCCCGCGCTGATGCGCAGATCGCCGCCGGTGACAGTCACATCGCCGATGCCGCTGTCCTTCTCGCCGGCCTGGATGCCGTCGGTAAGGGTGACGATCTCCAGCGTGCCGCCGGTGATGCTGATGCTGCCCTCGCTGCAGCGGAGGCCGTCCTCCTGGCTGTTCAGGCTGACCGTGCCGCCGGAGAGGAGGATGAGACTCTCGGCCTTCAGGGCCTTGCTGCTGTTCTCCACCCCGTCGCCCCGGGCGGTGACGCTGAGGCTGCCGCCGGTGAGACGCAGCTCCGTGGCCGCCTGGACGCCGTCGCTCCAGGACTCCACGGTGACGCGGCCGCCGGAGATCTCCACATAGCCCTTGCCCTCTTTGTCCAGGGTGCTGGACTTGATGCCGTCGCCCCAGGCGCTGACGGAGAGACTGCCGCCCTTGACCTGAACGGAGTCGTTGCCTTTCACGCCGTTGTTGGCGGCCAGGACCGTGATGCTGCCGCTGTTGAGATCCAGGTCGTTCTTGCAGGCGATGCCGTTATTGAGGTAGCCGCAGACCGTGAGGCTGCCCTCGCCCTCGATGTCCATGTCGTCCTCGCTGTAGAGGGCGCCGCCGCTGGCCTCGGGGTCCAGGCTCTGGAGCATGGCCTCGGTGCCGGAGATGAGGCGGTTTTGACCGGCAAGCTGCAGGCGGAAGTGCTTGGCCTGACGCACATGGAGAGCCGGGCCGGAGAGGCAGGTGACGCTGGCGTTGTTCAAAACCACCGTCACGTCCATGGGATCGTCGCCGGTGTCCACCACAATGGCCTTGTCGAGGGCCTCGCCGGTGATCTCATAGGTGCCGGCCGCGCTGATGGTGACGGCGCTGCCCTCGTCCCGGGCGCCGCCGCCCCGGATCTCGGCGCTCTGGCCGTTCAGGCTGATCACGGTGTGGTCCGCGGCCAGGGTCTCGGCGGTGTCCACGGGGGCGGGCTCGGTCTGGGCCGCCTGCTTGTCGCCGCTGTCGCTTCCCGCACAGGCGCTGAGCAGCAGGGCCAGCAAAAGAAGAAGGGGGATCAGTTTTTTCATGGATTCAGCTCCCGTTCGTTACATCATTTCTCTGTCTGCTTCCCGGCTGCAGACGATGTTCAGGTTGCCGTTGCGGCAGCGGATCTCGTCGATCATCTCCCGAATCTGGCGGGGATCCTTCAGCACCACCCGGTACTGCAGCTCGTAGAGCGTGCCCATGTTGGTGGTGCGCACCTTGTTAAGCTCGTGGAAGGAGGTGTATTTCTCCAGGAGGTCCGCAAACAGATTCTCATAATCCGTGTTCTCGGGCACCGTAATCTTCAGGTGGCGGTGCTTCTCGCCCTCCTCGCCGAAGCGGACGGCGCCCAGCCCCAGCACATAGAGGGACATGAGCACGAAGAAGATCAGGGCCACGCCCACATAGCCCATGCCGCAGGCAAGGCCGATGGCCACTGCCATGAAGAGACCGGTGATCTCCTTGGCGGTGCCGGGAGCGCTGCGGAAGCGGACCAGGGCAAAGGTGCCGGCCACGGCCAGCCCCGCGCCGATGTTGCCGTTGACCAGCATGATGACCAGGGTCACCACCCCGGGCAGCAGGGCCAGGGACTGGGAGAAGGTGTTGCTGTGCCGGTCCCGGGCCAGAAAAACCAGGGACGTGCCGAAGCCCAGGACCATGGCAGTCAGCTCACAGATGAGAAACTGCGGCAGGCTGATCTGGGCGGAAAGGATGCTGTTAAGCATGGATGGAACCTCCGAAAATGAATTCTTGCAGGATATGTTCTTTGTAGCAGGTGCCGTATTTGGAAAAACTGGTGGGGAAGATCCGAAGCTCGCTGAGGGCGTGGGCCAGCCACAGGGGTGCGGCGGTGGGGGTCTTGATCTCCATGAGCACTTCCCCCGCGGGAAGCAGCAGCTCGCCCTCGCTGCCGGAGGAGAGGTGCAGGTCCTCCTCCCGCCAGCGGATGTTCCGGTCAAAGGTGATGCGCAGTTCCGGATCCTCTGTGGCGCGCCAGGCGTCCCGGTCACAGGCCAGCATGGCCTTGGCCCTGGGGCGGACGCTGTGGAGGAACCAGTCGATCTCCCGGATCATCTGGCTGTCCTCATCGGGGTGCTCGTCCCGGTCCAGCCAGGCCTCCGCCTCCCGGGCGGGGAGACTGACCCGGCGCTTGTAGACCACGCCCTTGTATTTCTTTTTCAGCTCCACAAAGACCGGATCCTCCGGCCCAGACCGGACCCTCAATGGAATTGCGGATCAGGCGGTAGTCGTCGGTGTCGTAATAGATGCTGCACACGGTGCTCCGGGGATAGTCGTCCGGCTCCATATGGGGCCCGATCCGCTCCAACAGGGCCTGATAGCGTTCCGGGGTAAACAGATATTTCTCCTCTGTGCGCTTGAAGGTCAGTTTGGTTTCGTTCATTTTAATCCTGTTCCTTATAACCTCCCCTGAGCAAGGGGAGGTGCCGAGCTTGCGAGGCGAAGGGGTTGTTCCGACTTGTCGAATGGGCGGATATCCCCTAAACCCCGTTATAGACAACCCCTCCGTCACCGCCTCGCGGGAGATCGGCGGCGACACCTCCCCTTGCTCAGGGGAGGTTCAGGGGCGCGCTTCACGCTTCTCCTATCTTCCGGGGAAATACAGGGCCCGTTCCTCGGGCGTGACCTGGAGGTAGAAGCAGAGCTGGTCGATGCAGGTCTGGTCCCAGTTGCTGCTGATGATC
>ONCI01000043.1 GCA_900316255.1 uncultured Eubacteriales bacterium | reverse complement strand
AAGCCCGTCGTATTCCAGGGCGGTACTGCCCGGCCTGACGCTGGCGCTGATGCCGGAAATGCGCTCCGGAGACAGGATGGTGACGCGCTGCAGCCCGTCCTCCAGCGTGTAGCGAAGCTCGAACTGGGCGGTCCTGTCCGGGTAGGAGGCGGTGAGAGCGGCGGTAAAGCTGAGGCTGTCCTGCTCCTGAAGCTTTTGGGAAAAGCTCTCGTAGCGCTGCAGGGCCGCGTTGCCGCAGGCGCTGAGCAGCAGAGCAAACAGCAGGGGGATGAGGGCAAAGGCTTTTTTCATGAGTACCTCCAAAACGGGTGATACCCAATGCCTATGAGCCCGCTTCTGAAAACATGCTCATTATAATCGCCAAGGAGCCTTCCGTCAAATCCTTCTTTGACAAAAAGGACAAAAAAGACCTTGAAATTTTGTGCGATGTGTGATAGGCTATGCCTGCTGTGAACGGGAAAATAGCGCTTTCCATGGCGGGCAGAGAATGAGGGTCGGCGGCTGAAAGCCCTCTGCGTCATCGGCGCTTGGTTCGCCCGGGAGCTCCGGCCAATCCCCGGCGGGCGGCGCCCGTTATCGCGCAGAAAGTGCGGTCTTGCTGTTGAGACCGAATGTGGGTGGTACCACGGAAGCAATGCTTTCGTCCCAGTTTGGGACGGAGGCTTTTTTGTTGTGTAGGGGCCGGCGTCCTCGACGGCCCGCATGAAAACGGATTACCCTCCGTCATCCGCCTTGCGGGAGACGGCGGATGCCACCTCCCCTTAGACAGGGGAGGCTACAAGGAAGGTTACCCCTCAGTCTGCCGAATGGCAGACAGCTCCCCTTAGGCAGGGGAGCCTACAAGGAAAGGAGATCATATATGAGAGAACTGATGCAGGGGCTTCGGGAAGCGGCCATAAAGGCCATTTTCGAGGCACAGGATGTGGATCGCCTGGAAGAGCTCCGGATCAAGTATCTGGGCAAAAAGGGCGAGATGACCGCGATCCTGCGGCAGATGGGCAAGCTCTCCCCGGAGGAGCGGCCTGCCATGGGCCAGCTGGCCAACCAGGTCAGAGGCGAGATCGAAGGACTGCTGGACGAGCGCAAGCGCATCGTCAGCGAGGCCATGCTGGAAAAGAAGCTGGAGAGGGAAGCGCTGGACGTGACCCTGCCCGGCGAGAAGCCTGCCCTGGGCCACAAGCACCCCATGTACAACGTGCTGGACCAGATCAAGGACATCTTCATCGGCATGGGCTTTGAGATCCTGGACGGGCCCGAGGTGGAGCAGGCGGCCTATAACTTCGACAAGCTGAACATCGACGAGGGCCATCCCTCCCGGGACTGGACCGATACCTTCTACTTCACCGAGGACAGCCAGATCCTGCTGCGCACCCAGACCTCTCCCATGCAGATCCACGCCATGGAGACCCGGGACCTGCCCATCCGCGTGCTGGCCCCCGGCCGGGTCTACCGCAAGGATGAGGTGGACGCCACCCACAGCCCCATGTTCCACCAGATCGAGGGTCTGGTGGTGGACAAGGGCGTTACCATGGCGGACCTGAAGGCCACCTTGAACCTGGTGGTGGAAAAGATCTACGGCAAGGGCACTGTTACCCGCTTCCGTCCCCATCACTTCCCCTTCACCGAGCCCAGCTGCGAGCTGGACATCCAGTGCCACAAGTGCGGCGGCAAGGGCTGCTCAACCTGCAAGGGCGAGGGCTGGATCGAAGTGCTTGGCGCCGGCATGGTGCACCCCAAGGTGCTCTCCGGCTGCGGCATCGACCCGGACGTATACTCCGGCTGGGCTTTTGGCATGGGCCTGGAGCGTCTGGCCATGGGCGAATACAAGATCACGGACCTGCGTCTCATCTTCGAGAACGACGTACGGTTTTTGGAACAATTCTGAAGGAGGTAGACGAGAATGAAAATGCCGAGAAAATGGCTGGATGAGTTCGTGGAGCTGCCTCTGGAGGAGGTGGGGGACAAGGCCTTTGCCGAGGCCATGAGCGTCTCCGGCTCCAAGGTGGAGGTCACCGAGGACCTGACCCAGACCATTCACAATGTAAAAGTGGGGCGCATTCTGTCCCTGGAAAAGCACCCCAATTCCGACCATATGCTGGTGGCACAGATCGACGTGGGCGAGGAGGCTCCCGTGCAGATCTGCACCGGCGCCTGGAACGTGCACGTGGGGGACCTGGTCCCCGCGGCGCTGCACAAGTCTTTGCTCCCGAACGGCGTGAAGATCGAAAAGGGCAAGCTCCGGGGCGTGGAGTCCTTCGGTATGCTCTGCTCCCTCAAGGAGCTGGACGCCGACGTGCACGATTTCCCCTATGGGGAGATCAAGGCCGCGGCCCTGCTGAATAACTACCACCCCATCGACCCGCTGAAGCCCTCCATCTCTCCCTTCATCAAGAGCGGGGACCGGATCTTTGGCAAGGTGGTGGCGGCGGAAGTCACGAAAGTGGAAAACGTGGGCGTCAATCTCTGGAAATGCGCCCTGGCCACCGGCCATGAGACCGTGACCCCCTGCCAGAACATCCACGAGGGCGATCTGGTGGCCTACAACACCGAGAAGGACGCCATCTGCACCCTGGCGGATCTCCACGCCGAGCAGAAGGAATTCCCCAACTGCATCGAGGACGGCATCCTGATCCTCCACGAGGACTGCAAGCCCGGCGACGATATGGCAAAGCTCCTGGGCCGGGACGACCATGTGGTGGAGTATGAGATCACCCCCAACCGGCCGGACTGCCTGTGCATGATCGGTCTGGCGCGGGAAGTGGCCGTCACCTTCGGCAAGGAACTGAAGCTCCATGAGCCTGTGGTGCAGGCCAGGGCCGGCGGCAACATCGCGGACATGGCGAAGATCGTCATCGAGGATCCGGACCGCTGCCCCCGCTACACCGCTCGAATGGTGAAGAACGTAAAGATCGCCCCCTCTCCGGCCTGGATGCGGGAGCGCATCCGCAACGCGGGCATGCGCCCCATCAACAACCTGGTGGACATCACCAACTACGTCATGCTGGAGTACGGCCAGCCCATGCACGCCTTCGACTTCAGCTGCGTGAAGGACGGGGAGATCCGCGTCCGCTGCGCACGGGAAGGGGAGAGCATCCGCACCCTGGACGGCAACGACCGGCCCCTGACCCCCAATATGCTCTGCATCTGCGATACCGAGAAGCCTGTAGCCGTGGCCGGCGTCATGGGCGGCGAGAACAGTGAGATCGTGGGTGACACCGCCATGGTACTCTTCGAGAGCGCCTGCTTCAACGGTCCATCCGTCCGCCGCACCGCTACCGCCCTGGGGATGCGCACCGACGCCTCCTCCCGCTTTGAGAAGGGCCTGGACGCCGAGGGCACCCTGAAGGCCGTGAACCGGGCCTGCGAGCTGGTGGAGCTGCTGGGCGCCGGCGAAGTGGTGGAGGGCGTCATAGACGTCTTCCCCGGCAGGAAGCCGCAGACCACCGTGAAGCTGGAGCCTGAGAAGATCAACGCCCTGCTGGGCACCGATCTCAGCGAGGAGACCATGCGCAAGATCCTAACCGACCTGGGCTTCGGCTTTGACGGCGATACCATCCTGGTGCCCTCCTGGCGCGGTGACGTGTCCCATTACTCCGATATCGCGGAGGAGGTTGCCCGCTTCTACGGCTACAACGAGATCCCCACCGCCTTCTCCGGCGGCATCAGCACCGCCGGCGGCTACAGCGAGCTGCAGCAGACCGAGCGGCGCATCGGGGAAGTCTGCCGCAGCATGGGCCTGGATGAGATCATCACCTACTCCTTCATCAGCCCCTCCTACTACGACAAGATCCGCATGCCGAAGGATGATCCCCGGCGGGACAGCCTCCGCATCCTGAACCCTCTGGGCGAGGATACCTCCATCATGCGCACCACCATCCTGCCCTCCATGCTGGAGATCCTGACCCGCAACTACAATTACCGCAACAAGGAAGCCGCCCTCTATGAGATCGGCAAGATCTATCTCAAGCGGCCCGACGGCCTGGCTGATGAGCCCAAGATCGTCTCCCTGGGCGCCTATGGGCCCAAGACCACCTTCTTCACCATGAAGGGTTGGGTGGAGAATCTGCTGGCGGATCTGGGCGCGGGCAAGCCCCACTTTGCCGCAGAGAAATCCAATCCCGCCTACCATCCCGGCCGCTGTGCCAAGGTCTTTGTGGGGGATAAGGAGATCGGCGTTCTGGGCCAGATCCATCCTCAGACAGCCGCCAACTACGGCGTGGACGCGGAGCTCTACTGCGCGGAGCTGAGCTTTGACGCGCTCTGTGAGGTCAAGGGCGGCATCCCCGTCTTCAAGCCTCTGCCTCGCTTCCCGGCGGTGACGAGGGATATCGCCGTGGTCTGCGACGGAAGCGTTCCCGTAGGCGACATGACCGAGGCCATCCTCGCTGGCGGCGGACAGTATCTGAAGGCCTGCAGCCTCTTCGATGTGTACACCGGCTCCCACGTGCCCCAGGGCATGAAGTCCGTTGCCTTCTCCCTCACCATGCGGGCGGAGGACCAGACTTTGACGGATGATCACGCCGAGGAGACCGTGGCGAGAGTGCTGAAGCTGCTGAAGGAGAAGTTCAACGCCGTGATGCGCTGATCGCAAAAAAATTGGCAAAGATAGCCTTTTTCGACTTTACTTGACAAAAAAACCTGTTATAATGAAAACAGGAAAAAGAGGAAGGGAGGGACATTCATGGAGGATGTTACCAGAAAATTTGCAGCCATGGACAGTAAGGCGGAGATGCGGGAGATCCTGTCATCCGTGTATAATTCCCTCAAGATAAAAGGCTATAATCCCATCAACCAGCTGGTGGGCTATATTCTGTCCGAGGATCCGACCTATATCACCAACTACAACAACGCCCGCACCCTGATCTGCCGGATCGATCGGGACGAGCTGCTCCAGGAACTGCTGCGCAGATATCTGGAAAAGTAGAAAAGAAATGCGCAAAGAAAAAACAGGCTGATCCAGCCTGTTTTTTTCTTTGCGTGAGGGAATGGCGTATGTTGTATTATTAACAAGGAATTCTAAGACTTCTCTTAATATTTTTTTCTATAATAATTTTTTACAAAACAAATACAGGGAGTGTTGGAAACATGAATGCAAAACAGATCCTCCTGCGTGTCTTCAGCGGCATTCTGGCTCTGGTGTGTGTCCTGAGCCTGGTGCTGACGGGCTATGGCTTCCGGCAGGCGCTGGACTGCAAGGACTATTGGGAAGCGGAGGCCAAAGAAGCCAACGAAGGCTTTGACAAGCTGGAGGACGGTATCAATCAGCTTCGGGATAACGAGGACGCCTACCTCACCGGTGTGGAAGCCTATGAGGAAGGGCTGGAGGAATACGAGAAGGGCGAAGAAGACCTGGAAAAAGGCGAGGATAAGCTCGGCAGCGGCCAGGCCCAGTACAACGACGGCGCTTCTCAGCTTGCCGCCGCCCATCAGCAGTATAACGAAAACGTGGCCAAGATCAACGAGGCCAAAGCCCAGGTGGAGGCCGGCAAGGCCGAGCTGGAAGCCGGCAGGGCCGAAGTTGCAGCGGGTGAGGCGGAGCTGGAAGCGCACCGGCAGGAATATGAAGAGGGCAAGGCGCAGCTGGAAACTGTGACGCCGATCTATAACGCTGCCATGGCTGCCTTGGGAAGGATCGACGAGCTGAAGGCCCAGCGGGACAGCTATGCGGCGATGGGACCGCTGTTTGAGGATAAGGTCGCCGAACTGGACATCGCGATCGCTATGGCACAGGCCGCGCTGGACGTGCAGCTGAACGGCTATTCCGTCAACGGCATCATCCAGGCCTACCAGGAAGGCCAGGCCAAGATCGCGGCCTACGAGGAGGGCCAGCGTCAGGTGGAGGCCGGCAAGCAGAAGATCGCCGAGGGCGAGAAGAAGATCGCCGCATCCGAGGCGGAGATCGCCGCGGCGGAGCAGAAGCTGGCCGAAGCCAAGGCGGTCCTGGATCAGAAGGATCAGGAGCTGGCCAATGCCGGCAATCAGCTGGCTGCCGGTTACGCCGCCCTGGAAGAAGGCAAGGATAAACTGGAGGCCGGCGCACAGCAGCTCAGTGAGGGCCTTGCCAAGCTCGGCGAGTATGAAGGCGGCGAGGAGCAGGTCAAAGAGGGCCTGGACACCGTGCTTGCCACCGATACCTATTACGATACGGCAAGGAAGCCCCTGCTGCCCGCCATCGCGGAGCGTCTGGATCCCGACTTCAGCTACTGGAAGCTGGACGAAAACGGCCAGCCGCTGCTGGTGAACGGACAGAAATTCCTGAGCCTGGCGGAGTCCCTCAAGGTCGTGCGCGCGGGACGTGAGTTCCTTGCCGACACGACGAAGCTGGTCACCGAAGAGATCACCGGCCGCGCCATGATCTCCGCTCTGGCTGCGCTGGCGGTCCTCATCGGACTTGTCACGGCGATCCTGGGGCTTGCCGGGCTGCGGATCGGCGCCCTGGTCTGCGCGGCGCTGTCCATGCTCAGCGGCATTGGGGCGCTGGCGCTGTCTTTCTTCGTCGGCATGGAAGATCCGTTCTCCGTCATCGCCGGGACCGGCACCGTGGGCATCGTTCTGGCGGGCGTTGCGGCTCTGGTGCTTGCGTCGCTGCTGGTGCTGATCTTTGCCGCGATCCCCGGCTCCGGCAGAAGCAAGAAGGCGGCTCCCGCCCCCGCGGAAGCGTAAAAGTTCCATAGCAGTAAAAAAACTCCGAGTTTCTCGGAGTTTTTTTATTTTGGTCGATCATTTTTGCCGCCGCGATCGCGAAAGAGCGGAGGGAAACGGAACGGTGTTTTTTCCTTTTTCCGGGAAGATAGCGGAAAACCGGCAATTTTATCTTGTCAGGAGGAGTCGACTATGATAAAATAATAGAGATTGAGTGTCAGATGTGCCGAACCGGCGGAATGCTCGCCGGGGGCCCCGGTGCTCCGCGCTCGATGTACAGGATGGAGGGAACGTAAGCTCTATGAAGAAGAGAAGCAAGTGGAAAACCGTCAATCTGGTCCTGGACCGGATCTTTGGCTTTTTCTTTGTGACCGCAGTGATCCTCGGCATTGCCGCACTGGGCTTCGGCTATATTGCCACCCGGGATACCTATCCCAGCCTGCGGGAAAAATTCGTGATGACCATGGACGAAAGCAGACGTTTTCGTTTCGTGTCCAGGATCTTCCTGTCCCAGTCGGAATATGACGAGCTGCTGGATAAGCGTTTTACCAAGTATGAAGAGGTGATGGACCCCTCTTTGATCCATATCGCCGCCCAGGAACCCCAGACCAATGAGGAGCAGACCGCTGCGGAAGCCTCTTCCGGCGCGGACAGCTACGGCATCGTGGATGAAGACGGGGACGGCTATATCCTGATGCCGGTCAGCGGCCGGGGCTATAACGGCTACATGCTGATCGTGCTGGATCCGTCCCGCTGCTTTGTGGCCAACGGCGGCGGCGGTCAGACCATCGATATGATCGTGGAGAAGTACGGCGCCATCGGCGGCATCAACGGCGGCGCGTTTCTGGACGCAGGCGGCGCAGGCACCGGCGGTATTCCCGAGGGCCTGACCATTATTGACGGCCAGCTTCTGGAAGACGCTTACTATGACGAGAAGGCTTTTGCCGGCTTTGACGCCCAAGGCATTCTCCATGTGGGCTATTTCACCTATGAGGATTGCGTGAATATGGGCATCGTCGGCGGAGTTTCTTTCCTGCCCCCTCTGATCATCAACGGCATCCCCCAGGACACCAGCTGGATGGTCAGCGGCGTGAACCCCCGCACGGCCATCGGCCAGCGGGCAGACGGCGCGGTGCTGATGCTGGCCATCAACGGCCGGCAGCTTTCCAGCATGGGCGCGACCTACGCGGACCTGGTGGAGATCATGATGGAGTTCGGCGCGGTGAACGCCATGAACCTGGACGGCGGCTCCTCCACGGTCATGTACCTCAACGGCGAGCTGGTGAACACCCCCTCCTCCGAGAGCGGCTATTCCCGCGGCCTGCCCAATGCCATTCTGTTCCGATAAGAAGAGGGTAGCAACGATGAAGAAAACGAAGAAAAAGAAAACCAGAGTCGGCGCCATCGTCTACGCCGTTTTCATGGTGCTGTGGGCGCTGGTGCTGTGCTACGGCGTGTATTTTCTCTGGACCAGTCTGATGACCTTTGGCGAGTATTGGGAGAATGGTCAGATCGGTCCCAAGGTGGACGCCTATATGGAAAAGCTGGACACCGAGATGTGGCTGAACGGCGAGAACGGCCTGAAGAGGACCATTTCGGAGATGGAGCATCCCTACCAGACGGATGATGAGTGCGTCCAGGTGCTCCGTGAGGTCCTCCAGGATGACATCCACTGCCTGCCCGGCGTAAGCGAGGGAAGCGCAACCAGGAAGATCTATGATCTTTTCTCCGGCCGCAGCAAGTTCGGCCAGGTCTATCTGACTCAGCATCCTTTTGAACCCGAGGAAAACACCCTGGTCAACTGGGCCATTGAAAACTGGGCCCTGTACCCCTGGGAAGTGGAGGGCGTGCAGTTCTATCTGGACGGCCTGTACACCGATTTTGAACTTGTCGTACCCGAGTCCTTCACGGTCCTTCTCAACGGCCACGCGCTGACGGAGGCCAACATCGTGGAGCGGGGGCTGCCCTACGACGTGCTGGCGGAATACTATGATGAATTTGACGGTCTGCCCACCAAGGTGAAGTACCATGCGGACAAGATCTTCGGTCAGGTGGACTACCAGCTGCTGGACAGAAACGGGCAGCCTGCGGCGATCGATCCCGAGCGGGACGATTCCCAGTTCATTGAGCCGGTCTCTGAGGAACTCTACCAGCGCTTTGACAAGTTCAGCGGAGAGTTTACCGAGCGTTACCTGCAGTTCTCCTCCGGCGCGGGCCAGATCTGGACCGATTACGCCCGGGTGCGGGCTTATGTCCTGAAGGGCAGCGATCTGGACGACC
The DNA here is from genome assembly GCA_900316255.1 of uncultured Eubacteriales bacterium. Lineage (GTDB taxonomy): Bacteria > Bacillota > Clostridia > Oscillospirales > Oscillospiraceae > Limivicinus. The sequence goes on along the minus strand of ONCI01000043.1, from coordinate 8,026 downwards.
GTCTGGACCGCACGCTTCACAGCTACCTGGAGTACATGCACAACTCCAACTTCAACTTTGACGGCAGCAAGCTCAACGGCGTGAAGCCTCTGGGCAACAACATCTACATCCTGGACATTTCTGCCGACGCCGGTTCCCAGATGCCCGCGGGCTACGAGGAAGTCCACCGGGATATGTATGTATTCGTGCAGTATCTGCCTGCCAGCAACGAGGTGTTTGCCTTCTCCGTTGAGGACTACAACACAGAAGAGAGCGATGTCATTGGATAATATCTCGTGCAAAGAGGCATTGGCCATCGTGCTGCCTTCCCTGGATCCGGACAACAAGTTTGACCGGGTGGTGGAGGAACTGGTGAACGGCGGCTTTGCCCATATCGTGATCGTGGATGACGGGACCGGTCCGGAGGGGCAGGGCCATTTCGAGAAGGCTGCCGCGCTCCCCGGATGCACGGTGCTGCACCATGAGGGCAACAAGGGCAAGGGCCGGGCGCTGAAGACCGCGTTCCGGCACGTGCTGGATGAGCTGCCCGAGGTAAAGGGCGTCATCACCATCGACGGTGACGGCCAGCATCTGACCGAGGATATCATCGCCTGCGGCGAACGGATGCTGCGGGAAGGAAACAAGGTGATCCTTGGCTGCCGGGACTTTGACCTGCCGGGGGTACCGCCCAGAAGCGTGGCGGGGAACAAGACCACTTCCCGGATGTTCCGTCTCTTTTACGGCATCCGCCTTTCGGATACGCAGACGGGGCTCCGCGCCATTCCGCGGGATTTTTTGGAGAACTTTATCCGGATCGAGGGCGAGCGCTTTGAGTATGAGACCAACATGCTCCTGAAGATGAAAAAACGGGGGATCCTGTTCCTGGAGCAGCCCATCACCACCGTTTACGATCCGGAGGACTACAGCTCCCATTACAATGCGCTCAAGGATTCCTGGCGGATCTTCCGGGTCATGTTCAAAGGCCTGTTCCTCTGAGGGGGCAGTATGAAAAAAGCAAAACAGCCGGCCCTTTATGCGCTGAGTTCTGTCCTCTCCTGGGTGGTGGATACGGGGCTGTTTCGCCTTGGGCTTGCGCTTTTCGGCGGCCTTTTGGGAGAAGCAGCCGCGCCTGTCTGCAATGTGATCGCCCGGATCTTCTCCTCCTTCTTCAACTTCAATCTGAATAACCGCATGGTTTTTCAGAGCCGGGAGCCCTATGGAAAGGCCCTGCTGCGCTATTATCTGCTGGCAGTGCCCACGCTTGCGGCCTCCACGCTTCTGCTGAGCTTTTTCGTGTGGCTCTTCCATGTGCAGAGCGACAACGTCTCTACGCTGGTGAAGATCCTGGTGGACGGGGGACTGTTCGTTGCGAACTTTTTCATCCAGAAGTTCTGGGTATTCCGCGGAAAAACTGAAAACTAAGACGATCCGCCCGGACGCAAAGTCCGGGCGGATCTTTATACACTTATATGACAGAGGTTTTCAAGACGGATCGCCCGGCTGCGTAAATTGCGTGCCGCCTGCATCTGCCACTGGCAGCTGCGGACCGAAATTCTCTCGGCAGAGACCACGATGCTTTCCCGCCATTGGATGAAAGGATCATAGTGGGTAACGCACTTTTCACGAAATGCATAACCCACTATGTCTTGTCACATCGTCTGAGCATTACACTGTATTGATCCACAGCAGCAGATCTTTTCATTGTTTGCAGCCATTCTCATATGGTGGCCTTCCCGCTAAGGAAAATCTCGCTTTTCCACTCGCTGTTGACGGAAACAGAATCGTTGAAAAGTCACATTTTCAGTTTCATTGCCAGCGTCAGTACGCTCCTTGCCGTGCGCTGCAGCTCGGCGCGAGTGATGCCGTCGGCCTGTCCCAGTGCCTCCAGCAGGCTGCCGTCGGACTTGTACTGCTTCGCAAGATGCCCGATATCACCCGGCATCAGCACGTCCACCTGGGCGCGCACGCGGTAGGCGTTGTTCTTGAGCTTCGGGAACTCCGGGCTTTTGGATTTCTGCATCCACCAGTCGGTGATCACGCAGCCGGTGTAAGCCCATTCGCCGCGCAGGACGGTGGTCACCAGGTCGTAGTTGTAATGGCTCCACACGCCGTTTACCTTGTTGTAGCTGGTCATGATGGTCAGGGGCTTCGCCTCCTTGACCACGATTTCAAAGTTTCTCAGATAGATCTCCCGCAGGGCACGCTCGGAGACGCGGGAATCGTTGCGGTTGCGGTTGGTCTCCTGATTGTTGCAGGCAAAGTGCTTGGGGCAGGCGGCCCTTCCCTTGCTCTGCACGCCGCGCACCGTGGCCGCGGCCATCTTGCCGGAGAGCAGCGGATCTTCGGAGAAGTACTCGAAGTTTCGGCCGCAGAGAGGGTTGCGGTGGACGTTCATGCCGGGGGCCAGCTGCACGTCCACGTCATAGTGGATCATCTCCTCACCCACCTTGGCGGAGAGCGCTTCGATCAGATCCGTGTTCCAGGTGCAGGCCAGGGCCGTGCCGCAGGGCTGCAGTGCGCAGTATTTTTTCAGGCGAAGCCCCGCAGGGCCGTCAGAGGTAATGATCGGCGGCACGCCTTTCTTTCGCAGACTCTCGATCACGCCGCCGAAGGCGCCCGCGTTGCCAGCCACGCCGAGGGAACTTCCCATCATGCCGTGACCTCGGCTGAGGGCTTCCAACTCCTTGTCGCTCAGCCGGGCGATAAAGTCGTCCAGCCCGATCTTCCCGCTTTTCACGTCGTCGAGCGTATAGCTCCCGATCCCGGTCACAGGAACCGCTTTCGGCAGACGGCTGAGGATCCGTTCCCGCAGCTCGGCGCTGGTTTTGCAGAGAGGCTCACACTGCTCCACCGTGATTTCTGCGTCGAGGGAAAAGCTTCCAGCTTCCGTGTCGTTGACTGTGAAGCGATACTCTCCCGCCTCCAGCACGAAGCGGCTGCTCTCTTCGTCGTAAGAGGCCAGGCACTTGTCGTCACAGCAGAGCCGCAGCGTCTCGCTTTCGCCGGGGGCAAGGGCTTTCGTTTTCCCGAAGGCCACAAGCACTCGCAGGGGCTTGTCCAGGCGTCCTGCCGGTGCCTGACACCAGAGCTGAACGACCTCCTTGCCGGGCAGCGTCCCGGTGTTCGTAACGGTGATCACAGCTTCCGTCTCATTCTCCCTGCGCTGCAGGCTCTCGGACTTCAGGGTAAAGCACGTATAGCTCAGGCCGAAGCCAAAGGGATAGAGCACCTTATCGGGGTGCCGGTCGAAATACCGATAACCTACATAGATGCCCTCGGCGTAGTCGTTAAACTCCTTGCCGCCGAAATTGGCGCTGCTGGGGTAGTCCTCATAGCGGCGGGCGATCGTATCGCTGAGCTTACCGCAAGGTATGACAGCTCCGGTGAGGACATCCGCAACGGCGTTGCCGCTCTCCATGCCGCTCTGCCAGACGATCATGAGGGCGGAGAGCTTGTCCCCGTATTCCTCCGTCCAGGAGAGGTCCATGATATTGCCGATGTTCAGCAGCACCACGACCCTGGAAAAGGCTGCCGTGACCGCGTCGAGCATGGCCCGCTCCTCATCGGTCAGGTAGAAACTGCCCTTGGTGAGGGTGTTCTCCCGATCCTCCCCGGCTGCGCGGCCGATGACAACGATTGCAGTCTCGGCGGTCTGCGCGGCCTTCTGCACCAGCGCGTCATCCAGCGGCATCTCCGGATAATTCATCGGCCAGTGGCCCCACCAGCCGTGATCGGCCATGTTGTCCTCATGCTGTGTCCAGGTCTCATAGGCGTTCAGCGCATCGGCGTTGAGTTTAAGCCCGGCATTGCGCAGACCGTCGATCAGATTCACATGATAGGGCGCGTTCACATCGCCCCCGCTGCCATAGCCCACATAGAACCAGTCCAGCTGGCAGCGCCCGAAGACCGCGACTTCCTTATCCCGGTTCAGCGGCAGCGCGCCGTCGTTTTTCAGCAGCACGCAGCCCTCGGCTCCCGCCTGGCGGATCAGCGGCCCGATCCCCGGTGTGACGTAGCGTTCTCCGGAGGCCGAGGTCTCCTCCTGCATCAGGCCGTTGCCCATGGCCTTGTCGATGATACGCTGGGCCAATTTTCCCAGTTTGTTCTTGAGTTTTTTCATGTCAGCACCCCCTGCGATTTCTCTTGAAATCAGTATAACAAATCGCGCGTATTCGTTCCAGTAGTATTGTTTGGATTCATGTTTTTTTCGCTGCCCGCCACAGGTGCGGTCAGAGGATTATCTGCATAGTCTCTTTGCAGACTCTCGCCTTGAAAACGAAGTTCAAATGTATGGTATTGCTGCGTGTATTTCCCTCAATTCAGATCTTCAAGCCAGAGCTTTCTTAAAAAAATGGTCTTCTCTTTTCCGTTCTTCAATACCAACTCCCATTCTTTGTCGGGAAGCCGGATTTCTGCGCTTCCTGTTCCACGCTTGAGGCTCAGACCGTCGGCCAGAAGATGGACAAGGGCATCTTCTTCACCTTCCACATGCAGGACGGCATTTTTGCCATTTGCCTGCAGATACCGGAAGCAGGCGGAGCTGCTTCTTTTCAGCACGAGCCTGTCCCCGTCCACATAAGCGCCGCCGTTCACCTCGCACGCAGCATAGGCCGGGATGATCTCTCCCGGGGCAAAGGCAGGGCCCGGCCCTTGGGAAGTCATCTTCACCTCAGGGATCAGGCCGTTTTCATCGAAAGAGATCGGCTCACAGCAGACCCGACGGTGGAATTTGCTGTTGCGGCTGCTGCGGTGATAAAACACATACCACTGTCCCTTGTATTCCTGGATGCAGCCGTGGTTGTTCCAGGTTTCCGGGTCACAGCCAAGGTTGTCGATGATGACGCCCTGATAGGTGTATGGCCCCAGGGGATGCTTTGCCGTGGCGTAGCCCAGACAGGTGGGACGATTTTTGCGCGAGGTATCGGCAAACACATAGTAGTAGGTGTCGCCCCGCTTGCGCACGGAGGAGCCCTCATGGAAATGGTGCTCTTCCTCCGTCACCAGCCCGCTTTTCACCTTTGCTTCGTCAAAGCTCTTCAAATCCGGGTCCAGTTCCACAGCGCGGGAGGAAAACTGATCCCAGAAGAGATACACTTTTCCATCGTCATCCCGGAAAACGGAGGGGTCGATCCCCAGCGTGGGCAGTGCCACCGGTTCGGTAAACGGGCCGTTCGGTGAATCCGAGACCGCCACCCCTTCGCTGCCATCGGACAGGCAGAAGAACAGATAATATCTTCCGTCCTTCTCGATGGCGTCCGGCGCGAACAGCGTCACAGTCTCCGGCTGCAGGCCGGGCGAGTTGTCCCGGATGCTTTTGACCAGAAGCTTGATCGGAACCAGCTTTCCGGCGCCGGGGATCACTTTTTTCAGGTACAGGGGCAGGTCGTCAAAGCGTTTGACTTTGTCCAGCGCCCGACTCAGGCCGACCGTTCCGGCCCAGGGGATATCCTCACAGCAGAAGCTGGGCGCTTCCATCGTCCAGCTCTGAAAGTCCTCTGTGGAAAAGACTGCGTAATCCCGGGAGCAGTATTCCTTGTCGGAGACGTCGTGGCTGCCATATAGATACAGGCGTCCGTCCGGCATGCTGCGCCCTTCCACGTCCGGGATGCAGTACTCGGGCGGGAGCAGCGGATTCATGGGTCTCTCTGCCTGAAACCTTGTTTTCATTTCATTCCTCCGCCGCGTTCATGGCGCCGATGATGGCCTCAAACAGCGGCTGGATCTGCGGCGCGTAGCTGAGCAGCGCCGTGATCGGCTCGTCGATGACGTACTGGATCATGGGGTTGTCTGCCATCTCGGGGGCGTACTGGCTCAGCATGTGCTTTCCGATGGGATGTTCCATCAGCACCCGCAAGGGCATCTCCAGACTGTATTTTGCAAGGTGCAGATCGGTCTCGGTGGCGTACTCCCAGGTATAGACGCCGCTGCCCAGTTCGACCGTCTCGTCCTTTTCCGTCAGGGTCACAAGGGCCGTGGTGTTGGCCGGGACCTCGACCTCCACGCGAATCGTCTTGCTTTGGCAGCTCCACTCCACCCGGATCGGGCCGTAGACGCTGTCATAGCGGAGCTTGACCCACTCGATGCCGCGGATGAACTGCGGTTTGACGGAGAACTTCTTGTAACCCGGCTCCCGCAGTTCCAGACCGGCAAGCCTGGTATAGAGCCAGTTGCCGATGGAGCCGTAAGCGTAGTGATTGAGGGAGTTCATGTTGGCGGGATTGAAGCTGCCGTCCGGCCGGATGGAATCCCAGCGCTCCCAGATCGTGGTGGCGCCCATCTTGATCTCGTAAAGCCAGCTGGGGTTCTGCTCCTGCAGCAGGAGCTTACCGGCCAGCTCGTGCATCCCGTTGTCGGAGAGGGTCAGGCATGCATAGGGCGTGCCGATGAAGCCCGTGACCAGATGGGTCTTGTGGGCGTCGATGTTGGTCTTGAGCATGGCGGCGATGCGCGCGCGGTGCTTTTCCTCCACAAGCCCCAAGTGCAGGGCCAGCACCATGGCGGTCTGGGTCTCGCAGACAAGACGTCCGGCGGCGGTCACATATTCATTCCGGAAGGCGGCCAGCACCTTCTCGCGCAGGGCGCGGTATTTGGCCTCTTCCTCTTTTTTTGCCAGGAGCTTTGCCGTGTCGGCAAGGATCTGCAGGCTCCAGAGATAGCAGGCGTTGGCGGCAAAGTAGTCCTCGGTGGCGCCCTTGCGCGGCTCGTTCAGGGCGTTCATCTCTGCGTCAAGCCCCAGCCAGTCGCCGTACTGAAAGCCCGTCTGCCACAGACCGTTTTCGCCGCACTGAGCCGTGATAAAGTCCACCCAGATCCTCATGCTGTCGAACTGATCCGAAAGCACCCGCCTGTCGCCGTAGACCTGATACAGCGTCCAGGGCAGCACCGTGGCCACGTCGCCCCAGTAGGCCGCGCCCGTCTGTCCCACGCCCATGATGTTGGGCACCACCTGGGGCATACCGATTGCCGGGGTCTGCTCGCTGTACAGATCTCGCACTCGCTGCGCTGGGGGCAGTCGGTGGGCACGTCCAGATAGTTGTCCCGCTGGCTCCACTGGATGTTCTGCTGCAGGCGATTGACCAGCTTGTTGGAGCATGCAAAGCTGCCGGTCTGCCGCAGGTCGGTGGACAGATGGCAGGCGGTAAAGACCGCCTCCTGGTTTTCTTCCAGGCCTTCGACCCACAGGTAGCGGAAGCCGTGGAACGTGAAGTGCGGGCGCAGGGTCTGGGCTTCGCCGTTCAGGATATAGCTGTCCGTAGCCTTGGCAAAGCTCAGGTTCCCGGTGTAGAAATTCCCGTTTTCGTCCAGGCTCTCGGCGTGATGCAGGGTGAGGCGCTGACCGGGGTTGCCGGTGATCTGCACCTCCACCCAGCCGGTCAGGTTCTGGCCAAAGTCATAGACCAGCTCGCCGCGGGGCGTGACGAAGGATCGGACCGCGTCCAGGCGCATCAGGCAGCGCACCGGCTCGTTCTCCTGGCCGATCAGGCTGTCGAAACTGTGCTCATAGCGGATCGCCATGCCGAGGGGCTGTTCTTTGGCGGTGGTGTCCTGGGCCTCGCCGTCGTAGATCTCGGAGAAGCGGATCGCCCCGGTGGAGACCTGCCAGGTCTCGTTGGTGCCGATCACGTCACGGCTCCCGTCGGCGTAGTCCATACAGAGCATCGCCAGGAGCGCGGTCCTGTCTCCGTAGTTGTTGGGCTGCGGATCGAAGCCCAGCTTGCCGCAGTACCAGCCTTTGCCCAAGGTGAAGCGCAGCTCGTTCACGCCGCGGGTCAGTTTCACAGGATAGCTCTGGTATTGGAGCCGCTTGTGATAGTTCGTCCAGCCGGGGGCAAAGAAGGTATTGTCCAGCTTCTCGCCGTTCAGCTCCGCCTCATAAAGTCCCAAGGCCGTAGCATAGAGCCTGGCGCGTTTGACCTCCTTCTCCACACAGAAGATCTTGGTGAAGATGGGGCTGGCGGCTTCCTCGGCGGGCAGGGGGTGGGTGATCCACTCGGCGTAACCCTCAAAGGCGCGGCCGTCCAGCAGGCCGGTCTCAAAGCGGCTCTCG